>CAZXBD010000265.1:0-2005 GCA_964638305.1 uncultured Geobacteraceae bacterium | reverse complement strand
GTCGGTGATATTGACCATAATGCTGCGCAATTCAGCGTCCTTTTCCGCCACCTTGACCCTTGCCCTGGCCGGGAGCGCCATAACCCTGGCCATACCCTTTACCTTTTCCTTTCCCCTGGCCGGGGATATCCTCGGGTATCTCAACGCCCCGATCTCCGGCTCGCTGTTGCATCTCTGCATGGTGCTGTGCGCGGTATGCTTCGCGCTCCTCTTCGGTTTCCATAGACCGCATTCTTTCGCGATTCCGATCCTGGTCCTGGGCAGCTGCTGGCTCCCATATTGCAGATCCTAAAACAGCACTTAAACTGATGAGCAACACATTTACCTTCATCCCATGATCCTCCATTGATCAAATACGGCCACAGTTTAGGTAAGTCGTGATATTCAAGCCATTGTTCTTCATCCATCGATTCATTTTCTTCGCACCATTCCGGCTGCCACCCCTTTCACCTCATAATGGGGTGTCACGGAGAGGCATTCTTACCTCCGATATTCTGGCGCAGCCTGAGGGGCGGGATTGTCAAACCACTATTACAATTCGCTACGTTTCCAGCCGGTAAACATCGACTTGATCAGGTTTTCCCCATGTGCGTAGCTGGAGAAAAGCACCCCGGCAACATGGAGCCCGACCAGCAACAGCGTCAGGTTTGCAAAGATTTCGTGAGTTTCTTCCCAGAATTCCTCCCTGGCCTCATTATCCCCCTCATTCTTACCATGACGCTTTTCATCATCGTCATCTGCGTAGGCTTTCGCGACCAGGATGGGTACTCCAGCGGAAGCTGAAGTCTCTGCTACCCAGCCTGAGATCGGCCCCTTTCCCTCCTCAATGGCATATAGCATAAGCCCGGAAGTTGCCGCCCCGGCAACGCCCACCAGGAGAGCGACGATCATTGCGCCCCCGGCAGGATTGTGACCAATAAAGCGCTTTGCTCGGTTGGTCAAAATATCGCGGATATAGCACATTGTAACGACGGGAGAGCAGACAAAGTCGCTGAATCTGGCATGTTTGGTTCCCACAAACCCCCACAGCAGCCGTACGCAGACAATGGCGCCAGCGACATACCCGGCATAGACATGTTGCGTCAGGAAGTCATCTTCTGTGAAATAGGCTGTGAAGAACGCAACGACCAGTGACCAATGTCCTAATCGGACAATCGGGTCCCACACTCTTGTCATGCTATTACTGTTTTTCATACGGCTATCTAAGGCTCAGGTTGTTGTGCAGGTACAAAATGGCCTGAATTTTGTTCTGATACCATACGTCACATGCCCTATATCGAGTTTTATCGCCGGAGAAAAGCCCCATATGTCTGATGACGTACAGGACTACAGGTACACAAAGCTTGCCATTTTGCTCTTTGCAATCATTGCGCTCCTGATCGGATGGGACCTGATTGCCGACTATAGTGAGAGTGTCAATTTTGGTCACATGGCTATTGAGCTATTCGTCATGTTAGTTGCAGCGAGCGGCACTGCACTGCTTTGGCTTCAGCTCCATCGGACTCAGACGGACCTAGCCCAGGCACTGATTGAAAACGAGCAATGGCGTAGAGAAAATCTTGAGCTTATCCAAGGTCTTGGAGCAGCAATCCATAAGCAATTTGGGGCCTGGCATCTCACCAAAGCTGAAGCTGAGGTCGGACTTTTAATCCTCAAGGGTCTTAGCCACAAAGAAATCGCTCAAGTACGCCAGACCAGCGAGCGCACAATTCGCGAACAGGCGCGTGCGCTATACAGAAAATCTGGCCTTTCCGGTAGATCCGAGCTTTCGGCCTTCTTTTTGGAGGACTTATTGCTGCCCTGGAATGATGATGCCTTTAAACTTGAATAACAGCTGGCTTGGGCGATGATGAGATACGATACGGTTTATGATCCGGAGCGAGCGGCCGCCTAAGCGGCAGCGGTAATGTGATTCACTGAAGAGGAGTCCTGCCAACGATTGCGAAGCAAGCTGACTAATGGTGAACAGGTCGAACCGGCACCGGAGACGCCCGTTAGAGGTCCG
>CAZXBD010000264.1:0-25339 GCA_964638305.1 uncultured Geobacteraceae bacterium | reverse complement strand
CTTGTTGATAACATCTTTCTCGCCGCCAAGTTGCGCCAGTGGACGATAATCGACGTAAATGCGACCATTTGACTTTTCCCAAACGGCATCACGAATGTTGTAGCCGACAGCAACTCCCTCAATAACCGGATGGGAAATGTTAGACAAAACGTAGGTGTATTCAGCTTTGGAATAATCAAATTTTGTCTTCCAGTTCGCCAGAGGATCTTTCTTCTTTTCGGCGGCGAAACCGGGGCCGACACCGATAGCCAGGGTGAGACATAAAGCCATTGCCAACAGGGTCAAACGTTTCATGATAGCCACTCCTTTATGGGTTATTAAATCAGAATCAATAAAGTTTGGTGCAACATCTTAAAACAAACCGTGTTTTATTTCAAAGTTTTTATAGACAGGTTCATGTTTTCTCCACTCTTTGTGCAACTTTACGAAAGCACTAACTGTCATATATCCCACGAAAATTAAAAAAAGCAAATTTATGCTATCTTTATTTTCGAGGTAGCGGTTGACTTGAGCGCAAAAACAATATATATATTTATTTGAATATAAATTAGGTGGTCAATATCATGAAAAACTCCTTTTTAACTGATTTCAGTCTGCGTCGCCCCTGGCTGGTTATTCTTTTGACCTTGCTGGCAACGGGTCTTTTTGCTCTCCAGTTCCCCAAGGTCAAGTTCGACAATGACCCGGAAAACATGCTGGGCAAGAATGAACACGTCCGGGTCTTCCATCACGAGGTCAAGGAGAAGTATGCGCTTTACGATTTTGTGATCGTCGGCATTGTCAACGAAAATCATGGCGACGGTATTTTCAATATTGAAACCCTTGGTCGTATCGACCGCCTGACTGACCAGCTGCTGCACCTGCATCGTAACGAGGAAGGTCTGCCGGAAATCCTGCCCCGTGCTGATCGCATCGAAGAGAGTGGCCGGAAACCAAGAGTGGTCGACATGCGGGCAACCGGATTCTGGCAGAGACTCCTCAACCGGGCTTTCAGCCTTGATCCCAATCGCTTGTTTGACGAACAGGGCCAGAGCGTTATTATCGGCCAGGAATTGATTGCACCAAGTGTGGTCGATAACCTCAAGCAGGCCCGGTTCGGTTCGCTCAAACTGGAGTACCTTATGGAGGCGCCGCCAAAGAGCCGCGCCGAAGCCATGACTATCCGCAAGGATGCCATGGACAATCCGCTCTATGCCGGAACCTTGGTCGCGGAAGATGAAAAGGCGATCTGCCTGTATATCCCGATCAAGGACAAGACCTTCAGCTACAACGTGGCCAACCTGGTGCGCACCCTGACCAGTGACTGGCCCGATGAAGACCAGGTTCATATCACCGGCCTGCCGGTCGCCGAAGACACCTTTGGTGTTGAGATGCTGGTGCAGATGGCAACGTCGGCGCCGATGGCCGGACTGGCCATCTTTCTTCTCCTGTTGCTGTTTTTTCGTAAGATCAGCCTGATCATTGCGCCGATGGCAGTTGCTATTGTCAGCGTCGTCTGCACCATGGGTCTGTTGATCGGTCTCGGTTTTGATGTCCACATTATGAGCTCGATGATCGCCATTTTCCTGATGCCGATTGCCGTGGCTGACTCGGTACATATTCTCAGTGAGTTCTACGACAGCTATCACCGCTACCAGGACAAGGCCAAAACCCTGAAGAGCGTCATCGGCCACCTGTTCCGGCCGATGCTCTATACCACCCTGACCACCATGGCCGGATTTGCCTCCCTGGCCACGACACCGATCCCGCCGGTCCAGGTGTTCGGCCTGCATATTGCCTTCGGCGTGGCCGTGGCGTGGCTGATGAGCATGATGCTGATCCCGGCATACGTCATGGTGATGGTCCCACAGAAAAGTCTCGATTCCCTGACTACCGGTGATCGAGACGACAAGATGGCCGCCGGGCCTCTGGGCCGTTTTTTGAGCGGCGTTGGTCGCTTCAGCACTTTACGCAGCAAGCCGATTCTGCTTGTTGTCAGCCTCCTGATGGCGGTTGCTCTTTACGGCATCAGCACCATCAAGGTCAATGACAATCCGGTCAAGTGGTTCATGCCCGATCATGAAATCCGCGTCGCGGATGACACCCTTAATCGGCACTTTGGCGGCACCTACACAGCTTATCTGACCCTTTCGGCAACCCGGCCCGGCCAGTGCAACTGTGTCGAAAAGGCCATTATCCTTGAGACTGAGACCGAGGCGCGTTTCACAACGGTTTTCCCTAACGCGACGAAACGCTTTCTGATCGCAGTGAAGGAGATACAGGCCCGCTATGGAACCGTTTCTGCCGCTGACGCACACAAGGCTTTCGTCGAGCTGGTCAAGGTTGCCGAAGAGCTCGACCAGGACATCCTCTCATCGTGGTACGAACTTGCCGATGCCATCAATTATCTGCCGGCAGAGGGCTTGAACTGGGGGCACTTTTATGCCGAAGTTAGCGCGAGGCAAGACGTCCGCGGCGAAGACCGGATGACATTGCTCACCGCACTGGAGGGTCAACATGAACTCACAGGAGAAGCACTGATCAGCGCCGCACTGGAGACCTGCGATTACTATACGAGTCGATCATTCACTGATTTTGTCTACGAAATGGAAGCGGAGATGACGGCGCCGCTTTTCAAACAACCGGCCATGTTGAACTACCTGCAAGGTTTGCAGAAAGCGTTAAAAGAGTCCCCGGTGGTTGGCAAGAGCACCTCGGTGGTTGATGCTTTGAGCAAGGCAAACTACGAGCTCAATTATCTCCTTCCTCCGGCTGGCCTGGGTGATGCTGAGACGACAGCATACGCTCAACGCAATCAGGAGCAGTTCAGTGTTCCGATCACGGCCGCTGGAGTTGGACAGGTTTATGTACAGCTGGAGGGGATGAAGAAGAAGGACAGCCTCTTTCACATGGTGACGCGGGATTACCAGGAAGCCAACCTCTGGGTACAGCTGACCCGCGGTGATAACCAGGACATGGAAAAAGTGGTCGCGATTGTTGATGAATATCTGGCGACCACCCGGCGCCGACAGCGTTAAACGCAGAATGGGCCGGGTTGACCTATCTGAACGTGGTCTGGCAGGACAAGATGGTCCGCGGCATGATGGGTTCTTTGGCCGGCAGCTTCGTGGTCGTCCTGATCATGATGACCTTACTTTTCAGATCCGCCTTTTTCGGTGTTCTGGCGATGATCCCGCTGACGGTGACCATCACCTTGATCTACGGCATCATCGGCCTGGTCGGCAAGGATTACGACATGCCGGTGGCCGTGCTTTCCGCGTTGACCCTCGGCCTGAGCGTCGATTTTGCGATTCACTTTCTTGAGCGAACCCGTGACCTGCAGCGCGAGCTGGGTAGCTGGCAGGCCGCGTGCGTGCAGATGTTCAAAGAGCCGGCTTCGGCTATCAGCCGTAACGCCATCGTGATTGCCGTCGGTTTTACGCCGTTATTGCTGGCGCCGTTGGTTCCGTATCGAACGGTCGGCTTTTTCCTGGCAACCATCATGGCGGTGTCATGGCTGGCAACGCTCTTCATCCTGCCGGCGTTGCTCTCGATGTTTGAAAAAGTCGCCTTTGCTGTTGACTCCGCGGATGCTGGCGGCGATGAAACAGACACGGAAAAGCGTAACGCAAAGGCGCAAAATTAGAGATAAATGCGCATAGAGACATTGTTGTTAGGGACAAAATTCTAAAGCAAGACGAATAAAAAGCCGGGGAAAACGGGTAAAGTCAAAACACGGTTTTTAAGTTACGCTTTTGCAATTGTATGTGTCCTGGAACCGAGAACGAAAGGAAAGACTATGCAACATATGAGAATTTTCTGGCTGGTTCTGACCATTACGATCCTGACAGCGATAAATTTGTCGGCAGCAGAGCTGACCGCCGATGAGATCGTCGAAAAAGCCAACCAGGCGGCCTACTACGTGGGCAAGGATGGTCGCGCCACCGTGCAGATGACGATCAAGGATTCCCGTGGGGGTGCTCGTCAGAGGGCATTCACTATCCTCCGCATGAATACCGGGGACGGGAACCAGAAGTTCTATGTTTATTTCACGGAACCGGCCGATGTGCGCAAAATGGCTTACCTGGTCTGGAAAAATCTCGGTGGTGACGATGATCGCTGGCTCTGGCTGCCCGCGCTCAATCTGAAAAAGCGCATTGCCCCTGGCGACAAGCGCACCAGCTTCGTCGGTTCCGATTTTTTCTACGAGGATGTCTCCGGTCGTAGCTTGCATGAAGACAGTCATGAGCTGATCGAGGCGACCGACCAGCACTACCTGATCAAGAATGTCCCTAAAAAACCAGGCTCGGTGGAGTTCGCCTGGTACCAGACCTGGATTGATCGGCAGACCTTCCTGCCGCTGCGGGCCGAATATTACGATGCTTCCGGAGAACGTTATCGCGAAGTGGAAGCGCTTGAGATTGACACGGTCCAGGGTTCTCCGACGGTCATGATTGCCGAGGCGCGTGACCTCAAGAGCGGTAGCACAACGCGCAACGAGTTCCGTAAGGTCGAATACGATATTGGCCTTAAGGAGCAGGTGTTCACTGAGCGTTTTCTGCGGCGGCCGCCGCGGGAAGTGGTCAGGTAAGGCTGTGTTGATGCAGGCCAGACAGTTCCTCATCGGTTTGCTGCTCAGCCTGACGCTGGTTGCGCCGGCGGCAGCCCTCGACCTGTCAGCGTTGCAGGCGGATCTGCACGGGTTTCTCGATATCCGTTACGGTCAACGTCTGCAGAGTGATGCCTACGAGGATCAGAATAGCCTCGCCGAAGCGCGCCTGCAGTTGGAGCTCAGTCGCATGGGTGACTGGGCCACCCTGCAAATAAAAACCGACCTCTACTACGATGATGTTGTCGACCAGGATGATCTTGACCTGGAAGAAGGCACCGGTTGGCTTGACCTGCGGGAAGCCAACCTGCTTTTCTCGCCGCATGACATTGCAGACGTCAAGCTGGGTCGTCAGATCCTGACCTGGGGAACCGGCGACCTGCTCTTTATCAACGATCTCTTTCCCAAGGACTGGCAGGCCTTCTTCAGCGGCCGTGATATCGATTATCTCAAGGCGCCATCCGATGCCGTGTTGCTCAGCTTTTTTCCACAGTGGGCCAATATCGACCTGGTTTACACGCCACGCTTTGATGCCGATCGTTTCATCAGCGGTGAACGCATTTCCTACTGGAACCCATCCTTAAACAGATTGGCCGGTAAAGATGCTGTGGTCAAAGCTGACCGTCCCGACGACTGGTTCAGCGATGATGAGTGGTCGCTGCGGCTCTCGCGCAACCTGTCCGGTTATGAAGTCGCTCTCTACGGTTACGACGGCTATTGGAAAAGTCCGGTCGGCTTTGACCCTCAAGCGAACAAGGCGACCTTTCCGCAGCTGCGGGTGTTAGGCGCCAGCTTGCGCGGTAACCTCGGCGAGGGGATCTTTTCCCTCGAGGCCGGTTATTACGATTCCCGTGACGACAACAACGGACGTGACCCGCTGGTTCCGAACAGCGAGGGTCGCTTTCTGGCCGGTTACGAACAGGAAGTTGTCCGTAACGTCACTGCAGGTTTCCAGTATTATCTTGAAGCGATGCGGCACCATGATCGCTATCGTGACAGCCTGGCATCGACCGCTACCGCCCGTGACGAGTTTCGTCATGTCGTGACCGCGCGCCTGACCTGGCAGCTGCTCAACCAGAACCTGCTGTTGTCGGCTTTCAGCTACTGGTCGCCGAGTGATCAGGATGGTTACCTGCGCCCCGTTGCAGAATACAAGCTGACTGACGACTGGCAACTTACGGCGGGAGCCAATCTCTTCTGGGGAGAGGATGATCACACGTTTTTCGGCCAGTTCACCAACAACAATAACCTCTATGCCGGTATTCGCTACAGCTTCTGACCAGCATCTGCACAAACCTTTTAAGGAGTATGAACCATGACCATCAATCGTTATCTGCGTCTTGTTGCCGGATTTTTCATCATGCTCAGCGTCGGCCTCTCTCAGGTCCATTCCCCCTACTGGCTTTTCTTCACCGCTTTCGTCGGACTGAACCTGTTCCAAAGTGCATTCTCCAACTGGTGTCCTATGATCACTCTCTTGCGCAAAATGGGGATCAAGGAATGATGAATGCAGAAAAAACAGCAGGTGAACTGTTTGATATGGGGCACAGTTGCACCCGGTCGGTGCTGCAGGCTACCGGCGGCAGCAGCAACCAGGAACTACTGGCGGCAACCGCCGGTTTCAGTTGCGGTATCGGCAAGAGCGGTTGTCTCTGCGGTGCCATCACCGGCGGCGTCATGGCTCTCGGCCTGAACTGGCGCGCCGATCGCTCCGCCGACCTGATGGCCGCTTTCAAGGAAACTTTTCAAACCACCTGCTGCCGCGGCCTTTCCAAAAACTATTCATGGATGAGCGAAGAGCATCAGGCCAATTGCAGAAAGATCACGGTGACAACCGCCGCAATTGTTGAGAGGTTATTGAGATAACAGTCCGTTTAAAGAGGGTGACGATATCCAGATTCCTTAAAACTATAGGGACACACAATTTGTGTGTCCCCTAGATTGTTGACAAACCCCGCATCGGCTTGCATGCGGGGTTTGTTTCTTATTGGGCTTTGCAATCCAGTGATAAAAGAAAAACCGTCGGGGTTGCCCGACGGCAACTTCATTTTCTTTGTAGCGACAAAGAAAACGAAGCAAAAGAAAGCTTGTGTACGGTTTATAGACATAGGTAACTATGTCCTTGACCTGTACATTGTCGCTGCGCTGGGCATGTCTTGTTCGAGGTGTTTCTGGTGGCAAGTAAAGTTGTCTGAGTCTTTTAGCTATCTACGCATCCCCCGTTAGCCCCGAGGCCCTTGAGGACCTCTACGACTCTGGTTGCTGTTGCTTTTAGTCTGTTACGCCTTTAGCTGCAAATGGTCATCCGCTGGAAGGCCCGATAGCACAGGGCCGGATTCTTTATCCCTACCATGCCTTAAAGGCTATGGAAGCTGGCAAAGGAGATGCCCTCCGCCAGGAGCAAGGCCTTTTTTGCATCCTTTTTGTGGCCGCCTGGACAAAAAGGATGGCGTCTGGCGGGACGCGACCCGCCGGTTCTTCTTTGGCCTTTTAAAAACTTAAAGAGCAACAAACTAACAATCTGTTGCACCTTAGTTTTTTTTGCACTCTGAGGCTCCCAGAACAAAACCAAAACCGTCGGGGTTGCCCGACGGCAACTTCATTTTCTTTGTAGCGACAAAGAAAACGAAGCAAAAGAAAGCTTGGCGCGGCGCTTGGCATGTCTTGTTCGGGGCGTTCGGGTGGTAAAAATTAGTTATCTAAAGACTTTAAGTGGCTACGCTTCCCCCGTAGGTGACGAGGCCCTTGAGGTCCTCTACGGCTCTGGTTGGTGTCGCTTAGGTGTGTTTTTTGCCTTTTGCTACTATAAGGCCACGAACTGGAAGACCCTCCCCCCTTTGACCTCAACTGTCGGCCGGGTATAATCAGCGGAGGCTTACTTGTCCCTGTCTTCGGGCAACCAGACAGACAAGTGGTTACACCAAGCCGCCTAGCCGATACTATCGACCGTATATCTTCAGTTTTTAACTCTTCTCAGGAGGATACTGCCATGTTTAAAAGCGCTGTTTTGACTGTTACGTTTTCTCTTTTAGTTTTGGTTGGGATTGCCGCTGCTGAGGTTGATGAAAGGGATAATATCGTTCGACTTGATGAGAACACATTCGTAGTCATCAACTATATGAACGCTAAATCAGACGGAGCAGATGCAGTCCTCTCTCTTTTTAAAGTTCGTAAAGATCATCTGATGCTGCTCGATGAAGTTCATTACAAGTCCGCTCAAAAACTCTCAATGAGGACCAGCAGCAATCAATCATATATCAAACGCATCAAGACACAGAACGAGTGAGGCCGAACTCGTCGGAGCAACAAGCTCCTAAGTTCGAATGTTATTAACTCTTAGATGCCTCCGGTTATTGCAATAATCCCGGACACAGCCATTTCGAGTCTTCAGCGGCAACGAGACTTAATACCGGCCAAGGGAGTAAAACATGGCAGCGGCGGAACCAAAGACTTCCGGTACCATCGAAATCACAAACCGCCAAAGGCTTTTCATCCGCTACCTGCTGCTCGTGCTGGTCGACTTGACGGTGCTGAATTTATTTGTGGAATATTGGCACCTCGTCGTGATCGACTCCTTTACGATCTCGTTGTTCACGGCTTTTTTACTGCAGGTTCTAATGAGACTAACAACGGAAATTGAGCGGCGCATTGCCAATCGCTTTAAGACCCAACCCGGAAGAGGTGCGCTGATTAAGCGGTTCCTGTCAACCTGGGCGGTATTGTTCGTGTCGAAATTCGTAATCCTCGAAACAGTCGACCTGGTTTTTGGCGAGCATGTAGAGTTCGGTGGTATTCTCCCTTTTATCGTTGTCGTCTCTACGATATTGGCCTCTGAACTGATGCTCACCCGAATCTACCATCGCCTTGCTTAACTCGGCACCAGCGCGAATCAGCCGTCCCAAATTAACATGAACAACTTATAAGCAAGCCTCGCCATTGACCTGGCTCCACACTGGTGTAGACTTGAAGAGTATTAATTTATGTGACGGATAGAAATCTGCTGATTTGACGGAGCAACTGCAATGCCGTTCAGAGTCAATGTGGAATTGAAAGATGGCGCTGTCTGCCTGATGGCCAAGAAAGCTTTTAACGTTTTTCTTTCACTGGACAGAGTTGTCAAATTCAAAAGGGCTGATGGCTGGACTGTTGTCGGGAAGGATCAACTTCGAGATTTAGAAAAATGCAACGATTATCCTCCTTCCGCTGATCGCAGAGCCTCTGCCTGAGACCCCGTATTTGTTTTGGCGGGACCACAGATAAAACTATGGCCACTTGGAAACAGGTGGCCATTTCTACATCTATTTTTCCCTTGCTCGCATCACGTGAACAACACCCTTGAAAGATTTGCCGACCAAACCAAAGTCTGTTATTTTTGCGCAGTACATCAATGGCTGTTGTGAATTTGTGACCTGGGTTTTCAGGTTCAGATGCGATCTTATTCGCCAGACCGTTGACAAGTCAGGCCAACCTGAAAAGCCCGGATTCTCGCCGGCGACATGGTCCGTAAATTTCCCGACCATCAAGCCGCCATGGAACTGCTGCGCTATCTGGAAAAATAGGGTAAGCCCTAAAATCTTTATGAGCCTGGTCCATAATCAAAATCCAAGCAGAATCGCATTTGTCGGCTTGTTCCTGTTGACGGGACTCCCCGTGGTCTCTTCTCCTGTAGCCCTGGTCGCGGGGTTCTCTTTCTGCTTTCTGTTTGGTAACCCGCTTCCTGAACTGACGGCAAAAAGCAGCAAATTCCTGCTGAAACTTTCGGTTGTCGGACTCGGTTTCGGTGTCAATTTTATCGAGGTTATCGAGGTCGGAAAAACTTCGCTGCTGCTGACCTTTGTGACCATCGCTGCGACCATGGCCCTGGGAAAGGTGATTGGCAAGGTCATGAAAGTTCCGGAGAACACCCGGACACTCATAACCTTCGGAACCGCAATCTGTGGTGGCAGCGCCATCGCTGCCATGGCGCCGGTGATCAAAGCAAAAGATGAGGAGATAGCTGTTTCCCTTGCAACGGTGTTCGCCTTGAACGCTGTCGCCCTGATTGTCTTCCCGCCCCTTGGTCAGCTCTTCTCGCTCGATCAGCACCAATTCGGTCTCTGGGCCGCGTTGGCCATCCACGATACCAGCAGTGTTGTCGGAGCTTCTGCCGTCTTCGGGGCCACAGCGTTGGCCGTCGGTACGACGGCCAAGTTAACCCGGGCGCTCTGGATTGCCCCCTGCACACTGGTTGCCGGTTTTATCCAGAAGTCGAAAGAGCGAACGGGCGTCCCTCTTTTCATCATCGGCTTCATCGCTGCCGCCTTCATTAATTCCTGGCTGCCCGCTCTCGACCCTCTCTGGGACGGCCTCTATACCCTTGCCAGACAGGCACTGGTGATGACCCTGTTTCTGATCGGTGCCGGATTAACCAGGGCAGTGCTCAGGCAAGTTGGTCTCCGTCCACTGCTGTTAGGCATCATTCTCTGGGTCATCGTCGCGGCTGTCACCCTGAGCCTGATCATCGCCGGCCACATCGGATAGCAGCAGCGCAACCACCCCGCAGGAAAGCTTTTATCCCACAGGGGTTTGTGTTATAAATCGCCGGATATCGGAAGAACATTTCACACCGGAACCCTCGGTGCAGCCTTGCGGAGAAACCCCTTGGATAAATACAATGTCAGCCTGGTCAGCCTCGGCTGTCCGAAAAATCTGGTCGATGCCGAAGTCATGCTCGGCCATCTGCCGGCGGAACGCTTCACCATTGTCACCGACGAAAGCGTAGCAGATATTATTGTCGTCAACACTTGCGCTTTTATCCGCGACGCCCAGGAAGAATCAGTTGAGACGATTCTCGAAGTCGCTGACTACAAGAAAAACGGCCAATGCAAGCTGTTGATTGTCAGCGGCTGTCTGCCGCAGAGGCACCAGGATAACCTGGCAAAAGAGCTGCCCGAAGTCGATTTTTTCATGGGTACCGCCGATGCTCCACGCATCCTGGAATTGCTCGACAGCCACCTTAAAGGCGAGCGGCAGCAGGAGATAGGCCTGCCCGACTACCTTTACGACCACACAACGCCCCGGGTCACCTCATCGCCATTTTACTCGGCGTATGTCAAGATCGCCGAGGGTTGCGCCAACCATTGCTCCTACTGCGTCATCCCCAGTATCCGCGGCACCTTGCGCTCACGTACCATCCCGTCCGTGGTCGCTGAAGTCAAACGCCTGGTTGAGAGCGGCGTCAAGGAGATCAACCTGATTGCCCAGGATGTCACTGCTTTCGGGGCCGAGCGCGGCGAGGGCTCTGAATTGACCACTTTGCTGCATGAGCTGGTCAAGATCGACGGCCTGGTCTGGCTGCGCCTGCTTTATGCCTACCCCGACGGTATCACCGACGAACTGCTCGACCTGATTGCCGCAGAAAAGAAAATCTGCAATTACCTCGATTTGCCGATCCAGCATATCGACGATCACATCCTCTCGGCAATGAACCGTCGCATCGACGGCGCCGGCATCCGCACGCTTCTCGAACGCATCCGCACGCGCATTCCGGACATCACCCTGCGTACTTCGCTGATCGTCGGTTTCCCCGGTGAAACCGATGAGCAGTTCCGCAAGGTCCTCGCCTTTGTCGAAGAAGGTCACTTTGAACGCCTCGGCGTCTTCCAGTATTCCCGTGAGGAAGGGACTTCTGCGGCAAAACTTGTCGGTCAAGTCCCCGCCCGGACCAAACAGGCTCGCTACAAGAAGCTGATGAAAGCTCAAGCGCGGGTTTCTTTTAACAAGAACCTCGCCCTTAAGGGGCGGATTGAGGCGGTCCTGGTGGAAGGTTACAGCGAAGAGACCGAACTCCTGTTGCGTGGCCGAAGCGTTCGCCAGGCCCCGGACGTTGACGGCCAAGTCTACATTACCTCCGGCCAGGCCGACGTTGGTGATATCGTTGATCTCAAAATCACCGATTCTTCCGAATATGATCTGATCGGCGAAATCTGCGAGGACTAGACTTGCCCTGGAACCGGCCCCTGATTATCGTCCTCCTCGTGGTCGTACTGGCAATATCCTGGTGGCGGCTCGAGCCCGAGGAAAAGGAAATCCGTCGCAGTCGGCTGATGATGGGTACGGTTGTCGAAATCATGGCCGGGGGACAGGATGGCGACAAACTGGAAGCCGCAGTTAACGCCGCCCTTGCCGAAATGGAACGGCTTGACAAGCTGCTCAGCAGTCACCGACAGGACAGTGACGTGACCCGCCTGTCGCAAGCCGGCAGCAAGCATGAGGTCGCCATCGAAACGGCCGAGGTCATCGCGCTTGGCCTGAACGTGGCACAACGCAGCGGCGGAGCCTTCGATCTGACCCTCGGCGAGCTGAAAACCCTCTGGAGTTTCGACAAAGAATCGCCGACGGTTCCCGATCAGCAGGCTGTCTCTGCCGCCCTCATCGGCATCGGGCCGAGAGCACTGGTTCTGAATGGTCGGCAGGTCACCAAGCAGGCACCGCAACTACAGGTTGATCTCGGCGGAATTGGCAAAGGCTATGCCGTCGATCGGGCGATCGCCGTTCTAAAACAGCATGGCGTCACCAGCGCAGCCGTCAATGCCGGCGGTGACATGTACCTGCTCGGACAACGGCCGCAGCGTCCCTGGCGCATCGGCATCCAACACCCTCGACAAAAAGATACCGTCCTCGAAACGGTCCAGGTTCGTGACCGGGCCGTGGTGACATCCGGCGATTACGAGCGCTTTTTCGAACTGGACAATGTACGCTACCATCACATATTCGACCCGCAGAACGGTTTTCCGGCCAGAGCTTGCCGAAGCGTCACCGTGATTGCCGACAGCGTTGCTCTGGGTGATGCCCTCGCTACGGCGGTTTTCGTCCTCGGCCCGGAAGAAGGGCTGCAACTGTTGGCAGAATATCCTGAGGCGGAAGGTCTGGTTGTCGCCGCTGATGGCACCCTGCATACCAGCCCCGGCTGGACGAACTACCGGGCAGCACCATGAAAGCGCCCTGGCACTACATGAAGGGCGGCGACTGGCTGGTTGTCCTGATCCTGCTGACCGTATCGCTCGCAGGCATTGTCAGGGTGGCGATTTCACCAGGAGGGACCCGTGTGGTGGTTACAAGAGGTGACCAAGTCAGCTTTACGGCGCCACTTGATCAACCACGCAAGGTTGCCCTTGATGGCCCGCTCGGTCAGACCCTGCTCGTCATAGATGATCGGGGGGTACGCATCACCGAGTCACCCTGCCCGAGGAAAATCTGTATTGCCATGGGGACCGCCAGACAGACGGGTGATCTCCTGGCCTGTGTGCCAAACCGCATCCTGGTGCGGATCGACAGCCCGGCCGGTGAGGAGATGCCTTATGACCTGCTCAGTCGATGATGCTGTGCGGCTGGCCCACGACCGCCGGCAGGTCTTCCTGGCCCTGTTCATTGCTGTTGCGGTGACCTTGCATGTTCTGGAAACCCTGCTGCCGAGCCCGGTTCCATGGTTGCGTCTCGGATTGGCCAACGTCATGACCCTGGCTGCGCTCTATCTTTATGACGGCCGCGCCGCATGGACTGTCAGCCTGGCCAGGGTCGGCATCGCTTCGCTCTTGCTGGGCAGGCTCTTCAGTCCCGGCTTCTGGCTCTCTTTGGCCGGTGCCATCGTAGCAACATCTGCTATGATTACCGTGTATCGTGTCGCAGGACGACGGCTGAGTCCGATAGGGGTCTCAGCAATCGGAGCTGCAGGCCATGCCCTGGGTCAGATTCTCGCCGCCCGGCTACTGGTTGTACAGCACGCTGCGATCTGGCAGATCTTTCCTTTGTTTCTGCTGTTTACGGTTTTTTCAGGGGTTCTGACAGGCTGGCTGGCCGCACTTTTACTTGAAGAGCTGAGAAAACACCCGGCCTTTAAACAAGCGGGCGATGCGTTTACTAACCAATGAGGAAAATGGCATGAATCTTCAGCAGTGGTTGCTGATTCTGATCTCTTCCGGGCTGTTATGCGCCTGTGTACCCGCACAGCAGGCGACCGGACCTGAAGAAGATGCTGTCAAAAACATACCGACCATCGCAACCTCAGAACTGCCATGTGCCGAGGTCCAGACGCGCTTTGTGGGTGACGCCCGGACGGTGCGTTACGTTTCGCAAAACATATACCGCAACGGCGCGGCCCTGCCGACAGTGGAAGGTATGGCCTGCCTTGACGTGCTCGCCGACTGGCTGATAAGCAAACCGCAACTTGCCTGGAAAATCACCATCGGCGGTGAAACTCAAACCGGCTTTGACCCACAAACCCTGGTCAACAAGCGGCAGGAGCTGCTGCAGAGATATTTTCTTCGCAAAGGAATTGATACTGAGGGTTGGGAATGGCAAAACATTCCCAGGCACAAGGTGCAATTGCGGCTGGATGAACTCTAAAGGCTTGCCCTGATCTCCTGTAAGGCGTCACCGGTTACGGTGTAGACTTCCTTGCAGTATTCGCAAGTCACCGCAGCCCCGCCATCTTCCTCGATCAACCGGTCCAGCTCTTCGGCGCCGAGAGTGCGCAGCAGGTTGAGGGTTTGTCGCTGACTGCAGTTACAGGCAAAGCTCAGCTCCGCGTTACCAAGGTTTTGGTAAGGAAAGCCCTCAAGGAGGCGAGCTGCGATCTCTTCGGGAGAAAGCCCCTGGCGAAGCATGGTCGTGGTCGGCGGCATCTTGGCGAGTCGTTCGGATAGACACTCGGCCAAGGCGTCATCAGCTTCGGGCATCAATTGCAGAAGGAATCCTCCTGCAGAGACGACTTCCGCCTGTGAACCCAACTCAACCCCAAGGGCAACGCTTGACGGCGTCTGCTCCGAGGTGGTGAAATAGTAGGCCAGGTCTTCAGCAATTTCGCTGCTGACCAGCTGCACCGTGCCTTTGTAAGGTTCTTTCAAACCAAGGTCCTTGACGACATGCAGGAAACCGGCATGGCCAACGGCTCCGGCAACATCAAAGCGACCATCAAGGGGCGGCAGTTCCGCCCGCGGTACTTTGGCGGTCGCCCGCACCCGGCCTTGGGCATCGGCCTCAGCCTGAATCCTCTGCAGCGGCCCGTTACCTTCGATGGTCAGACCGATCCGCTGATCACCTTTAAGCAGGCTGCCCATAAGTGCGGCCGCTGTTGCCAGGCGGCCGATTGCCACCGTCGCCGTCGGATCGGATTGCTGGCGCAGGCGCACTTCTTCAACCAACGCCGTGGTGGCAGCGACGCTGACGCGGATAGCACCATCGAGAGTCAGGACGCGAATTAAATGATCAGTCATGAGAATCCTTACCAGAGTCTGTCGAACGGTTCAAACTGGGGGAATCTTAGCTCAAAGCCAACTTCTGGTAAAGGGCGATTCCTGATCATGTCGATTGTGAGAAAGTCATGTTAGAAACCCTGCCCTGGCTACCCTGGTTGATGCCACCGCTACTCGGTGCATTGATCGGTTACGTAACCAACTACATTGCCATCCGCATGCTCTTCAGGCCCTTGCACCCTTGGCGCCTGTTTGGCCTGCGCCTGCCCCTGACTCCCGGAATCATCCCTGCCAAGCGCGGCGAACTCGCACAACGTATGGGTCAGATGGTCGGTTCACACCTGCTGACCGCCGACGACGTTCGACAGGCGCTTGAGAAGCCGGCCTTCAACCGCGAGCTGAAGGGCGCGGTGAACGACAAGCTAAAATCGTTTCTCGATCGCGAACTCGGCCCGCTGGAAACTCTGGTGCCGGACAATTACCAGCGGCGGTTTCGTGAACTGGTGACAACAATGCGGGCAAAAGCGGTCATGGCGGTGACCGGCTATCTCGATAGCGACGCTTTCGAAACTCAGCTGCGAAACTTCATCCGCGAAAAAGGCGACGCCCTCCTGGCGCGCGACCTGGAGAGTTTTCTTACTCCCGCTCGTTACCAGGAGGTCCAGAGCCATCTTGATACACGGTTGACCACAATTTTACATGCGCCGGAAACGGCCAGCAACGTAGAACGCTTTGTTGACGAGCGCCTCGAACGACTGCTGCAAAGTGACCGGTCCCTGCGCGACCTGTTGCCTGGTGACCTGGTTGAAGTCCTTTTGCAACAGGTCGAACGGGAAGTGCCGCCACTTCTGGAGCGCTTCGGCGGGCTTCTTTACGATCCCGACTTTCGTCAGCGTTTAGTCGAGCGCGCTCGACAGGGCATTGATGCTTTCCTTGATTCCCTGGGCGGCCTTGCCGGGCTGTTGAGCGGCTTTGTCAACCTTGACCAGATTTACAACCGCATCCCCGAATTTCTCGATAAGGCTGGCGAGGAGATTTCACACTGGTTGAGGGAAGACAAGACCCAGCAGCAGGTTGCCGTCATGTTGCGGGAGCGACTGGAAGGTATACTCGACAAGCCCCTGAGTCGATTCCTGGAAAAAGCCCCCTACGAGAAGGTTGCCGGCGCCAGGCGCTTCCTGAGTGAACGGTCGGTTGAAGCCATACAAAGCCGGCGAACGGCAGAGGTTCTGCTCGGTTTTGCTGAAAAGGGCCTGCAGAGAATCAAGGATCGCTCATTTCGCAGTCTGCTTGATCAGAATCTCCCCGCTGAGGGCGTCAATCGTATGCAGGATGAACTTGGAGACCAGCTACTCAAGCTTGCCCGGTCGTCCGAAGCAGCCACAGCTATCGACGCAGTAATCAAAGACAAGCTAGAGGACTGGCTCTTTCAGTGTCCCCTGGGTCGCCTGTCGGAGCGCCTGCCCACCGACGTCCTTGAGGAACTGGAAGAAGGTCTCTACAGGCAGGTGGGGGAAGTTCTGCAAAAGGAAGTACCGCCGCTGATCGAGACCCTCAATATATCCCGCATGGTTGAAGAGAAGGTTAACCAGCTCGACATCCTTCAGGTTGAAGACTTGTTGATGGGGATCATGAAGGAACAATTTAAATATATCAACCTGTTCGGCGCCGTCCTTGGTTTCCTGATTGGCTTGATCAACCTGGCCGTCTGGTGGATGGCCTAAACTACGGAGTGCTTGATGAATTCTCGTTTTTACTTCGGCTGGGACCATGTCCTGCGGGCCTGGAGCGGCATCCTCGGCTCTGACAATCTCAAGAGACTGCCCAAACTGGACGCCAATCTGCCACCGGCAGACACAGAACGGGTCAAGACCCTCATGGAAGAGTGCCTCGCGAGAAGGGGTGGAGAGGTCTCTGCGCGCCAGCGCGCCGCGATCCTCGGCGAACTCTATCTGACCTTGAGCGAGACAGGGCGCAAGAACTTTCTTGAAACTCTGGTTGATAACTTTTGCGTTGATCGCGAGCAGGTTAAAACCACGGCCCGGCAGCTACTGGAAACCGCAGATGACAAGAGTTTTCAAAGCGCCGCCAGTCGGATGCGCGCCACCCTTGTTTCACCACAGCAGCAGCTGTTGCGCCAGTTTAACGCCCTTCCTGAAGGGATTAAATTCCTGGTTGATTTGCGGGCCGACTTACTGGGCTTTCGTGCCTCTCTGCCAAAGTTGGCGACCCTTGATGCCGACCTGAAACATCTTCTGGCCACCTGGTTTGATGTCGGCTTCCTCAGTATCGAACGTATTACATGGCAGAGCCCGGCCGCTTTGCTGGAAAAGCTGATGGCCTACGAAGCGGTCCACGCCATCAGCTCATGGACCGATTTACACAACCGACTCGAATCCGACCGGCGCTGCTACGCTTTTTTCCACCCAGGCATGGCTGAGGAGCCTCTGATCTTTATTGAGGTCGCCCTGGTGGAAGGGCTGGCGACCAGCGTACAGGAATTGCTCGATGAAAATGCGCCGGAGATAATCGCTGAAGAGACCGACACCGCCATCTTCTATTCGATCTCAAACACACAACTCGGCCTGCAGGGCATCAGCTTCGGGCCTTTTCTGATCAAGCAGGTGGTCACCAACCTGCGTCAGCAGCTGCCTAACCTGAAAACCTTTTCGACGCTCTCTCCCCTGCCGGGCTTTCGCCGCTGGTTGACAGCCTACCTCGAAACGGCCCTGGCCGGAGATGAGCGTGGGCCCATCGGGCAGGCTCTTATCGAAGCCGCAAGACTCCTTGATGTTGCTGCCGAGGCAGAGACCATCTTCAACACTCCGAAGTGGTGGGAGAACCAGGAAGTAGCCGACATATTGAAAGAAACCTTGCTCGCCCTTTGTGCTCGCTACCTGCACGAATACCGGGAGAAAGACAGCGCCCCGATCGACCCGGTCGCCCGCTTTCATCTCGGCAACGGTGCCCGCATCGAACGCATCAACTGGCTCGGGGATATTTCCTCCAAGGGTATGCAGGAGTCCTGCGGGTTGATGGTCAATTACCTTTACCCGCTCAAGGAAATCGAGAAAAACATTGAAGCCTATACCACCAACAAGGAGATTTCTGCCGCGTCCCGGGTACGGAACCTGCTGCGGGAAGACGAGAATGACCAGGGGCAGCTGACCCGTCTGCGCCGACTATTGTCTCTCGGGCGCCACAACGGAAGCGGTGATTAACCACATGGCTTGTCCCTGTTTCCTGGATGACCAGTATGTGAGAGAAGGAGCCACCACGGTCAACAACGAAATCCATCACGGCGAGGTGGTCGAAGAGAAGGGCTCACTTTCGGACCGCTTCGGCCTCTGGGTTTCCTTCTATGTTTTCAAACAGGAGCTCTATCTGGAGATTGTACAGAAAACCATCGCGCGACTATGTGTTGAAAACAAGGTCGAACCGCAATGGAACGATGAACTGTCACGGGCCGCCATCAAGTGGTCTCACAAAAAGAACAAACGCTGCGGCAGGACCGCACTTCAGTTCACCCGCCACCGGCTGGGGCAGTACATGATGGTAAAAGAAAGTTGAAACCGTACAGGGATCTTTAAAGTCTACAGGAGCCCGGGGCAATATTATGCCGCAACTCTCTCTCTCGCCAAGGTCTCAACACGCCCGCTCATTTTAATTCTTCCGTTGAAAACCACTCCATCTTCGATTGATACTGCCGGGGCTTCTATATCCCCGGTGACTTGAGCTGGAGCGCGGAGTTCAACGCTGGTCATGGCCTTGATGTTCCCCTGGAAAAAACCGCTGATAATCAAGGAACCCACCTTCACCTCGGCTTGAATCCTGGCGGAGTCGCCGACGATCAGAATATCTTTGGAAGTAATTTCGCCGCGGAAGGATCCATCCAGGCGCATATTTTCATCGAAAACCATGCTGCCTTCAAACTTGCTGCCTTCACCCAAAAAAGCCTTGATATTGTTCTCGGATGCAGTTCCTCTTCGACTAGTGTCGTTCTTCTCCCGGCTTGCAAACATATTCTCAGTTCCTTGTGTTTGAGGTGTTATTGGTTTACTGCGATTTTGTTGGCCAGTGTTTTTCGAGCAATATAAAGAAGACTTGTCTGACGGACAGGTTTGGCAAGACAATCAAGAGCTCCGTATTTTCTTGCTTGAGTAATGGTTTTGGCGCTGGGAGCACCGGTAATCATCACAACCGAACAATTTGGCTGCATTTCTTTAATCTCCTGAATTGCTTCTATGCCGTTATCAAGACCAATCCCGATATCGAGAAAAAGCAAATCAAAAGATTCTGCCCGCAGTTTCTTCATGCAATCAGGCAAGGAATCAGCCGTTGTAAGACGATATCCTGCGTCACTCAAAAAGGAGGTAAAGGTAAACCGGATGCTTTCTTCGTCATCTGCGATTAGGATGTTTTCTCTCATACTGGCCTCATGTTTTCCGGGCAGACGACTCTTAAACTTATGCAGGACAAGATCAAAGTGTCTTGTTGGGTACTTAAGATCTTGAGCAACCCTCGTGCCAAAAGATACCTGTGTTTGTAAACCGTGAGAAATGGACGTTTTATTCAGGCCGTAGCGAGATTCACTCAGCACGTTAAGGTGAATACTGTTGGGCAGGGTGTGACAGCAGTGTGCCAGTGGCACACGGTCAGATGATTGTCATATATGAATTGTTGTCCAGTGAGACATGCAATTCTTATTCTATGACCACTTTTCCCCTGACTTAAAAAGTAATTGCCTCCGAGAGCTCTTTCTTTAGACTGACCTCCGTCAGCGCCCCCTGTTCAAGAGCATTTCCAGGCATTGGCTACAAACTGGAGATATATGACCAACAAGGTTATACTTGAGTTGCCATTCCGGCAAACGGGTAAAGAGAAGGGACAAGTATGTTCACACCATGGCGCAGGTGTTCCGTTATCCTACTGATCTTGAGCCTGCTTCTGCCGGGCCCTTCCGTTTACGGCAAGAGCGCTGAGAAAGCCCCCGAATACACCAACCGACTGATCAGCGAAAAGAGCCCCTACCTCCTGCAGCATGCGCACAACCCGGTGGATTGGTATCCCTGGAGCGAAGCAGCTTTTGACCGAGCCCGTAAAGAGGGGAAGCTGGTCTTCCTTTCCATCGGCTATTCGACCTGCCACTGGTGTCATGTCATGGCCCATGAGAGCTTTGAGGATGTCGAAGTCGCAGAGCTGCTTAACCGGGATTTCATTGCCATCAAGGTGGACCGCGAAGAGCGTCCGGATATCGACCAGGTCTACATGCAGGTCTGCCAGAGGCTGACCGGCAGCGGCGGCTGGCCCCTGACCATCATCATGACGCCAGAAGGCGTGCCGGTCTTTGCCGGGACCTTCCTCCCCAAGCATGATCGCTATCAACGCATGGGCATGATGAAGCTGCTGCCTGAGCTCGCAGCCAGGTGGCAGAAGGATCCGGAACAGATGCGCAAATCGGGCGAGAGGGTGCTTAGCAGCCTGCAGCCCAAGCCTCAATCGTCCAACAGCGACATGATTGATGGAAAAGTTTTCACGGTTGCCGAAACGCACCTGAAGAAGAGCTTCGACAAGGAGTATGGGGGCTTCGGCATTGCGCCCAAGTTTCCACGCCCGCACAACCTCACTTTTCTGCTGCGACGATATCGGCAGACCGGCGACAAAGCCTTGCTGAAGATATCTGAAGCGACCCTTCAGGCCATGCGACGCGGCGGCATCTACGACCAGGTCGGCTTCGGCTTCCATCGTTATTCCACCGATGCGGAGTGGCTCACACCGCACTTTGAAAAAATGCTCTACGACCAGGCCGGGCTGGCACTGGCCTATACTGAAGCCTATCAGGCAACCGGCAAGGAGGAGTATGCCCGGACGGTCCGTGAGATCTTTACCTACCTGTTGCGCGACATGACCTCGCCCGAAGGCGCTTTCTACTCTGCGGAGGATGCGGACTCCGAGGGCGTGGAAGGCAAATTCTATGTCTGGAGTGAAGACGAGATCGTTAAAGTGCTCGGGAAAAAAGACGCGGCCATGTTCTACAAGGCCTACGGCACGAAAAAAGACGGCAACTTTACTGAAGAAGCAAGCTTCGAAGACACCGGCCTGAATATCCTGCATATCCCCGGCTCGTTGGCTGTTTGGCCCGAAGAAGCCGGACCTGACCGGGTTAACCCGCCACAACAGTGGGAGAAAACCCTCCGCAAGCTGTTCGAGGTCAGGGAAAAGCGGATTCGGCCGCACCGTGACGACAAGATCATCACCGCCTGGAACGGCCAGATGATCTCTGCCCTGGCGCGAGCCGGTCGGGCCCTGGACGAGGAGCCTTACATAGCGACAGCCAGCCTGTCGGCAGACTTTATTCTTAAAGAGCTGCGCAACAAGGAAGGTCGGCTGTTACGCCGTTACCGTGAAGGCGAAGCGGCGATACCCGCCTTTGCCGAAGATTATGCTTTTCTGGCCAGAGGCCTTCTCGATCTTTACGTCTCGACCTTCGAGCCGCAACGATTACGGCAGGCGATTGAGCTGGCCGATGAGATGGCCCGGCTGTTCATCGACGATGAGAGCGGCGGTCTCTATGAAACCAGCAGCGACGCCGAGCCCTTGGTCCTGCGTCCAAAGAATGCCTATGATGGTGCGTTCCCGGCCGCCAGCTCGGTTGCGCTGGAAGTCTACGCACGCATCTTCCTGCTGACCGGCGATACCCGCTGGCAGAAACAGGCCGACCGGCTGCTTATGGCCCTCTCGCCTATAGTATCCAGATACCCCGCAGGCTATACACAGCTGCTGCAGAGCGCTGCATGGTTGCTCGAATCGAGCCGGGAAATCGTTATCGCCGGGACACCGGGGGACTCATCATTTGAAGAAATGCTGGCTGTGGCGAAGGAGAGTTATGCTCCGAAGAGTGTTTTTATCATTCACCCGACCGACAATTCGGCCGAAGTGGTAAAGCTGGCGCCCTATGTCGAGTGGATGCTGCCTGTGAAGGGCCAGGCGGCCGCTTATATCTGCCAGGATTTTACCTGTCAGAAACCGCTGACTGATTCTCAGAAGCTCAAGAAGCAACTATCAAAACCGCCGAAAAAAGCTGTTTCTTCAGATTAAAGGAATAAAGCCCGGCGGATAATCAGCCAAGCTTTTCCATCAGAGGTGGCGGGAATCGAAAGTATATTGCATCATTTCAGACGAACAGAATAAAACGCACAAAAACATGCAATTACAAAAAGTTATCTTAAGCTCTCTATTTGGTTTTAGTTCGCTTTAGTTCATCAAAATTCAGCCCATATGGCGAAAGTTTAGCGAAAGTCCATTTGCATCTCAGAAAAACTCAGTTCGATTCCGAGAACGGAATCGAACCCAGGTCCGAAAGACTAACCAGCTTTAGCCTTATGTGCCTAAAACATGATTCTATATATCCCTAGGTAATATAGGAATTAGTTGCGAGAGGATTTACAGTAAGGTGATTTGCCAGGCTACAGATCTTCTTGTAAATCGTGAATTATAAGAAAAGCCCCCGATCCGAAGATTGGAGGCTTTCGTGTTTTATATGTGGTAAATTAGAAAAGGCAACAGACCGACCTCATTCAGTAGTCGATCTGTTGCGCTATAATAACGATCTGATCCAAAGGGCAGCCAGCTATTTGTCCAGTTCATCAAGCCTTTGTCGGAAACGCTTGGCCCAGTAATCGAAAGCGTCCTTGGTATCGTCCCACTTTCCTCTGAATGCGCTTTTCCCGCCTTGACGCCGGTCAATAGCCGCGGCCAGTCGCTCACCTGTTACGGAATCAAGCACTTCCATTTCCGAGGCTGCTTCGCCAGTCCCCATATTGTCGTCTGAGGCAACCTTGGTGGCACCTGAAACCACCCAACCAACAGGTAGGATCGTAGACACTGTGTTAGCGACGGGTTTGGATGGCTTGACTTGTGTGATAGCGACCCGAACCCATAACACACCGGGTCCTGACTTATCGACCACCTGGAATCTCCCTTCGACAGCATTTATGAGTGCCTTCTGGTAGTAGTCGGCCAGTTCCTTGAGAATGGTCGGGTCAATCGCCGAGCCCCCAGAGTCATCATGGAGCATGACTACCACCCGTTCAAATACGATCTTGTCATATGCCTTCAGGTCGAGACCGGGCTTAATGTAAACCTGTGCAGCCTGGTCATCTTCTCCGGCTTTAAGTTCGCTGTACTGATGCAAAAACCCCGACTTCTGGACATCCTTCATGCCGCTCGCCGAACAACCTGCCAGCAGTGTGATGCATAGCAACAGTGTGCCAATCCAACAAAAGCTCTTTTTCACAACATTCTCCATTTATGTTTTTAGCTGGCTAATTCCAGATAGTTGACGGTGAAAATGAACTACCCCGCCACAAACGGCGAGGTAGAAACAAACGCTATTGGCCGTGATCAGTCGTATCTTTAATGCCCCGCTGGTGTACTGCTGACAATGTAGACAACGGAGCCAGCCTTATTACCGCGATTGTACCAGGTATCCCCGCACTGGTAGTAAGCCGTTCCGTTGATGATCACTGCCGTAGTGGTACAGGGGAGAGAAGTCACATATGTTGGTGACGCGACCGCGACAGTGGTTCCGATGACAACCGTCGTGGTCGGATAGCCATAGCCATAACCATAACCATAACCATAGTGGTGGTCATCCCACTGATCATCGGCATAATCCTGCCAGTCCTCACGAGCTTCGTTCCGGTGATCCTGCCAGTCTTCGCGGTTCTCGTCCCTATTCCCCTGGCGGTCACCTGCATTATCCTGTCGCTGACCCTGCCGATCGCTGGCGTTTTCCTGCCGCTGTCCCTGACTCGGCCGCTGGGAGGCTTTTTCCCTCGTGCCACTCCCTTGCGATGGACGTTGCGCTGCTCCTGCCTGTCGATTCATTGATCGCGACGGGCGTTGTGACGCGGAGCGTGATGAAAAGCTGCCGCCACTCGCGGCACCGCCGCGTGAGAAACCGCCACCACCACCTCGACCGCCACCACCGCCTCGACCGCCACCACCGCCTCGACCACCACGGGCCTCAGCCATGCTAATGAGAGTGGTCAAAAACAGAAACATTATGCCGACAAAAAGTACTAATACTGGAGATTTATGAGACATTATTCGTCTCCTTTCTGTACTGGAAGGGAACCCTTTTGGCGAACACGGGCAATGACCGGAATCTTCTCTGCATCAGCCGGCGGAGTAAAAGTGAAGCTGTCAGCAGCCACCATGGGTGCGAGGGACCATTCGGAGAAGTCACCCCGGAACTGTGGCTGGCCCGGTGCATTCATGTAGGTGAGAATGACCCTGCGTGGCAGCGGCTCATCTCCCTGCGCAATCCAGATCTGCATATCGACGTCTTCTGAGCGAATGGCCAGATGGTCAGTAACAACATCGAAGAGTGTATTCTCCTCCACGTAGCTGATTGCTGTGATCTTTTTCTTCTCGAGGTGCTGCACAAAGCCAGTGTGAAGCATCCGGGCCAAGGGAAGAGTAAACTGCATATCCCTGACCAGGTAGACTATGGCGTCATCCACCGTGCCAGGCTTTTCGATCTGGCTGTAAACATTGTCCTCCGGCTTAAAGACAGTGATCTTCTTGCCGTCGAACAGAGTCAACGCCTGTTCACCGTCACTGCGTTCAGTCTCGACACGCAGCCGGTCTGGCCGTTGTAACAAAACGCGACGCTTCTCGCCGAACTCGATGTACTGACCGTCCTCCTGGATCGCATCATAGCCACTACGGAGTGTCATGCTGAAAGCCGGAGCCTTGGCGAGAAACTCGGCCATCTTCATCAGAATCGCCTTGGCTTCTGGATCTTGCTCCTTAGCGGTTGCCGCCAGAGAGGCTACATCCTCAGCAGCCAGCGCCGGGGTGACTCCAAGAATCAGAGCAAAAGCCAGAGCCATGAATACTGTCCATACATTTCGCATAAGCCTTTTTCGTTTCATTATTACTCCCCTTGATTTTCTTGAGATTGTCCATACAAGTAAGAACTTTAATCTGACCTAGTTTGTATGTGTGGTCAAAGAATCTTTTCCTAAATATCCTCTCGCATGTATTTGATAACTATAAATGGCCGAAACGCAAAATTCTTGCTAGCCCTGCAATGTAATAATTGCATCCCCCCCCTGACATAACCGGTGATTCGTCAGAATGTGTTCTTCGGCTACTTGCGAATACCAATTTTACGACCAATGTTGTCGGGACGCTCTAAGTGTGATTGCTGTTGCGATAGGGTTTTAATCTTCGCCATTACTTTGACTGGAAAGGAAGCGGACTTGCGTTCATTCAGATCTACGCACATGCTTATCTGTTCAAGCGTGGAAGCAAGGTAGCCACTACTTCCCTTCACATACATTTCAAGATAAAGATGCATGCGCTTGTGGTCATGATCTACCAGTTGCATCCTTATCTCCACATCCTGCCCAAGAGAGACCTCTTGATCGTAGGTGATATGGCTTTCCAATGCCATTGTAGATATTCCAGTTGTTTTTGCCCCCTCCTCACCTAGACCGAGGGAAAGTAG
>CAZXBD010000263.1:0-14867 GCA_964638305.1 uncultured Geobacteraceae bacterium | reverse complement strand
TGATCGACATCGAAGCGACGGTCAGGGTCGCCGGTCGGACAGGAGTTGAGATGGAGGCACTGACGGCAGTCACTGCTGCAGCATTGACTATCTATGACATGTGCAAGGCTGTAGATAAAACCATGACTATAAACAACGTGCGCCTGGCAGAGAAATCAGGTGGCCGTAGCGGACATTTTATCAACCCGGGGGAGTCGACGAAGTGAACCGGTTTCGCACGTTCGTAATCCGCCGCGCATTTGTTGTGCCGATGGGATTGCTGATCGCCTTGTTGGTCGCTCTACTGGTCGTCTGTATTGTCCAGGGGCAACCCATTGCCAAGGTCATTATTCTGGTCGTTCTGATGGTGCCAGTAGCAGTGCTATTTATTGAAAGCGTCTTGCGTCGCGTAGTCATTAACGAGGACGTGGTAACGGCTTTTCGGCTTTTTCGTCAACGTCAGATTCAATTTTCTGAGGTTACCGGTCTGGAGACGGTCAGGGTGCGTAGCCGGGTTTTTTTGACGCTGGTAGCGGGTGACGATGATTTCCTCATTATCTCTAATTCCTACGCTGATTTCCCGGCTCTGGTGGAGCTTTTAATTGCCACTGTTCCCGAAGGGACGGTGACGGAGGAAACACAACAATTGGCAAAACGGCCGCCTCTCAGACAAACGGATGTTTTCACGGCATGGTTTGCAGTCGTCGCGCTGGCCTATGTTCTGTTGGCCCAGTTCAGAACGTGAGAGGGCGGAACAGGTAATTAAGTTGACTTGTTGGCCGATTTCATTTAATTTGTGCCCGTTCTAATGTCTGAGGAGTTTTTTTTATGAAAAAAGCCAAGTTGGAGGAGTTCCGAGAGCTTCTTCAGGAACAGATGGATCAGTTGCTGCACGAGGCCGGCAAGACGGTCTCCGAAATGACTGATGAAAAGACCAATTTCCCTGATCCGACGGATCGTGCTTCGCTGGAGTCCGACCGTAATTTCGAACTTCGCATTCGTGATCGCGAACGCAGATTGATCGGCAAGATCAGGGAAGCGCTGGAGCGTATCGATTCTGGCGAGTTTGGTGAGTGCGAAGACTGTGGTGACCAGATCGGCGAAGCGCGCTTGAAAGCACGGCCTGTGACCACCTTATGCATTGAGTGCAAGACTGAACAGGAGCGTCAGGAAAAAATCGGCTGATCCGTTTCGGTCCTTGTCGGTAGACAGGAGGAGGTCATGCCGAACGATCAATCAGGAACGACCAACGATGCCGCGGTGTCGATACGACACCCTGATGTCAATGACTACTCTACAATACGACCCCGCTTATCTTTTAAGGTCGGCCTGACAGTTTTTCTGTCTGCCGGCCTTTCCCTTTTTCTCCTGAGTCGTTTTAATTATTTGTTGTTTCATACCTTGATGGAACTCTCCAGTTTTGTCATGTTGACAGCGGTTTTTCTGATTGGTTGGAATACGAGAAGCCTGGTCCGCAACCAGTTTTTTACTATCCTGGCGGTCGGTTTCCTTGCCGCCGGGTTGGTCGACCTCCTGCATACGATCACTTACAAGGGGATGATGATTGTTCCTGTTGCAGGTGTCGATACAGCGACTCAGCTATGGTTGATTGCCAGAGTCCTCGCTGCTCTTGCCTTCCTCTTTGCCTCTCTTAGCCTGGGGCGTAAGGTTTTCTGTGCCGACAGAGTGTGGTTGTTTGGTTTCCTGAGCGGCGTCGCTGTCCTTACGGCAATGATCTGGCCTCTTGGAATTTTCCCGACCTGCCTTGTTGAAGGGCTAGGGCTGACCTCCTTTAAAGTGAATTTTGAATATGCCATCATTGTTTTGCTCTGCTGTGCCGCCTGTCTGCTTTGGCTCAATAAAAGACACCTGAATCCCCACCTCACGACCCTGCTGTTGTCTGCTCTCTGTTTGAGCGCCCTGTCGGAATTGCTATTCACCCTGTACGTGGATGTTTATGGATCTACCAACTTTCTTGGCCATTACTTCAAGCTGGGCAGTGTCGTGCTGGTTTACTTTGCCCTGGTCGAGGGAACGCTACGTTCTCCTTTTGCGACACTTTTCCACGATATGAGCCAGTCCTACGAAGAACTGAACCAGGAATTGCATCGGCGTGTAGTAGCTGAGAGGCAACGTGAAGTCGCTCATGAGGAAGGATCATTGCTCTACCGACTCTCACGGGTCATGCACCGTACGCTCAATCTTGATGAACTGGCCCATCTGGTCCTCTCTGCGGCAACGGCTGTCGGGGCCGGAGCCTTCAGGCGGGCAACACTCTTCACTGTCAACAAGAGGACAGGGATGCTGCAAGGAATGCTGGGTGTTTCCCAGGAAATGGCCCCTCTGGTTTTACCGTCGGCAGAAAACCCCCTGGTTTGGGAGGAGTTGCATCTCGATGAGCAGTCACGAGATGCGCAGAGGAATGCTCCTTTTAATCAGAAAGTGATTAAACAGCGACTGCCTCTCGATATTCATGATAATTCGCTGGCCAAAGCTTTTCTGGAGAAGCAGGTTATCCTGGTCGCGCGATCGGCTGATGAACTGCCAGGAGATCGGCGGCTCAAAGCCAATCTTGAGCTTTGCCACTATGCCTGTGTGCCGTTAACCGGACATGACCAGATTCTGGGAGTTCTGCTTGTCGAAAACCCGCCGGACAAGGAAGAAATCTCTCCGGTGCGTAAGCGTTTTCTGGAACATTTTGCCAGCCAGGCCGGGTCGGCGCTGGATAATGCGAGCCTGGTAAAGAGGTTGGAGATGGCCCACAATAATCTTCAGGATATTCAGGAGCAGTTGATACAGGGAGAAAAAATGGCAGTGCTCGGAGAGATGGCTGCTCAGGTCGCACACGAACTGCGCAACCCCCTGGTCTCCATCGGTGGTTTTTCCCAACGCCTGGCCAAGCAAGCATTTGAAGACCCGAAAGCAAAGGAATATGCCAACATTATTGCCCGGGAAGTCAAACGTATGGAGGAGATGCTGGGGAATATACTGGCGTTCAGCAAGAAGCAACTTGTCTGTCTGGAGGATTGTAATATAAAAGCGGTACTACAGGAGGTCTTCGATCTCGAATATGACCATTGCCATAGGCAAAATATTGAATTTGTCAGTCATTTACAGAAGACCTTGCCAAATATTCTCGGTGACTATCGCCAATTGCGCCAGGTATTTCTAAATCTTATGATCAACGCACGGCAAGTCATGAGCGACGGTGGCTTCTTGACGGTCAGTGCCAGGTCTGGAACTCTGAGCGGAGACAAGGCTGTGGTCGTCGAATTTGAGGATACGGGCGGCGGCATCAGCCCTGAAGTCATGCGCAACATGTTCAACCCTTTCTTTTCGACCTTTGACAAGGGGACAGGGTTGGGCCTCTCTATTTCACACCGTATCGTTACCCACCATCACGGTGAAATTGAAGTGATCAATAGTGAACAGGGTGCACGCTTTATTGTCTCTCTGCCGGTAGTGCCACCTGCAACTATGAAAAGCGAAGGCTCCGGGTACGGATAAGCCAACCTGACCTACCCGGGGTTTTAACTCCCACTATCAGAAAAATTGCCGAGTTGATGACAGGTGACTAAAGGCTTGCTCTTGTCCTGAGCGTGACGCTTTTTCAGTACCTACAGGGGCAAGGTGAAACTCACCGTTGTCCCCTCTCCCTGAGAGCTTTTTACCCACATCCTGCCGCCATGGGTTTCGATGATGTTTTTGCTGATATTCATCCCCAATCCCAGTCCGCCGACCGTAGCTTTGCTGGCATTTGCCCTATAGAACTTGTCAAACATGCGTGTTGCCTGTCCCGGGGTTCCGCTAACAATCAGTTGTTCCCGTCCACCACTGCTGCCAGGGCCTTGCTGCAGTCATGGCACCGGCAGTGTGATGGCCTCGACTCTTGACGCAGGTCCTGCTCAATCTCCACATCAAAATCGATCATGACTGGCAGATGGTCAGAGAAAGGTACGTTGATGACCTGGAAATCCTTGATCTTCACCTCTGAGCTATGAAGGATAAAATCGAGATGTCGGTGTGGCTTTTTACTCGGATAGGTTGGCAGGCCAAAAGTGTTGGCATTCTTTAGCTCCGTCGCTGCGAGGAACAGGTTGATTTCACGCTCGCCCTGAAGGGTGTTGAAGTCTCCCGCGACGACACAGGGGCGCCGAGTTTCCTTTACCAGGTCGTACAGGGCTCCCAGTTGTTGATGTCGTGCTCTTGACCCCAGGGCCAGATGTACCAGATAGACAACCACATGTTCGAGTTCCAGTTCGATGACCAGTTTTTTTATGCCGTGTCCGAAAAAATGGAAGGTTTCGTTGCGTATCCTGTCTCGTGCGAGAAATGCATTCCCCTGTGTCCTCAATATCGGGATCCGGCGCCAGAAAGATTTTTGTCCATATTTGATTGAATGCGAATGATAGTGCCCCAGCGATTCGGCCATGAGTGCGGCTTGATTTCCCCCCCCGCTCCGATAGGAACCATGGTCTACCTCAATTAAGCCAACCAGGTCCGGTTCCAGTTCAAGCAGGAACCTGGTAATCCGTTCGAGGTTCTTGGATGAAGAACGGACGAAATTATGCATCTTCGGACCGGTTGCGTAGCGGATGTTGTAGAGCAGAAACCTCATCGTATCTCCTCAAAACATTTAATCACTGTCGAGCGAGAAAACAAGGAAGATAATTGTTCATATGCTAAACCACAGCAGAAAATTTAATAAAACCTCGTTATTTAACCAAAAAAACCTTTAATTACTGGTTCTTAAGCCAGATTTAATCCGCGATGTTTTTTGCAGTGTTGTGAACAATAGACCTGCTGTCTGCTGAATAAAACAAAAATATGTGTAAGTGCCTGATAAGTAAGGCGAAAAATCGTAAAATAGGTTGCGTTTATTTGTCCTTCTGGTATTCTGTGACCAGTTGAGGGAATAATTATCAATTAAGGTTTACGGCTGGTTGGTCATTTCACTTCTCACATCATTGGTTTGAGGTCTTATGAAAACGCAATTAATAGACGTTGGTCTGTGGCGTACCGGAGAAGAAGGTGAACCCGGTAGAGACATCTCCTCAGCATGGAGCATCCTCTCTCGGTTGGGTTGCCCCGGCCGGTATGGTGGCAGGACACAGGATGGTTTATATGAATATGTGATTGTTAACCCGAAAACAGGCGCTCTGCTGACTTCCGGCAGAGGGACCACTCTGGCAATGGCTATGTGCAAGGCAGCCTTATCTGCCAGCACTTTGAAGAGAGCCGCGTCAGAATAGACTGCTTTCTTCGTATCTTAATCTTGAAGGAGAACGAGTGATGAAATGCCCTTTGTGTAAGAGTAGAGAACATGTAGAAATTGATTTGCACGCAGATGGATTCTCGCAAGATGCCCGGGAATGTGGAGACTGCGGCGGGATTTGGACTTTTTCCGGTGATGTTATGAAGCTTATCCGGGGGGCGGTTGAAAAACGCGAGAAAGTCTGCAACGATTTTGTCTGTCCTACCTGTAAAGGCATGGTCAGCCATGAGACAGATTTAGATGCGTTCCAGTTTCACGAAGAGCTGTACGAATGCGCAATCTGCGGAACGGTGTGCTCTGTCGCTCACGACCAGATGGAGGTTGTCATGGATTCACAAAGAGGGTCTTTCCTTGAATCCACCGGTGATCTTGTCGAAGCCGACGATTACAACATGATGTAAGGGGAAGACTTGCCATCAAGAGCAAAGGGATTATGCTCCTCTCACGGAGTGATGAGATCCATGAGCTTTTCGATCAGGACTTGTATTTCTCCCTGTCTGGCGATGGCCCGCTGTTCATCGAGTACGTCAACCAGAATGGCTTCTGTCGTTAAAGGGTTGGCTAACACCACGCGGAAAACTGTGATGGTGTCGCCGTTGTAGCGGCCTGGCGCAAGCCGAGTACGGGAGACGAAGGAGTGACCTGCCGCGCGTTGGCGTTTCTGAATTTCCTTGGTGATCTTGTCCAGCAGCGAGTTGATAGGTGCGGCTTTTTTTTCTGTCGCATCGGCCAGGGCTTTTTGTACCACCCCCGGGTTATAGCGGTAGGTAAGAATGTTGAGTTCCGGGGCAGTGATCAGTTCGAAATCTGCATGGGCATCGACCAGCTCGGCGAAGCGTCGTGCGAGTTCTATCCCCTTGTCCATCAGCAGTTCATAACCCTTGCGCCCGATAATGGAGAGCCCGGCATGTACCAGCATTGCCATCCCGGGGCGAGAACCTTCCAGGGTATGGCTGCCCAGGTCTTTGGAGCCACGGCGGAGAATATAAGCCGCGTGATGCTCAATAGAGGATGGTGCTGCAGGATCCTTGAACACCACCATCCCAGCACCCATGGGAACATAGAGTTGTTTGTGGGCATCCAGAGTGACGGAGTCTGCTTTCTCAATGCCGCGCAGAAGACTGCGGTAAGTTTCGGAGAATAATGTCGGGCCGCCCCAGGCAGCGTCCACGTGGAAGTGGCATCCCAGTTCAACGGCAAGATCAGCCATCTCTTCAAGGGGATCGACGTTGCCGGTTTCGGTCGTGCCGGCGATGCCGATGATGCTCAGTGGACGAATACCCTCATCACACAGGCGCTTACAGTGCTCACTAAGGCGCCCCATGTTGATGCGATTGTACTCATCAGTTTCAACCGGAATCAGGTTCTCACGTCCAATCCCAAGCAGATCAGCCGCTTTCCCCAGAGAGTAGTGTGCTCGTCGCGATCCCAATATCGCCAGGCCGGTACAGCCGAGGTGTTGCAACGCTTTGGCAAAGCCTTCTTGAGCAATACCTTTAAAGTTGCCCGAGGGTGAACATAACCGGTTGCGAGCAACCCATAGGGCGGTGATGTTGGCCACTGTTCCACCCGAGCAGAAGGCGCCCAGGGCGTGCTGGCTGTCGTGGATCCATTGATCATAGAAGCCGTCTTCGCAGTCGTATACCAGTCGATGGAGCATGGCTAACACCTGCCGTTCCAACGGCGTGAAGGCTTTGGATGTTTCCACTTTGACCAGATTTTGATTCAGGGCAATCATGATTCTGGCCAGAGGCAGCATGAAATAGGGTACGGCCGATGTCATGTGGCCTATAAAACTTGGTGCGGCGGTATGTACAGATTGAGCGACTAACTTTTCTTTCAGGAACTCGGAATAGTCTGATACGAAGGTAGGCTCTTCCGGGATCCGGGAGAGAGTAAAGTCTCTTTCGATCTCTATGAGATCACGCTCTATGGCGACGATGTGTTCTTGCAGAAAGCCAGTGACATTGTCAGATATGGCCTGGTCAATACGCCCCAGTGTGGAATCGGGGGCTTCCGGAATGGTAAATATCCGGTACAGGTTCTCGAGGTTGGCCTGTGCAGTTTCTCTAATTTTATTCATTAGGGTAACGGGAAGATTCTTTTAAAAGTTTAGTGTCAAAGTTATAGTAACCTTGCTTCGTCATTTGCTTGTATGCAGATAGCAAGCAGATTTGTCTTGTATACAGACCCCTCAGGCCGCTGTCAAATTCAAAACCGGCTAAGGTCCGAAACTTTCTCTGTCGAACTTCAGCTCTTGCGCAGTTGATCCGCTAAAGATTTGACCTCGGCACGAATTTGTTCCGGCAGGTCTTGCTGGCTCATCAGACGCTCAGCCTGCTCCATAGCTTCTTTGCGCCAACCCTTCGCCGTATAAACTTGTGCGATCCGCAGCAGCCAGCGTGGGTTCTCCCGCTCCTGGCGCATGGCCCCCTTAAATGACTCGAGGGCTTGGTTGAGGTTTTTCTCGCGGCGCAACCAGAACTCTGCCAGCATCGGATGGGCACCGCCGCCGCAGCCGCCAGCCGGCATGCGCATCAAGAGTGCTTCCGCTTCATCAAAACGTTTTGCCTGCTCGAGGAGTTGTGCGCAAAGCATGATCAGGGCCGAATCCATAAACCCTTCATCAAGAGCTTTCAAGCCAGCCGCCAATGCCAGTTCCAACTCTCCGCGTTGAGCGTGTAATTCTGCAAGTCGTGCCCAGCAGTACCCGACAAAGCGCTCCGCTGCAAGGTTCTGTTTGAGTGACTTCTCCAGCTCGTCGATGCGGCCAATTGACACAAGAACATCAACCAGAACATCGAAGGCCGGAAACAGGTCCGGTTCAGTCGTCAAGGCAGCGAGCAGATCCTGTCGAGCATTCTTGTGTTGGCCGCTGCGGGCCATCAATGCACCACGTTCTAAGAGGAAGAGGGCATTGCGTTCCGCTTCAGGAACCTGGCCGAGGAGATCAAGGGCTTTTTGATCATCACCATCCTGAGCAGCCAGCCATGCTTGGCGGAACTCCATGCCTGCAGACATGTAACGTGCTGCCAGGTCCTCCGGCATGGTTGCCATCAATAGTTCCAGTCGGGCTTCCTCGTCGAGATCCATCTCTTGAGGCTCCACAGCGGGTCCTGATTCTGTTGTGCAACCGCTGTTGCAGTCTGCATGGAGAGCCGGGCCGTCATCAGTTTCTGCAGCTTCCGGTGGATGTTCGCCACGATCCAGCGCTGCCAGTGCCTGCTCAACCCGTTCGCGTAGTTCAGAAGAGCGGGTCTGCTCGACGGCGAGCTGGAAATCTTCGCGTGCACGCAAAAGGTTTCCGGATTTTTGTGCCCAAAAGCCTTCTTCGAGATTGATGCTTGCCAGGGCGTCGCCAGCCTCGTCTTCCCAGGCGGCTATTTCGGTCAAAAGCTCTTTTTCAAGTGTGTTGCGATCAAGCCCTTTTGCCACGCTCAATAATCCGGCCCAGTCTTTCCTGATGTGAAGTTGGCGCATCTCGTCAACAGGGTCTTTTTTGCCGAACATCTTCTTTAAAAAACTCATGGCTTTTTGCCTCTCAATTGATTTGGTCGGATGATTGAACATCTTCGCGCTTAACCTGTCAACCTTAGATAGGGAAATTTTGAATTTGCATGGTGGATTTTGAATTGAATCACCTATAAAAGCGGCATCTCTTGCCACCAGACAAGAGATGCGGTATAAGCCGTTATCCATAATATATTTAAAAACAGGACGATAACTTATGAGCGAAGATACAAAAAAAATCATCTACTCGATGGTTGGCGTCAACAAGAACTACAATGGCAAGCCGGTCATCAAGGACATCTCACTTTCCTACTTTTACGGTGCCAAGATCGGTGTGCTTGGTCTCAATGGTTCAGGTAAATCGACTCTGCTCAAGATCATGGCTGGGATCGATAAGGAATTCAACGGTGAAACCATCCTCTCAGAGGGTTACAGTATTGGTTTCCTTGAGCAGGAGCCGCTGATCGATTGTGCCAAGACGGTGCGTGAGGTGGTAGAAGAGGGTGTACAGGAAACGGTAGACTTGCTCAAGGAGTTCGAGGAGATCAACGAGGCTTTTGCCGACCCCGATGCGGACATGGAAAAGCTTTGTGATCGCCAGGCTGTGGTACAGGACAAACTCGATGCCTTGGATGCCTGGGAGCTCGACTCGAAACTCGATCTGGCGATGGATGCTCTGCGCTGTCCTCCTGGGGACACAAAGGTTGAAGTTCTTTCCGGCGGTGAGAAGCGGCGCGTGGCCCTCTGTCGTCTTTTACTTCAGAAACCTGACATCCTGTTGCTCGACGAACCGACCAACCACCTTGATGCCGAAACGGTTGGTTGGCTGGAGCAGCACCTGCTGCGCTACGAAGGCACGATCATCGCGGTAACTCACGATCGTTACTTCCTCGATAACGTCGCCGGTTGGATTCTTGAACTCGACCGTGGACACGGAATCCCCTGGAAGGGCAACTATTCGAGTTGGCTGGAACAGAAGTCTGAACGTCTGCGCAAAGAAGAGAAAACAGAAAGCAATCGTCAGAAGACCTTGCAGCGTGAACTTGAGTGGATTCGCATGAGCCCCAAGGCGCGCCACGCCAAAGGTCAGGCACGCATCAACTCCTACGAGAAATTGCTCGGTCAGGAAGCGGCTGATCGCGAGAGTGATATGGAGATTTATATCCCGCCCGGACCGCGGCTCGGCAATATTGTTGTCGAAGCGAAAGATGTTGCCAAGGGCTACGGTGACCGACTGCTCTACGAGAATATGAATTTCATGCTGCCGCCAGGTGGGATTGTTGGCATTATTGGTCCCAACGGTGCTGGCAAGACGACTCTCTTTCGTATGATCACCGGCCAGGAGCAACCAGACAGCGGTAACTTCAAGACGGGTGATACGGTCAAGCTCGCTTATGTAGACCAGGATCGCCCGCTCGATGGCAACAAAACTATTTTTGAGGAGATCACTGGTGGTCAGGAGCAGATGATGCTCGGCAGTAAACTGGTCAACTCGCGCGGCTATGTGGCTCGTTTTAACTTCTCCGGTGGTGACCAGCAGAAAAAGGTCGGTGTGCTTTCCGGTGGTGAGCGCAACCGTGTGCATCTTGCCAAGATCATGCGCGAAGAGTCGAACGTGTTGCTGCTTGACGAACCGACCAATGACCTTGACGTTAACACCCTGCGGGCGCTTGAAGAAGCGGTAGAAAACTTTGCCGGTTGTGCCGTGGTCATCAGTCATGACCGCTGGTTCCTTGATCGCATTGCCACTCACATTCTGGCTTTTGAAGGAGATAGCCAAGTGGTCTGGTTCGAGGGGAATTACTCCGAATATGAGGAGGATCGCAAAAAGCGTCTTGGCAAGGATGCCGATCAGCCGCACCGGATTCGTTATCGCAGCTTGACCAGACAGTAGCGGGGCGTCGAGCAGTGACTGCCCCTCTTTGAATACTTTTTTATAGTCTGAGAGCAACAGATTAACGATCTGTTGCTCTTTATCTTTTTAAGAGCCAAAAAGCATGACCGGCGGGTCGCGTCCCGCCAGACGCCATCCTTTTTGTCCAGGCGGCCACAAAAAGGATGCAAAAAAGGCCTTGCTCCTGGCGGAGGGCATCTCCTTTGCCAGCTTTCATAGCTTTTAAGGTATGGCGGAGATAAAGAATCCGGCCCTGTGCTTGCGGGCCTTCCAGAGGGTGGGGTTTTGCAACAAAAGGCGTAACAGACAAAAAGCAACAGTAGCCAGAGCCGTAGAGGATCTCAAGGGCCTCGTCGCCTACAGGGGAAGCGTAGATACTTCAAAAGCTCAGACAGCTTTACTTGCCACCATCAATCCCCGAGCAAGACATGCCCAGCGCAGCGCCAATGTACAGGTCAAGGACATAGGTAACTATGTCTATAAACCGTACACAAGCTTTCTTTTGCTTCGTTTTCTTTGTCGCCACAAAGAAAATGACGTTGCTGTCGGGCAACCCCGACGGTTTTGCTTTTAGCCTCAGATTGCAAAGTCCAATCAATAAAGAGCAACAGATTAACGATCTGTTGCCTCCTCTCCAACTTCAATTATTGACACCCAATATTGACCTTTGTCATCAGTCTGAGGGGGCAACTTTACAGTTGCCTCCTTCCCTTATTCAGCCTCGGTGACAGTCTCCTTGGTTGTCTCTGCAGTATTGAAATGGGTATACTGTTATCTACTAGCTTAAAGATCGTTATTCCTTTTCCCCAGGGCCAGCAATGTTCCAGGAAATTTTGAAATTCTGGTTCGAAGAAATCAAACCGAAGCAGTGGTGGGTGAAGGACTCAGCTCTGGACCAATTGATCATAGATCGCTTTTTTGAGATTCATCCAAAAGCAGCTCGTTGCGAACTTTTTAGTTGGAGGGAAAGAGCCGAGGGCCGCTTGGCGGAAATAATTGTTTTGGACCAGTTTTCGAGGAACATGTTCAGAGACACGCCATTATCTTTCGCCTATGATTCTCTGGCATTGGCCTTGGCGCAAGAAGCTATTTCCATTGGCGCAGATCAATCGTTGAGCCCCACCGAAAGAAATTTTATTTATATGCCCTTTATGCACAGTGAATCTTTACAGATCCATGAAGCTGCTGTGGAGTTGTTCCGTCGCAACGGGCAACAGGGCAATCTCGACTATGAGTTCAAGCACAAAGACATTATCGAAAAGTTTGGTCGTTATCCTCACAGGAATGATATTTTAGACAGAGAGTCTACTGCAGAGGAAATCGAGTTTTTGCAACAGCCTGGTTCACGGTTCTGATATGGAACTTTGTGTGTAAGTCGCCGGAGTTACTAAGTACAGGAGTTATAAATGACTGCATACCTTATCGGCCAGATTAAAGTCAAAGATGAAGACCTGTGGCAGGAATATGTGACTGGAGTGCAGGAATCGCTCGCCTCATTTAAGGCCAACATTGTTTTCCGAGGGAAACTCCTGGATGTCCTGGCCGGTCAACACGATAAGGATCTCGTGGTCGTTATCGAATTCCTCGATCAATCGACATTGAATAATTGGTTTAATTCCGAAAAGTACCAATCGTTGATTTCTCTTCGGGATAAGGCTGCGAATGTTGTCATCACGTCTTATCAGGCTTAGTTGTTATGTTGCATTGAATCCCTATAGACTTTCGCGTTATTAAAATAACAATTATTCACCCTTGCGAAGGGCGTCTCATGAGTATTAAAGAGGAACAGCGCAAAACCTGGATCGAATCACTCATCCGCTATTTCTGTGGTTCTGATAAGAATACACTGCAGATGGCGACCGGTGAACCGGCCTGGGCTGACCCGCAGATTGCTTATGCCCGTGGCGATGACCCCTTGTTTGATCAAGTAAAGGCGGATATCGGCTCTTTCTACTGGACCCCGCTGGAGGCTTTTCAGCTCACTTATCCCGATGTGGCAACCAAAGCATCAGACCTTTCTGTGATCGTCTATATCCTGCCACAGACCGAGGCGACTCGTCTCGACCAGCGTGTGGCGACCGAATTCCCTTCCGAGCGCTGGGCACGCTCGCGTTTCCATGGCGAAGAGTTCAACTGTTCCTTGCGTCTGCACCTGGCCGAGAAATTAACGCAAGCCGGTTACTTGGCGGTGGCGCCGGAACGATTGCCGGATTTTGATTACCGCCAGAGCGAACGCTTCGGTATCGCCTCCAACTGGTCGGAACGTCACACCGCCTGGATTGCCGGGCTTGGCACTTTTGGTTTGTCGGACGGTTTGATCACCAGGGTCGGCAAAGCCGTGCGTTTCGGTTCGGTGATCGTCAAGATGGATCTTGAAGCAACCTCGCGTTCCTATGCCGGGTATCAGGATTGGTGCCTCTGGTATGCGAAGGGCACATGCGGCGCCTGCATGAAGCGATGCCCTATTGATGCGATCAACGAGGAAGGTCATGACAAGCCGGCCTGTTTCGATTACATCCGTAATGTGACCACGCCGTATGTGCGTGATAACTACGGTACCGGCGCCACACCCTGTGGCCTTTGCCAGGTGAAGATCCCTTGTGAGACTAGGAGCCCGGTATGATGCGTTCACTGTTTATCGCTTTTGTGCTGATCTCGATCATCATGCCGTGCAATCCTTGTGCTGCCGAGCCCCTGATTATCAAGGCGGTGGATTTTCCAGAAGGCGGCGGCTTGACAATTACTGCAACCGATACGATCGTCCTCGACGCTGAAGGGTTCTTCTTTACCAGTGCGCATGGCAATAGCTTCGGGCCGGCGGATACCCTGGCAGTACATTATGTAGACGATGACCTCAAGGGCTACTATTCGATGCCGTTTAAACAGGGTGAGCGAGACATAAGGATCAATGCGGAGAGCCTGAAACCGCGTGGCAATGCTGCATTCCCCGGGTTCAAGCCGGGAGCTGCTGTCTTTCTTATGGTTGGCCGGGAGTTTCCCGAGGATTCTCTCGATATGGGCGTCTTTGCTGATCAGTGGACTCTGAATGTCCGGGTCCAGCGCGAGGCAGCAACAGAGTAGAGCGGGATTTATCTGGAAAACCGGTCGTGGTAGGAGGAAAGAATGCTTCTCATCCTCAAGAAAATTTGCGCGGTCTGTCTGCTTCTGTTCGGCGTGTCTCTGGTCTTGGTCCAGGATGCTGGCGCCGACACCTTTGATCACGAACACCGCTCCTGGAATGGCCTGCTGGAAAAGCACGTTCACTGGAATCTTGACGGGAGCGCCTCCCAGGTTGATTATGCCGGATTGAAGCGCAACCGGGAGCTGCTGTCAAAGTATTTGCGACAGCTTTCGGCGGTCACCCGCCGGGAGTTCGACGGCTTCAGTCGAAACCAACAGCTGGCTTTTTTGATTAACGCATACAACGCGTTCACGGTAGAATTGATCCTCACCAAATACCCGGACCTCAAATCGATCAAAGAGCTTGGCTCTCTCTTCTCTTCTCCCTGGAAAAAGCGTTTTTTCCGCCTGCTCGGCGAGCCGCAAAACCTCGATGGCATTGAACACGACCTGATCCGTAGCTCCGGGCGCTACAACGAGCCGTTGATTCATTTTGCGGTCAACTGTGCTTCGATCGGTTGCCCGGCGCTACGAGATGACGCCTTCGTTGCCGAAAAACTCGATCATCAACTCCAGGATAGCACACGCCGCTTTCTCAGCGACCGCAGCCGCAATCGTTTCGACGCCGGTTCCGGAACGCTCGAGATATCGAGCATTTTCGACTGGTACGCCGAGGACTTCGCCCAAGGCTGGCGTGGTTATGACTCGCTGCATGACTTCTTCCGTGCTTATGCTGACTGGATTACTGATGATACAGCGGCTGCCGCATCATTGGCCGAAGGGAAATTGAAAATCGAGTTTCTGGATTACGATTGGAAGCTTAATTCTCTACGTTAATACATTTGTAACTGGCTGTGGCAACGGGGGAAGACAAAAACAAAAAAGCGCTGTTCGAGTCCTTTGTTGATTTTGAGTGTCTCAAATGTCCTTAGGTAATTTAGGAATTGCTGTAGTGGTCAACAGTTTCCGGACACGCAGTTAAGTTTTTCTTCGGCCAGAACAGGTGATATGCCACCGTTGTTTCGATGTGGTCGATACCAATTGTAATAGTCCATCAGATAATGGCCGATATCCTTTTTGGCCTCAGTG
>CAZXBD010000262.1:0-2193 GCA_964638305.1 uncultured Geobacteraceae bacterium | reverse complement strand
TGGTGGTTGCTGATCACGCTGAGAACATGGGCACCATGACCGCGGTCTTGGATGGGCTGCCCGAGGTCATGACCGACGAAACCATACGGGAATGGAACAAGAATCTCAACGATGGCGGGGATGAGGCAATGAAGCCTTACTATGCTATCCTCAAGATGGTCGGCGAGGGCACGCCCATGCCCGAGGTGTTGACCAACAAGCGGCTGACCCAGTCGATTTGGAAAAACAACAATGCAGCCGCGGAGAAGTACAACGAACCGGGTCGCTTCACCGCCTTTATCGGTTACGAGTGGTCTTCCAACACAGGCGGCAACAACCTGCATCGTGTCGTGATGTACAGAGATGGCGCGGACAAAGGCAACCAGATGATTCCTTTCTCGAGCTTTGTTAGCGATAACCCGGAAGATCTGTGGAAATGGATGGCGAAATATGAGGAGAAAACCGGAGGACAGCTGTTGGCGATTCCTCACAATGGCAATATGAGTAATGGACGCATGTATCAGGACACGCAGTTTGACGGCAGCCCCATTACTCGTGAGTGGGCCGAAGCGCGTGCCACCTATGAACCTTTAATAGAAGCTACCCAGATGAAGGGGGATGGTGAGGCTCATCCGTTCCTGTCGCCAAACGACGAGTTCGCTGACTATGAGACCTGGGACCAGGGCAATCTTAATTTGAGTGTTCCTAAAGAGAACAAGATGCTGAAGTACGAATATGCGCGTTCTGCGCTAAAGCTCGGCCTTGAAATCGAAAAACAGGTTGGTGTTAATCCCTATCAGTTCGGCATGATCAGCTCCAGCGACGCGCACACGGGGATGGCCGCTCTAGCGGAGGACAACTTCTTCTCCAAGCTGCCGCACCTCGAACCTTCGGATCATCGTACCAAAGACACTTTGCTGAAGTTCGGCGATAAAGAGTACAAGGGTACAGACATCAACGCCGCTGGTTATGCCGCAGTATGGGCTATCGAAAACACCCGCGAGGCCATCTTCGACGCCATGCGCCGCCGAGAAACTTATGCCACCACGGGTCCACGTATGGCAGTGCGCCTGTTTGGCGGCTGGGACTTCGAGGCAAAAGATGCGCACACCCGTCGCCCGGCTATTGAAGGTTACAAGCGCGGCGTGCCCATGGGGGGGGAGCTGAGCAAGGCGCCCGAAGGCAAGGCCCCGACCTTCCTCGTTGCGGCCCTTAAAGATGCCATCGGCGCCAACCTCGATCGTTATCAGATCGTCAAAGGCTGGATGGACAGCAAGGGCGAGCTGCATGAAAAGGTCTACGACGTAGCCTGGGGCGGCGACCGCAAGCCCGACAGCAATGGCAAGCTGCCACCAGTGGGCAGCACAGTTGACGTGGAAGAAGCGACCTATTCGAATACGATCGGCGCCACCGAACTGATTGCTGTCTGGAAAGACCCGGATTTCGATCCCAAAGAGCGTGCATTCTACTACGGGCGTGTAATCGAAATCCCCACACCGCGGTGGACAGCTTATGACGCCAAACACTACAAACTCAAACTGGATAAGGAGGTGAACATGGTCACCCAGGAACGGGCCTATACCTCACCCATCTGGTATACGCCAAAAAGCTGAAGGAAACGACAGGTCTTGCGGCTGTTAACTGCCGCAAGACCCGTTTTGAGGAATTTTACTGATTAGTGATCAAACTACAAAGGTGGCAGTCATCATGAAAATGACCCAACTAAAAAAACCACATCTGATGCAAACACTAGCAAGCATTGTGCTGATGTCTTTTGTTAGTACTTCGGTATTCGCTGAGGCGTTACCTGATTACGGGATAAAGAATGTTCCCAAGAAAGATAAAGAGTACTCACCGTATCTCGACCGCGGTTATCCAGAAAAAATATTATGGGGGGACACTCATCTGCACACCGGCTGGTCGACCGATGCCGGCTTTATGGGCGCTACGACCGGTCCTGAAGAGGCCTACCGTTTCGCACGCGGAGAAGAGGTGGTCTCAAGCCATGGTGTCCGTGCCAAACTCGTGCGTCCTTATGACTGGCTGGTGGTTGCAGACCATGCGGAAAATCTCGGCCTGGCACCGATGGCTTTAGCGAAAGATCCTGCACTCATGCGTTTACCCTTTGGTAAAAAAATGGCGAACCTCCTTGAGCAGGGCAATATTGATCAGGCCTACGCCGACTGGCTCACCGCTGTGAACGAAGGCAAAGAC
>CAZXBD010000261.1:0-12138 GCA_964638305.1 uncultured Geobacteraceae bacterium | reverse complement strand
TGATTTTCTGCACCATCCCCTGGATGCGGGCCGGGGTGGGATCTGTCAAGGTTCGACTGGCCGCTTCGATAGCATCCGCGAGCATGATCAGGGCTGCTTCACGTGTTTGTGGTTTGGGCCCGGGATAACGGTAGTCCCGCTCATCTATCTGCTCGACCTCTGGATCAACTTTACCCTTCGCCCGGTCATAAAAAAACTTCATCAAACTGGTGCCATGATGTTGGCCGAGAATATCTGTGAGCGCTTGACCAAGACGATTTTCACGCGCCATCTCTATTCCGTCTTTCACATGCGCCATAAGAACCAGGGCGCTCATAGAAGGCGCGAGTTTATCATGCCGGTTTTCTTGACCACCTAAATTCTCAATAAAATAAAGAGGTTTCCTGATCTTGCCAATATCGTGGTAGTAAGCTGCGACCCTTACCATCAAAGGATTGACACCAATATTCTCTGCCGCCGCTTCGGCCAGATTCCCAACAATGATTGAATGATGATAGGTGCCTGGGGCCTGAACCATCAAATCACGCAGAACCGGGTTGTTCATGTTGGCCAGTTCAAGCAGCTTGATATTGGTCGTATAACGAAAAAGAGACTCCACAAGGGGGACAAGTCCGGTCACGATAACCGCAGCCGTCAACCCTCCGGCAAAACCAAAGCCGAGCTTGTAGAGCAATTGTAGGTCGAAGGGTCTGCTGGTCATGAGATGCAGCGCAAAAATCAGCACAACATTGAACAGACCAAGACGCAGGCCGGCGCGAAAGAGAGAGGAACGCTCCGTAACGTGACGCACCCAATGAGCACCACAAAGACTGGTAAGGAAGACAAAAATCAATACGGCAAAGCTGTTACCGAAAAGGGCTCCTGTGATAATGGCAGAAAGAATGGCAAAGACCAGCGAAATCTCGGAGTTCAGAACAATGCGGACCAACATGGTGCCGACCGCAAAGGGGAAGATATAGTAATAGGCATTCTGATCTACGTAGGGGAAAGCACTCCCCAGAGCCGTAGAGACAAAAATGGAAATCTTCAAAACCAGGACATGTACTACAAAGATCGTCACCAGAAAAAACAGATCGCGGTTTTCCGGGCGATATTTACGAATATTCCGCCGTGCAAAAATATGGACAAAATAAACCAGGAGGAAACAACTGAGCAGCATGCCCATTGCGTTGCGCCACAAAGAAACAGTGCGACTATCATCGCTCAAAGCGCCAAGCCGTTTGATCTGGTCTGGGGTAATTCGATCGCCCTCGCGAACAATCATCTCACCTTTTTTAACTTGGATCAGAACTGGTTTGACCTCTTCTCTAACGGTCTTCTTGCGTGCTTCGGTTTCATTCTGATTGAACGAGATATTCGGTCGCAGCAATGGCACAATCAACTCACGCAAAACTTTTTTCTGGCCTGATGAAAGCTCGGTGGCATCAACAGCCTTTTTCAATGCGTCCTGAAGCTGACCGAGACCAACAACATCTTCAAGGCCGCTGTCGGTGATTTCATCTTGCGTGTCAAGACTGCGAAAAACGACGCCCTTAGCGCGGTCCGTGTCGAACAACTTGAGATTCCCAGCCACCTTCTGCCGGTACAGTTGTGACATCATAAGGGTTACAAGAGCATCGACATCGTCCCGACTTGCAAGCGCCTTTAATGCCGCGAAAGATTTATCGCTGGTCTGAAGACCGAAGCTTGATTCCAGCTCGGACATCTGTGCTTCAGGAGAGATTTCCTGGTCTTCATTCGCTCGCAACGACGCGAGAATCTGCACCACTTGTTCTGAAATTACGGCGCCGGTAGCCGCGTCGTAGTCATAAAGATTGGTAACAGCTTTCTCGGCATCATTACGCTTCTGCTCCGACAAATCATCGTCGGGGACCAGAATATCGCGTGGTGCCTTGATGTCACGTGGCACGATATCACCGGGAGCAAAGCTGGTTGGCGTCAAGGCACCCTTCGGTACGATGATGAAAGTCAACAACGCCACTAGAATAATCAGCAGTAGAACGCGCTGAAAACTTTCATCTCCACCATGCGGAGTCTGACGGCCCAAGCCTATGATAGGTTTTTGAGACGAACCGTTTTCGGATGTGATTTCACTTTTGGGCATGCAAATATCCTGTTAAGCGGAACTGGGCTTATGAGAATCATAGGCTCTGACTATGGACTGAACAATCGGATGTCTAACCACGTCCAAATCAGTAAAACTGACGAAACTGACCCCGTCAACAGAAGCCAGAACAGCTCTGGCCTGGACGAGTCCTGAAGTAGAGCTGTTGGGTAAATCAATCTGTGTCACATCCCCGGTAATGACTGCACGACTGCCGAAGCCGAGCCGTGTCAGGAACATCTTCATCTGCTCGGCCGTCGTATTCTGGGCTTCATCGAGAATTACAAATGCATCATTGAGGGTCCTGCCACGCATAAAAGCGAGAGGGGCCACTTCGATAACACCGTGCTCAATCAGTGCCTGGCCGCGATCATAATCCATGAGATCGTAGAGAGCGTCGTAAAGCGGCCTCAAATATGGATTAACTTTCTCTGCAATATCTCCCGGCAGAAAACCAAGCTTTTCTCCCGCTTCTACTGCCGGTCGCACCAAAACAATACGACTGACCTCTTTTTTCTTGAACAGCGCCACGGCCATCGCCATCGCCAGGTAAGTCTTACCGGTTCCGGCCGGACCGATACCAAAGACAACATCGTTGCAGCGCATGGCATCAAGATAGGCTTTCTGGGCGAGGGACTTAGGGGCGATCGCTTTATTACGGGAGGAAACAGTCACCGTATCAAGAAAAATTTCGGTAAGCTTCGCAGATTTATCCATCCGTAAAATACGCTCTGCGTACTCGATATCGGGTGGGCGCAGTGGAAAACCTTTTCCAAGCAAGCTGGTCAGTTCCTCCAGCAAACGCAACGCATGCGCCAAGTCCTCGCCAGCCCCCTCCAGAAGAGCCGTTGTGCCTTTAGAGCTGGCCCGTACTCCAGTGAGACGCTCGACCTGTCGCAGATGTCGATTCTGTTGCCCGAACAGGGCATGTGCCAGCTTGGGGTCAACGGGCTCGAAGCTTTGCCTTTGTGATTGATTGTCCAAAAAGATAACCTTAAGTTTTTATCGCAATTTTCTAAAATACCACCTTGGTTTGTGCAAATCAATTGCATCAGACTTTGAGCAGATCAAGTCCAAGCAAAAAGTGGTTCAAATTTTATCTTGATGTGCTATAAAAAAGCCGTGCAATCATCACAGAATCCAGCCAAATCAACCATACATACAAGGGGACAGAAACCATGAGTGAGATCGTCGATATTTACGCCCGTGAGATTCTTGATTCACGCGGCAATCCAACTGTTGAAGTCGAAGTTTACCTTGAGAACGGCGTCATGGGTCGAGCTGCCGTGCCGAGTGGCGCCTCAACCGGTGAGCGGGAAGCCCTGGAACTGCGTGACGGCGATAAAACCCGTTACCTGGGTAAAGGTGTCGAAAAAGCCGTTGCCCACGTCAACGAAGTGATCTCGGAAGCTTTGCTCGGCTGGGAAGCCTCCGACCAGACCGAAATAGACCGTAAGCTCATGGAGATGGATGGCACCGATTTCAAGAGCAACCTCGGTGCCAATGCCCTGCTCGGAGTATCCCTGGCTGTTGCCAAGGCTGCGGCCGGAGACGCAGGCTTGCCGCTCTACCAGTATCTGGGCGGCACTAACGCCAAGGAGTTACCCCTGCCAATGATGAACATCATCAACGGTGGTGAGCATGCAGATAACAATGTCGACATCCAGGAATTCATGATCATGCCGACCGGTGCAGACTCCTTCAAAGAGGCCCTGCGCATGGGTGCTGAAATTTTCCACGCTTTGAAAAAAGTTCTGAAAGACAAGGGTTACAACACTGCTGTCGGTGACGAAGGTGGTTTTGCTCCCGACCTGAAAAGCAACGAAGAAGCGCTTGAAGTCATCATGGATGCAATCAAGGCTGCTGGCTACAAGCCAGGTGAAGACGTCCTGCTTGCTCTTGATGTTGCTGCCAGCGAGCTCTACAAAGATGGTAAATATATTCTGGAGAATGAAGCCCAGTCCGAGAAAACAGCCGATGACATGGTTAACTTCTACGTTGACCTGGTTGAACGTTATCCGATCATCTCGATTGAAGATGGCATGGCGGAAAATGACTGGGACGGCTGGAAAGTTCTCACTGAACGCCTTGGTGACCGGATTCAGATCGTCGGTGACGATCTTTTCGTGACCAACACAAAGATTCTCAAAGAGGGCATCGACAAGGGCATCGCCAACTCGATCCTGATCAAGGTCAACCAGATCGGCACCCTGACGGAAACGCTGGATGCCATCGAAATGGCCAAGCGCGCCGGTTACACTGCCGTCATTTCCCATCGTAGCGGCGAAACTGAAGACACCACCATCGCCGACCTTGCTGTAGCAACCAACGCCGGCCAAATCAAGACCGGCTCACTCTGCCGCACCGACCGCGTCTGCAAATACAACCAGCTGCTACGCATTGAAGACGAGCTTGATGATGTTGCGTTGTTCGGCGGTGCAGAGGTTTTTTACAATATCAAGTAACCGAGAGCTCACTGCACTTTACTGGAAAAACAATTTATTCTGAGACAAACGGGAGTGCCTTTCGGGTACTCCCGTTGTTCTTTTGGCTCTTCGCGTTGTTTCTTTTCTTTCAGTCTTATCTATTTCTCGGCAAGGTAAATGAAACGGTCGTACCTTCGCCCAGAAGACTGGAGACAACGATACCGCCGCCATGATCGTCAATAACCTGTTTGACAATATTCATCCCCAAACCCAGGCCACTGGTATCGGAAGGTTCAAACCCGCCTCTATAGAATCGGTCAAAGATATGCGCGACCTGTTGCGGGGACATCCCCAGGCCATAATCAACAATCGACACCGTAACCTTATCCTGATCCGTCATTGTATTTATATTAATCACCCCACCCTGGGGTGAGTACTTGATTGCATTGCTCAACAGATTGTTCAATACCTGGCAGATTCGTCCTTCGTCAAACCACAAGCTTTCTGGCATTGGGTTTTCGTGCGCAATGACAATCTTATGCTGGCCACTTTTCATTCTTAGTGAGTCTGACGCTTTCTTTATCGGTACAGCAAGATCGTTCTCTTTGAGAGAGACCCCCAGGGGCTTGCCAACCTGGATACGGCCAACATCCAAAAGATCATCAACCAGAAGGTTAAGGCTTTCGGCGTTACTTTGAATAATGGAAAGATAGTTCTCTTTCTGCTCTTCAGTAAGGCCGCTATTGGCAGCATATTCAAGTAACTCTGAATAACCGACGATAGCTATCAGGGGAGTACGCAGTTCGTGGGCCACTATCGAGATAAAGTCGCTCTTGGCCTGGTCTAGTTTAAGCAAGACCTCTTCAGCTTTTTTCTGTTCCGTGATGTCTCTGACAGTGCTCAGGACTCGCACTTCGCCATCATACTCAATGGCGCGACTTGAGACCAGGCAGGTCATTGGCTGCCGGTTTTTGCCGTAAAAACAGCTCTCCATATCATTAATGAATCCATGCTCCTGAACTTCTCGAATCAAACAATCACGAGCGTCGGGATCGTTCCAGAAGCCGAGTTCCTGAGAAGTTTTTCCGACAACTTCTTGCAGAGAGTAATCCGTATTTTTGATAAAAGCAGGATTGACCTGATGGACCACTCCGGAAGGAGAAGTGATAATGGTTGCGACAGGATTTGACTCAAAAAATATGCGAAAGAGAGCTTCACTCTTCTTGAGCGCTGACTCCGTTGCCTTGCGACCGGATATATCAAGCCAGGAGCCGACTATTTCGACAGGATTACCTTCAGAATCATGGATCAGGCGAAGTTCATCAAGAATCCACAGATACCCGCCATCCTTTTTTCGAAAGCGGTATTCGTGAACATAGTGTTCGATCCCGTAAAAGGAGGGATAGTCTGCAAGAACCCGCTCGCGATCATCAGGGTGAATATTCTCTCGCCAGAAGTCCGGGGTTTCCAGACATTCACGAGGAGAGTAACCCAAAATGGTTGTTACGTTGTCACTGACAAAAGTTGCGCCAAAATCACCTGATGCCCGACAGGTATAGATAACCGCCGGAGACAAGGCAAGAATACGTTTTATTCTCTCGTCTGAAAAATCTTGCATGGTTGGAGAGCTGACTATTCGTCCTCTTGCCAGTGTCAGCGCCTGGATTCGATTTATCGGGCAACGATAAAACTGTTCGGATACCCGTTTGTTTCGAGATTCAATAGGCCCTCATCCGCCAAGGCCATAGTTTTGTAAAGACCGATACGGACCCGGTAGAATTTCTGGCCATTGACCCAGCCTTCTGCCACAGATGAACCACCATACTGACTCTTTAGCTTGTCCGCAAGGCGATAGGCGTTCTCTTTTACTGTGAATGCCCCGACCTGAACCATGAACGGCCCGACATCGTAACTGGCCGGTTGTCGATATTGAGGTGTGGCGCCAACAGATGCATCGTCACGATAGCCGAGAGCTTCAATGCGAACAGGTGCTGTTCCGGGCCCGACAACGTCCAATTCTTTGGCGGCCGTATAAGAAAGGTCAATAATGCGACTTCTGACAAAAGGGCCACGGTCATTGACCCGAACTACAGTCGATTTGCCATTATTCAGATTAGTCACTTTCAAATGGACGTTCATAGGCAAGGTTTTATGTGCTGCCGTCATGGCATACATATCGTAAGTTTCGCCATTGCTGGTTTTACGACCGTGAAATTTCTTGCCGTACCAGCTGGCAACACCCTCCTGGGAAAAACCGTCTGCGGAAGGTATCGGCTGATAACGCTCACCGTTAACTTCGTAGGGCCGCTGAGTGGGCTTGAGATTTGGCTGGCTGGGTGTATCCATGACCTTGACATGGTAAGTAGGCGTCGGAGTTCCGCAAGCGGTCAATGACAGGATAAGAACAGACAGAGAGAAGCGTTGAATATATTTCATCATGTGAGCATTGATAATGGAAGCGGAGTTCTAAGTCAACAGGGGCAAACTGCCGAAGTCAGCATTCATAATGTTCCTGCAGAAAATCCTCGATTTCCGACAAAGTCGGAATCGCTGTCCTGCCACCCAAAGCACGGGTTTTAAGCGCCGCGCATGCAGAAGCAAAACGAACTGTTTGCGGCAACGGCCAAGCCTGTAATAATCCGTAAAGATAACCACCGTGGAACACATCTCCACAACCTGTCGTATCAACTGCATCAACCGGGAATGCGGGTTGTCTATATATTTGGCCTTCAGAGTTCATACTCAAGCTCCCTGAGCAGCCCAAGGTAATGGTGACTGCTTCAGCGCCATACTCAGCCAATCGTTGCAGGGCTGCCTCCGGCTCATCACGGTTAATTAACTGTCGGGCAAAGTTCTCACTCACAACCAGGTGGTCGACCAGTGGTAATAGTTTTTCCATTTCGGGACGTAATGTTCCTGCATCCAGAACGGTCACAACCTTCTGACTGCGGGCCAACTCTGCAGCGGCAATAGCCGGTTCAAGATGCAGGCCATCAAGGTGCAGGATGCGTACAGAATCAGAGAACAAGGCTCGCAATTCTTGTGGTGCAACATGTTGAGCTGTCCCCCGATGCCAGAATATATTGCGATGCCCATCGTCATCGACAGCTATGAACGCAACCTGGCTGGTAGCCCCCGATATTTTTGCAAGATGAGAACAGTCAACATTTTCCAGTAACAAGCCTGCTCGGATTTGCCTGCCGAACTCGTCGTCACCAACAGCACCAACAATCGCCACCTGCACGCCCAGTCGAGCAAGGGTTACCAGGGCCGTAGCCACCGGGCCACCGCCCTGCACAAGCAGAGAGTTTAATTCAGACTTCTGGTCAAGTTCAGGATAGACTCCCACTTGTCCCAGTATATCGAGAGAGCACTGACCAAACCCTACGACTTGAGAACTCATTTTATCAGACAAGGTTCTTCCCTTTACAAAACAACACGGGGACAGAATTAGAATTCTGTCCCCGCAGGTTCATATCTTACTCTTTCTATAGGATTATTCTTCAATAACGGACATAGCCCTGAATTTCTGGTAACGCTGCTCCACCAATTCCTCAGCAGAAAGTTCCTTCAACGCGGTCAGATGCTTTTTAAGATATTCTTTTACCGTTGCCGCAGCGGCAACAGGGTCATTGTGCGCACCACCGACAGGTTCAGGGATCACATCATCGATAATCGTACCGAGAGCATCGATATCCATAGAAGTCAATTTAAGGGCTTCTGCAGCTTCCGGCCCACGCGTACCATCACTCCAGAGAATTGCAGCGCACCCTTCCGGCGAGATGACCGCATAGACTGAATACTGCATCATCTGCACCTTGTTGCCGACAGCAATCGCCAAAGCGCCACCAGAGCCCCCCTCACCGGTTACGGTGACGATAATCGGAACAGTCAGAGCTGCCATCTCCCGCAGGTTGCGGGCGATCGCTTCAGCCTGGCCGCGTTCCTCTGCACCAATTCCCGGGAAAGCACCTGGCGTATCAACAAAGGTAAAAATCGGAAGTCCGAATTGCTCGGCCATCTGCATGACCCGGAGGGCCTTGCGATACCCTTCGGGGTTCGGCATACCGAAGTTACGGTAAACCTTAGCCTTGGTATCACGACCTTTCTGATGCCCGATAACAGCGCATGGTTCACCATCCAGTCGCGCGAAGCCGCAAACCAGAGCCGGATCATCACGAAAATTACGATCACCGTGAACCTCAAACCAATCGGTGAAGATATGCTGAATGTAATCGAGAGTGTAAGGGCGCTTCTGATGACGTGCCAGTTGGGTTCGTTGCCAGCGCGTCAGGTTAGAGAATATTTCATCACGTAACTTATCAGATTTTTTCTCCAGTTTCTTGATATCTGAAGAGAAATCAACACTATCTGTCGAATAGTCCCGCAGCTCCTTGATCTTCTGCTCAAGCTCTACGAGGGGTTTTTCAAAATCTAAAAAAAACTGCATTTGCAGGCTCCTGTCAATTTGTCGGCGACCGGGTTGACTGGCCACATACATTTGTAACTATTCAAAAGTGACGACATTATAGCCGAACAATTTCTCGACGTCATCCATCATTTCATCACTGGCCTGAAGGCGCAGGTTCTCCGACAAGGATATCACGGTTTCGCTACGATTGGGCACAACCAGATGAATTAAAGCCTCACATTCACCACGATAACGCGTCATAATTTCCTTAAGTGACCGCAGCTGCCGATCTTCAAGGCCAGGAGTCGTCAACCGGAAATGAACCAGTTTGGTCAGGCGTGACTGAACATCCTTGAGAGCCAGCACTTCGTTGACCAGGATCTTGCAGGCATCTTCACCAACATCGACAGCACCTTTGACCAGGAGAGCTTCCTCGCTATTCAAGAGCTCGGCAGCCTGATTGTAGGTCTCCGGGAAAACAACCATCTCAACAAAGCCGCTAAGATCTTCAAGGGTCACAAAGGCCATTCGGTCACCCTTGCGGGTATTCAACAGCTTTATACCCGTAACGATACCACAGACACTCACCTCTTCCTTGTCTGCCCGTTCAATCAGACCGGCGGTATCACAAGTACTGAAGCGTTTGATGGCGTCGCTGTGTCGCGCCAACGGGTGACCGGTAATATAAAAACCGATCGATTCCTTTTCATTAGTCAACAGAACGTTCTCCGGCCATTCCTCAATATCCGGGAGCTGGCCGTAGGCATGACCGCTCTGCGTGACGATCTGGTCTGTGCCAAAGAGAGACTCCTGGCCAGACTCTTTTTCACGCTGGAGCTTCTGGCCATACTCCATAGCCTCCTCCAGAGCAGCCATGAATTGCGCACGCCTTTTCTGCAGAGAATCTAAGGCACCACATTTGATCAAGGCCTCAACGACCCGTTTGTTGACCCGTCGCAAATCAACACGTTCACAGAAATTATGCAGGGACTCGAAGGGGCCGTCCTCCTCCCGCGCTTCAACAATAGCTTCGACGGCAGCTCCACCGACTCCCTTCACAGCACCAAGCCCGAAACGAATATCCTTTTCATGTACGGTAAAATCGCGACTGGATTCGTTGATGTCTGGTGGCAGAATCGCGATCTCCATATTGCGGATTTCATTGATATTCTTGATAACCTTGTCGGTATTCTCCATGTCCTCGGTCAAGAGTGCAGCCATAAACTCAACAGGGTAATGCGCCTTGAGATATGCTGTTTGATAGGCGATTAGGGCGTATGCGGCTGAGTGGGATTTATTAAAACCATACTCTGCGAATTTCTCCATCAGGTCGAATACGGCTTCGGCCTTTTTAGTGTCCAGCTTGTTATCTTTTGCCCCTTCGAGGAAAGCTTTCTTCTGTTTGGCCATTTCCTCGGCCTTCTTCTTACCCATAGCCCGCCGCAACAGGTCCGCACCGCCGAGAGTGTAATTACCCAACACCTGAGCGATCTGCATGACTTGTTCCTGGTAAACGATAACGCCGTAGGTATCTTTGAGAATCGGTTCGAGTTGCGGGAAATCGTAGCCGAAGTCTTCGACACCATGCTTACGTTTGATAAATGAGTCGACCATTCCCGAACCGAGAGGACCGGGACGATAGAGTGCCACCATGGCAATCATATCTTCAAAACAGGAAGGCTTGAGTTTGATCAGGTATTCCTTCATCCCCGACGATTCCAACTGAAAAACACCGGTGGTTTCACCACGGCTGAGTAGCTGGAAAGATTTCTCATCATCGTTAGGGATCAGGTCCAGGTCAAAATCCGGAGTCTTGTCTGCCCGGATCAGGCGAACTGCGTTGTCGATAACTGTCAGCGTTTTCAGCCCAAGAAAATCAAATTTGACCAGGCCGATTTTCTCGACAAAGCCCATATCAAACTGGGTCACCTGACCCTGAGATTTGGGATCAACATAGAGAGGCAGATATTCGGTCAACGGTTCGGGGGTAACCACAACACCGGCCGCATGAGTCGAGGCATGGCGAGTCAAACCTTCGAGTGAGAGAGCAACATCAAACAATTTCTTGACCCGCCCGTCCTTCTCAATCAGCTCGCGTAGACGTGGCTCCTGTCTCTGCGCATCTCTGAGTGTTACCTTCTTACCGGTCGGATTCGGGATCAGTTTGGCAATCGTATCGACCTCACCATAAGGCATGCCCATGCCGCGACCGACGTCACGTATGACCGCACGGGCCAGCATTGAACCAAAGGTGATAATCTGCGCAACCTTATCCTTGCCGTACTTATCACGTACGTAGTTGATGACATCCTCGCGACCATTGATACAAAAGTCGATGTCGATATCAGGCATGGAGATGCGTTCAGGGTTGAGGAAACGTTCGAAGAGCAGATGATACGGGATCGGGTCGATATCCGTGATCTTCAAAGCATAGGCGACCAGGCTGCCGGCGGCACTGCCGCGACCAGGACCGACCGGAATATCGTGATCCTTGGCCCAGTTGATAAAATCGGCGACGATCAGAAAGTAATCAGGGAAACCCATCTGGTTGATGATCCCCAATTCTTCCTCGATGCGAGCCTTGTAATGTGCGACATCTTCTTCTGAGAATTCAGGCCGTAACTTGCGAATGTCGGCAATACGCTGTTCCAGCCCCTCGTAAGATTGCTGTTCAAGAGCCTGACTCGGTGTCTGGTCTTTATTGAGAGCCAGAGCAGGGAAATGGTAGTTTTTGCCACTGACATCCAGTTCCAGGTTGCAGCGCTCGGCAATCTCTACCGTGTTGCTAAGTGCTTCTGGCACATGTTTGAACAACTCCGCCATCTCATCGGGTGTCTTGACATAAAACTCGTCGTTGGCAAACTTCATACGGTTCGGATCATCCAACGTCTTACCGGTCTGGATGCAAAGGAGAACCTCGTGAGCAAAAGCATCGTCGCGGGTCAGGTAATGGCAATCGTTGGTGGCAACCAGTGGCAAGCCAAGATCCTTGCCGATTTCGATCAAACCCTTGTTGGCCGTTTCCTGTTCCGATAGAAAGTTTTCCTGCAACTCGAGATAGAGCCGATTGTTATCAAAGACCTTGGACATCTCCTCTGCCCGCATGCGGGCATGATCCATGCGCCCACGGTTGATCAAACTGGGGATTTCACCACCCAGACAAGCAGTCAGGGCAATCAGGCCCTCATTGTACTCAC
>CAZXBD010000260.1:0-3496 GCA_964638305.1 uncultured Geobacteraceae bacterium | reverse complement strand
TCAACGGTCACGCCGGGCAGCGTAAATCATTTAGCTTAAACTGGTAGCGGAATTCTATATAAAAGGTTTACTGGACAAGCTCAAAGGTAAAGCTTAATTGTAATAGTCAGGGTTAAGCCCGGCAGTATTTGCGCCGGGCTCCATCAAACCAGACGACTGCTTGGGTGCCAGGTAGCTCAAAGCAATTGTGCCCAGGTTCGATGCCGGGTGGACAGCCCGCACCATGGACTGGACTCAATCGAGAGCGTCTATGCAGTCGATGAGTTTGTCGGGCAGTGAGTCGATGAAATCGTCCACTTGCTTTTAAGACGGCGCTCCGCCGTTCTTCTTAATCATCGCCTGCGCCTTCTTCATTGTTGCCGAGTCAGCTTTACAATCCTCCAGATCCGCGAGCAAATCTTCAGCTTCCTCATGGTGCTTGGCATTGGCTATGGAAACACATAGCGCCGCAGCAAGCGTAACTGCTGAAAACTGCAAAATTTTGTTCAATTTCATGTCTGATACTCTCCAAGTGTGGAACATTCACAATGCGATCAAGGACCATAGCCCAAGCATGAGAAGAATAATAAAATAAGAAACTATAAGCAGTTTAAGCATTATTCTGAGGTTGGATTGTTATCCCTAGGTAACAAAGTTTTAATGCGAGGAGGAGTCAATCCTTTTTCGTTAGCGCACCAAAGGCAACGCATACCACCTTTTCGATATTTCGGGAAGAAAAACCATTTTGCTTACAAAAAAGCCCCTTTCATGGCTGTCACTCACTGGCGACTTTTTCTTGCGAATGTCTCCACTTGGCCAAAACCGATGTTCGCAGATACACAGGGTAGTGTTCCGCTTTTGAGCTGTGATCTCAACCGGTCGATGCAACACATTGGTTAAATCGTTCAGCGGGTGATTCAAAGTTTAACGTTTTCCTCGGTCGTTCGTTCAACCGTCGTGCCACGGCATTCAGTCTGTTCTGATGGACGTTCGAGAGATCCATTCCCTTCGGGAAGTACTGTCGCAGCAAGCCGTTCGTGTTTTCGTTGGAACCACGCTGCCAAGGACTTTGTGGATCACAGAAGTACACGTTGATGTCGGTGGCCAGACTGAAGCGTGGGTGATCGGCCATTTCCTTGCCGCGATCCCAGGTCAGCGATTTGTACAGTTCACGCGGTAACTTGTGCGCCTGCTTGATGAGTGCATTGACCACTGTCTCGGTATGCTTGCTCTTGACCCGGGCCAACATCACATAGCGACTGTGGCGCTCGACCAGGGTCGCAATCTGAGAGTTGTTACTGCCGATCAGTAAATTACCTTCCCAGTGGCCAGGCACGGCACGATCCTCGGCTTCGGCTGGCCGCTCGCGGATCGAGATGGTGTCTTTAATCCGGCCATGATCGGCTGTTTTCTGCGTATGATGTCGCGAGCGACGCATCCCGCGCGTGCGCCTCAAGTACTGCAACAGCTCTTTCTTCAAGGCCCCGCGGGCCTGGATAAAGAGGGTACGATATATCGTTTCGTGTGACACCTGGAAGCTCTCATCATCTGGATAGCTGCGTTTCAACCAGCCCGCGATTTGCTCTGGCGACCACAGCGCCTTGAGTTGACGCGCTACGATGAGCGCCAACGCGGGATTGGCGACCAGTTTACAACGCTTGGGGCCGTGCGCCCGATCCCATGCGACCTGATCGGCCCGATTGGCTCGATAATGCTGCCGGCCACCGTTACGACGTAGCTCTCGGCTGATCGTGGAAGGTGCGCGCCCCAGTTCTGTTGCAATCCATCGGATCGAATGACCGGCAGCAATGCCGCGAGAGATCTCTTCGCGTTCGGCCAGGCTCAGAGCCAGCCTGGAACGCCTTCGCGGTGGTGGCCGAATACCTCCCGTTGCAACCAAATGACGACGAACTGAAGTGTGAGTGGTGTCCAGCAGACGGGCAATGGCATGTAGAGAACCACCTTGTTGCCAGCGATTCCACATCATCACTTTCTCTGCTTCGGTAAGGCGAGGTCTTCTTCGGTATTTTCTCATCGGCAACATCCTCCTCCCTCTGACTAGAGGTTAGGTGTTGCATCGATTAGTTGAAACCGCAACCCAAAGCGGAACTTCTGAAATCGGTGATCACTGTGCTGAGAATGCACCCTAACGGCCAGGAGCAGTCGGTCAGTGACCAGACCTAACGGCGAAATCTTCAATGAGGCGCTACGCAGGGTGTTCAGGGAACACATGATCGTCGACCGCCTGTCAACGCCGGTGTGAAGTCAGTGCTTACCGGGGCCATTGGGTAATGATGTGCCACGTCGTATTGTTGCGCCTTGTAATGCGAAGGGCGCCCGCAGGCGCCCTTCTACTAGCGTTTTAGGTCAGTGCATTAATCGAGCTCAAAACCGCAATCGACACCTTCGACAGGTGTTTCATCAACTTCTTCTGTAAGCGGATCATCGCAGAGAGCAAGAAAATTCAGATTGCCAGCAACCAAGCAGTCGTCATTGTCCCGATAAAAGGTGGTGTATGTAGGGTCGTAACCCAGAATGTCTTCTGTGCTTTCGCACCCTTCGACCTGATTCAAAACATCATCATCTGTGCAAAAGACCTCGTCATAACCACTCAAACAATCATCTAATTGGTCGACAACATGGTTACGATGACCCTTGCCATTTTTGATGGAAAGTTGCTTCCACACCATTGAAGCTGTTCCGTCGGTCTCATTATCGGCAACATAAACGCAACCGCAATGCATGATGTCGTTCTTTGGGCCACCCGCTAAGGCGGAGCCTGCCATACCAACCAGTGAGAGTGCTAATAATACAAGTGATAATTTCTTCATAGTAATATTCCTTTATTACAAAAGTAAGTGAATGGGTCAATCCTTGACCCATCAGATAGTTGACTACCGCTACATATACTTGTCAACCCTTTCCAATCATTTTCATTTAAAATTTAGTTTTACACAGTTCTAAGTTTCAGCAAATTGATGAGCCAACAAAGGGTTACTGGCTTGGTCCGGTTTTGGCCGACACCCGCTATACGCCACCACCTGACTCGAGGGACCGGTGTTGAGCAGTAAGCTGCCATAGGATTAGTACAAATTTCAATGCTGGGTATAGCCGGAGTCGGCCAGGAGCGGAATCAGGGGTACCGAAATGTAGTTTCACAGTTTCTCGAACTGGATGTCCTCGATCATCTTTTCGGTAAGCCCCTCTATACAAGCATCAAAAGCCAGGTTCAAGGTCTTACCTTCATCTTGCACCCAGTCTTCCATCTGCAAGGAGCGCGATGTGTGCTCGTAAATCTTGTGGGTGGATGATGCCCGACGGCTGTTGCGGTTCCAATCAATGAGCATGACCGTTTTCAGGGTCAGCGCGTACTTGCGCAGAGAGGTCTTGGAAAACCGGACATCATACAGCCTGAACTGAAGAAGCGCATCGGCCTCTGAGACGTCCATTAACCGTCCCACTGGAATATGCCGCTTCAGACTACTCTAAAGTTCCAGGTGAATCGTGCGCTGTTGCA
>CAZXBD010000259.1:0-3319 GCA_964638305.1 uncultured Geobacteraceae bacterium | reverse complement strand
CCGCTCATCAGTAGACTTTCCGTGGCTAACTACTACCGTAGTCGAATAATTATCAAATTGACACTGATCCCAATATTATAACGAAAGTCACTACTGTCCGGTTAACAGTTGAATAAATTCAACTGGTTATCATCTTGAGGGTCCGATATTTGTTTGAGAGCGTCCGCAACCAAAGATGAAATGGGCTTTTTCTCGAAAACATTGACCTCCAGAATTTGTAAAAAAGTGTAGAGCTGACAAGGGAGATTGAGCTTCTTCTTGGCAATCACAACCAACAAATAAATGCTCAGGGCAACCCAGATCTGACTCTTCACCGCATTGATCGATGTTCCGTAAAACGACTTGATCCGTAGGTGCTGTTTGACCCATTTGAAAAACAGCTCCACTTGCCAGCGCTGCCTGTAGATCTCAGCAACGGTGAGCGCAGGAATCGTGAAATTGTTGGTCAAAAACACCAGCCGCTTGTCGCGTTCTTTGTCAACATAACTGACCCGGCGTAATTTCTCCGGGTAGTCGTTTTTCGATTTGTAGGTTACCAGGGCAATGGTTTGATCTGCCCTGATGCCAGCGTCTTTGTCCTTTGACGCAGAATACAAACGCTTAAAGCGCAAGTTGTCTTTTGCTCTGACGACAAAAAAAGCTCCCTGCTGGTGAAGCGTATGCAAACGGGCAAAATCGATGTATGCCCGGTCCATGGTGTAGATGGCATCTTCGGTTACTGGAAAAGCGTCGAGCATCCTGACATCGTGAACTTTGCCTGTCGTGACTGTCACGTAAGTCGGGATAGCTCCCCGAAGATCAATCAGCGTGTGCATTTTCACTGCGGCCTTTGTTCTCCGGAACTCAGCCCAAGGAAACAGCGTCAGGCACAGATCGATCGTTGTTGAGTCAAAAGCATACAGCGGCTGATCGAGTTCAAGCGCGAAAGGCTCATCTTGATAAAGCTGCTGAGCCATCCGAATCAGGACTTGGCCGAAATCCTGAAAGATACGCCAATCTCTGCGTTCATTGGCATCCGCCAGAGTGGAGCGTGATACTGAACCTCGAAAGCCGACGTGGTAAAGCTTCTCTCGGTGGGAGTTCAAACAGGTTTCGATATCGCGCAGGCTTTCACGACCAGACATCTGGGCATAGGCGAGACACAGAAACTGATCAAATGTGGAAAAGCTTCTGGCTCTGTAGTCACCGCGATAACGGCGAACGCACAGATTGAAATCATGCCGCGGTAGAAACTGCAGCAGTTGCAGAAAAACGGTCTGACCGGTATTCATAGATGCCCTCCTGCGAAAGCAGAAAGGTATCAACCCACGTTGCCGGGGCGAATTCAAATCGAAAACGGAACAGTTATATCAAAGAACCTTTATTCTCAACGACTTACATCGCTGCGTTATTTTTTAACCGGACAGTAGTGATAATATCTATTTAAAGTAATTTACTGATCTTTGGTAAGAATCTGTCAGTATTTCAGCCGGTTTTCTTGAACTAGGGAGTTGTGACGTGAGTTTCTAGAAAGGCTCTCAAGTTTATCCTTGGTATCTGAAACCCTTTGTCTGGAAGCAGTAGCGACCCCGTGGCAAGTTATTGCATGGGTATGGTTCACGAAACGCTTCGCTACTACGGCCTTCTGGTGTGGTTTGCTAGACAGGAAAATCTTACCTGTCTGCCTAAGGGGTTTGTTGGCTTTCTGCCGCAGGCCAGGGGCAATTATAAACTGATATTTGCAGTAGTAAAAATTTGTTCCAGGCTTTCGAAGCCGGTCTCCTTGTTTTGCATATGTTTTTCGATCGCCCGTAAGCGCTGACGGATGTGATCTTCCGTGATCTGACGTAATTCGGTACTTCGTTTGTTGTTCTTTTCTTTTATGTCCTCGAGGTTCTCCGATGTCGCCGGAGAGAGGGCGATCTCCAGCCGTTGCTGGAAAAAATCTTGCAGCAGCGATTGATGCTCTGAATTGATATAAAATACCTCGGGTACCAGTGAGGAGAAGCTGGATACGGCAAGCACATCTTTGCCGATCACACGATAGGCTTCGAGGACTTCCGGTTCCATATCGAGGTAATTCTGGACCGGCATGTACATCCGCTGCAGATACTGCAAGACTTTTTCAGTTTTCTTACGATGACCGCCGATGATGACCGAGGCACCGATCTCTCCTTTGCGAGCTCCTTTAATCCAAGGGGCACCAGTAATGCCAAAATCGTTAAGCACCGGCAGGTTGACCAGTATCGACAGGGTGTTGATCGCCAGGGCAAAGCCGGCGGACGGGCCACCGACGTTGTAAGAGGTTGACAGGAGCTGATGGTGCAGCGAGTAGCCGTTAAGGTATTCGCCCAATAGGCGCGATACGTTGACTTCGGGCAGTAGGGATTGCAGGTAGGATTCAACCAGGGTCAAGGCTTCACGAGAGCTCTGGTGGGTCATCTGTACCGCGAGGTCGAGTTCGGCACCGGCTGCGGAGTTGGTTGAGACGGCACCGGTGACGACAATCTTTTCCGGGAACATCCGGTAGACCAGGGCTGATGCGATCGGCAGAATAATGCCGCTGACATCATTGGCGCCGACTCCAACGACAAAGCCGACCTGTGGTTCCTCGGATAGTTCCATTTCCAGAAAATCCTCAAGCTGTTGCTTGCCTTTACGCAAAGGGCTGCTGGCCAGTTGCTGCCTGGCGTTTTGCAAATGCCAGCGGGTAATTGGAAAGTCTTTGTCGTCCTTGATCTTGCTCAGCCGTGAGACGACTTCGTCGAGTCGACTGAGCAGCCCTTCTTCGCCTTGCCGGGCGGTCTGGGTTAACGCTGAATCAGGCATCATCCCTTCGAGCAGGCCGAGCAGAATTTTATAGTTGAAACGGACGAAGCGAACCTTTTCCTCATTGTCTCCATCAGCAATCTCCTGCAGTTTCTGGATGACTTCCAACTCTGTGGTGCGTAGGGAGCGAACCTTTTCTGCATAGGCGGTGTAGTCTGCAGGTGTCTCACATAGGGCGTTTGCCTGGCGGGCGATCTCTGCGATCGACAGTCCTTCAGCTAGGGGAATCCCTTCCATCTCTTGCGCGACGATACTGGAACAGTCATCCTCGCGCAGGTGGCCAGTCACATTGAGAACTTTGAGACGTTTTGAGCGGATCAGGGCCGGATCGATGATGTCGAGCCGGTTGGTTGTCAGGACCGTAAAAACACGATGCAGAGGGGTTTCGCCATCAATGATCGAGAGGAACTTGTTGGTGATCTTGTCGTAAGGGCTGCCGCCTTGTTGCGACCGGCGTGGAGCCACCGCATCACCCTCGTCGAAGAAGACCATTGCCGGCGAGATCATCTTG
>CAZXBD010000258.1:0-17268 GCA_964638305.1 uncultured Geobacteraceae bacterium | reverse complement strand
AGTACTAAGTATTTTGGAAGAGAAGGTCGGCTGATTCACTGCCGGCCTTTTCTTATTTAGAATCTATTTTTCTCATAAGTAACAATAAGTAAGAGATTACACTAAACCCTTAAGGCGGCTTCTTATATATCCGGTTGCAACTCTTTCATACATTACCTAGGGATATTTAGTGGGTTTGCTTGTCACAAAAACGCCACCCGCAGTTGTGCAGATGGCTTGTCATCATCGTTCGATATCCCCTCTGATTCTCAGAAGTCCTGAGTTGTAAGAACATCGCGCAGTTTAATGGCGCACCTATTCCGGGAGCAGGGGGGCGCTAGTTCGAACCCAGACATCCTATTTACTCCTTATCCTTCCTGATTGTTTTGTGCGCTTGAAATTTGCTTACTGAAAGATGCATTAGAATTGTTATAATTATGCTTGGGATGGAGAGAAATGCAGGCATTAAGAACAAGCAAGGATATACTTCTTTGACCACCGTTGTTGACTAAGTAGTGAGATACTTTTACCGATTATAGACTCGACAGGAGTGTTCCAGTTATGTCCGACGCACGATGGGGGAAACGGTTTGAACAGCGCCTAGAAGTGATTTTCGGAGTCGATCATTGTGACGAGAAGGGCTATGCCTACGACATTTCGCCCTTTGGTCTGTTTATTAGCGGTGATCGCCTCTATCCTCCTGATACCGAGCTGAAGGTTAAATTTGAGTTCGACAACGGTTCGCGTGTGGAGCTCGTAGGGAAGGTTTGCCGGGCGAAGAAACCGCAACGACCTAGCTGGTTCGAACGGGAGGCCGGAATGGGAGTTAAGATCTCCCTTTTTATTGAAGGTGAGCCCTATTACCAGGACTATATGCAGCGACTTTGTTCTACACATAAAAAACGGTCGTAATTCAGAGATCATGGGCTGTTACGCAACCTGAACGCACCCGGAAGCAAAGCGGACACCACTGCTTCGGAGCAGGTGCGCTACCAAACTGCGTTAAAGATTGGCAGTGTAAACCTCCCCAATCCCGGGAAGGTCCCATTCTACGGACCATGCGATGACAAACGCTAAAGGTCTCCTGTCAACTTCTGCAGTTTGAACATCTTTGGATTCAGATCCTTGACGCAGGAGACGATCTCTTTGAGTCCAACCTCGTCGACCCCGACCTCTTCATCCTTACCCTGGAACCAGGAGTAACCTTTAGGTAATTCAGAATAAGTACCGTCACGCAACAGGGCGACATCAACCACCTCATTGACCCGACCAGAGGCCTCCCATGGGTCGCGGTAATCGTACTGTCGTGCCACGACATGCAGCATCAGCCCGTTCGGGAACGCACCCTTGGCTTCAAATGAAAACTCCCGTGGAGCGCTATAATTATCTGTCCGGCCGCCCCGCGACATCACTCGGCCACCGGCTGATTCCAGTATCTCTTTGACCGATTCCTCGGTCATCGGTTTTGGTTGATTCATCAGCTATTCCTCATGTTTTTATGACAAGGGACAGTCCCCATTTGGGGACAGGCCCTGACTTGCGCCACGCGCTACTCACCACCAAGCCTCAACTCAAGCCCCCACTCGGCCGGCTTCTCCCCGTCCGGTGTCAACACCCAGAGCGTCGGGAACTCCATCTCTTCAGGGGCAGGACCATAACCGTCGGTCAGGTAAATAATTGCCGCCGGCAACGGGTGCATTTCTTTGGCATATTCGAAAACCGGTCTCAGGTCGGTGAACCCTCCGCCGTGCACCACCTCCACAACGAACCGACTGCCGCTAAACTGATCGACCCGGCGGATACGACTGTGGGCATAGAGCACAGTGATCCGGCTATCTCGTCCACGGGCGATTTGCAGCAATTCCCGGGCGAACATTTCACGCAAGGGGCCTTCGTCCGTTGATTCACTGACATCGATGGCGACCAGCAGGTTCAGCTGCCTTCGCTTTCGAATTCCCGGGGTGTTGTGCTCGAAACGACGATGCTGTCTCTGCCAGGTACTCTTTCGGCCGATGCGGCCGGCAGCACCGATGAATTGGGAGAGAACCTGTCGCCACGGAATCAACGGCGGGGCAAGCCAGCCAGCCACCAACCCGGCAACATCCTCCGGAACCTCACCGTGCGCCTTGCGATAGGCTTCGTGGACCAGGTCTCGAACAGCCTGCTCTGCGAGGCATTCCGGTGTGCTGTCAGCCTCTCCCCAGGCGGTGTGGTCATCGACAGGGACCAACGACTGTTGCCGCTGTCCTTCTTCACCTCCGGGGCCAGACTGGCCACCACTGTCCTGGCTGGCATTGCCGACACCCTCCCCCTCCAGGTTGCCGGCATCAAACTGTGGGGCGAGCAACCGTGCGTACTCCTCGGCAGCCAAGCCCTCTTCAAACCTGAACCTTTCAGGCCGTGGTGCCTCGATCGGCATATTTTCGATAAAGGGGTTCAACGCAAGGTCTGTGGCAACATCCCAGGTGAGACGGTGAATACCCCGGCCGCGGACAGGATGCAGGTGCAGCAGATGCTTGATGCCATGCTCCAGTAACGCCAGCTGTTCGTCAGGTGGGTACTCTTCATATCGGCAGGGGTCCACAGCCAGAACCGGTGTCCCATTGACCAGGGTGACACCAACGGCATGAGGCCCGGTTTCTATACGACGCCGGAAGCCGAGCAGCAGGTGACCGTAAAAGGGTTTGCTCTTCAGGAGCCGGACTACGGCATTCTCAACGACCCGGTGCCGATCTTTACTGACATTATTTTTGACGGGAGATTTCACGAGAGCATCAGGCATAAAACTCAGATGTAGTGTGTCGGGTAGTACGTAGCGGGATCAGGGCATTTTGGTTTCCGCGCTACTCGCCACGCGCCACAGGTTTATGAAGCTTCCCGACTGATCGCTTCGATTGCTTCGAGGACGACATCGTCATAAACATCCTTGCAGAGAACGGCGCCGACATCCGGAATCTTGACCAGAGACTTGACCAGGGCGAACCTCAAATCACGTGACAATGAGCTGATATAGGCCACCAGGTTTCGTTCCTGCGCCAGGGTCAGGAGAGGATCAACTTCGAGGGTGGTTACGACATCATTGAGCGTGGCAGCCTGCATGTCATCACGCTGCCTACTCAGCTGGATTGCCACATCGTCCCAGGTATCGAGAAGCTGCCGGGCGGTAACCGGCCTTTCTGACTGCTCCCGCGACCAACGCAGAAAACTGACGGCCGCCTCCTGGCCGACAATCCCCGCATATATCTCCATCTCCAGATCGGCAGGAAAGCGGCAGGAACGTCGCAGCGTACTGACCATCTCCCAGGCCCGTTCGGTCGGCTCCATCTGCATATCGATCGGTGCGCCCGGCTTTGCCAGAAGATTCGGATAGGCTGAAAGAAACTGCTGCACACCTTGATCGAATTGTTGTTCTTTGGCATATCGAGCCCAGCAGCTGTAATCGGTTTCCACGTAAATCATGACCATGCGATCGAGCAGCGCCCGATCGAGGGTTGCCACCTGGTAGCTGCCATCCGGCGGATTGATGGAGACGACGACCTTATGCTTCGGGTGGAGGGCATGTGTGTGCAGAGCTCGTTGCTTACCATCGACCGGCGGCTCGACAAACTGGAAGATTGCCTGCAAGGTATCCTCCTGCTGGGCCCGGTTCAGTTCATCACAATGTACGATCGTTTCCGGCGCATCATCTGCCGGCCACCAGGAAGGTTGTGACCAATGCATCACCGTCTCTTCCCGGTAGGGAATGCCGACCAGGTCACCAACCTCCATTTGCCCAAGCCGCAAAGCCACGTGCCGCCGTCCGATCTCGCGACAGACCTGTACGATCCCTGCGCTTTTGCCGACCCCGCGATGCCCTACGACACAGGGGGTCAGATCCGTTTTAGTGAGAATTTCGGCAAGGACCTGCTTCATCTGAGCAATATTCATATCAACCTCGAATGGATCTTAGTCTCGAACCGTCCGCAAATACGTTCATCCTGATTCACACATCCCCGGACTTCAGTCTTTGCAAAAGCTTGTCAACCACTTCCCGGGAGTTGGCCATGATCGCTTTAATTCCTTCCTCGTTCAGGTCGTCCCAGTGAATGCCGGCTGTCACGACGACATGAACATCAAGCTCTGAGGCTATCCGCTCGGCGGCTTCCTTGACAAGGACATCCTCTTTGTGACCGGGAAAAGTGATCACAGAGGCCGTCGCACTGGTACGTGCAGGGTCTGCAAGACTCGGCCTGGATTGGGCCACCGCAACCGACCCTATATGCGGGCGCTCTCCACCCCATAGATACACCAGGACATCAGTGCCGATGCGGACCGCTTCGGATTCCACCCGAAACAGGTTGTCCTTTGATCTAACGTGTATCCGCACGGGCAGCTCGTTTACGTCGACCATTGGTTCCTCTTGAGACTTTGCGACCGTCAGGCAATTCAATGAAGTAGGGATTTACCGTCAGCCCAGCAGTTCATCATCTGAATGAAGAACTTTTCCATGCTGCAATGAATAGTATCGAATCCAGCTGGGAGCGTGAGACATGAATCCGGAAATCACGATAACAGCAATCAGGCACGGGACTGATGCCTCCGGACGCAGGTGCATGATCAGCAGAAACAGGAGCTTTGTGCAGGTGGCTACACCTCGCAGCTGGACAAACCAGAGCCACCCGGAGGAGGCTTCCATGAAAGCCAGGATAACTCCGGAGATGATTGCGAGGGCAAAATAAACCGGCTCGGACGCATGCATTATTGCAGCCCCGAAAACACCTGCGATTCCCACAAGGTGGATTGTCCTGACGACGACTTTGGACAAGCGTCTGACGCTGTTTTCAGGCAACGGGTTCAATTGCGGCATACTGAGATTCTTCAAGTCCTAATGATAAACGAAATGACTCCACCCGCCAATTAGACCTTCCACACGGAGCCGGGCTTAGGCCTCCACGTCCAGAACATCAACCGCGGCAATCAGGTGGACATCAACCTCTTCCCCTGCCTCGAATATGTCACGACTGGCCGGCAGCACAGCAATGCCGTTGGCACGCAGCATGGTACTCAAAATCCCGGTGTTCTGGTCACCGGCGCTCGTCGCAATCAGGTGCTCGCCGTTATCCACGATCCGGACCCGCAGAAACTGCACGCGACCAGATTTCTTTGTGACTGTCTCTTTCAGCGTTGCCTTGACATACGGCTTGACGACCCTGCGGTGTCCCATCATTTTCAGTAAAGCGGGCCTTACGAACTCTTCAAAGGTCACCATACTCGACACGGGGTTGCCGGGCAGGGAGAAGACCGGCTTGCCATCCTTGAGCCCGAACGCAGTCGGTCGACCGGGTTTGATGTCAACCTTCCAGAAAAGCCTTTCGACCCCCACTTCCTGCAGCACCTCACAGACCAGGTCGCGATCGCCCATCGACACTCCTGCGGAAGTAATCAGCACATCAGCCCGCAGACCCTCGACCAGTTGCCCTTTGAGGCTGTCTCGATCGTCCCGGGCAATATCGAGCAGCAAGGGTTCGCCACCGACCTCCAGCACCGCAGCCGCCAGGGAATAGGAGTTACTGTTGACAATCTGGCCCGGGCCCAAAGCTTCCCCGGGCTCCACCAGCTCGTCACCGGTTGACAGAATAGCCACCCTCGGTCGCCCGACAACAGCAACCTGTTGATACCCAAAAGAGGCCAGCATATTGATCTCTGCAGGGCGCAGAACGCTGCCGGCAGAAATGACAACCTCACCCTTCTGTACGTCCTCACCCCGAACACGAAGATGATCACCAGCACGCACCCGACCCTTGATCAACACGTGCCCATCAGCTTCCTCGGTCTCCTCGAAGGGAACAATCGCATCACACCCCTTGGGAACCGGCGCGCCGGTCATGATCCTTATGGCCTTCCCCGGGCTGGCACCAAAGCCACAGGCGGTGCCTCCGGCCGGAATATATCCGTCAACCATGAGAGGCTTGTTTGACTGGCAATCTTCGGCCCGAACGGCAAAACCGTCCATGGCTGAATTGTCCCATCGCGGCAAATCCCAGGGAGCCATGACCCCCTCGGCAAGGATCCGACCGACCAACTCAAGGAGGGGCACCGACTCCGCCGACAGGGGCGAAAGCTGCCCCAGGATCAGGGCTCTCGCTTTTTCAAAGGTTTCAGCCATAAGCTCTTCTTCGTTTCCTTTGCATCTCTATGCTACGACGCCCGGCAGGTTTTATCGAGCAGACGACCATTTTCAAGCCGAAGGACATAATCACCCAACCGCTTGGGTTGAGACGGATCATGAGTGGAAAACACAACGGTAATACCGTAGTCCGGCAAGCTGCCGAGCAACGCCTCAAACGCCTGCAGACTCGTGCTGTCAATGTTGGCTGTTGGTTCATCCAGAAGCAACACTTCCGGCTCCAGGACCAGGGCGCGGGCCAGGGCTACCCGCTGCATTTCTCCTCCGGAGAGATTTCTGGTTTTGCGTCTTTCAAACCCGCCTATGCCAACCATATCCAAGGTTGTCTTGATACGTTCTCTTTGCTCTTTTCCACGAATGCCACGAAGCCGGAGCCCAAAGGCCAGGTTGTCGTACACGGTCCCTTCCAATAGATAAGGGGACTGTTCGACAAGGGTAACCTTCTGCCGCTGTTGAGCAAGACTTCCCGCACCGGAACCGGCAACAGTGACCGTCCCTTTTTGAGGCAAAGTCAACAAAGCCATGGTTCTGAGTAAAGTGCTTTTGCCGGCACCGTTCGGTCCGGTCAACGCATAGACCCGATTAGGCTGCAGTTCAAGACTCTCAATCGACAGGCTGAAAGTCTCACCCTGATTGACCAGGATATCCTTGAGAGTGACAACAGGTTCCATCAGTTCACCCTCTGTTGCAGCATATTCAAGAACAAATTAACAAGCAGGGCAACGCCCAACAGGACAATCCCCAACGACAAACCAAAGGCAAATTCACCCTTGCTGGTTTCCAGAGCAATCGCCGTCGTCATGGTGCGAGTTGCCCCCCTGATATTTCCTCCGAGCATCATCGCCACTCCGACCTCGGCAATCACGCGGCCAAAGCCGGCAATCACCGCCGCCATCACCCCAAAACGAATTTCTTTCACCAATTGTACGCTGGCCTGAAAACGGGTTGCTCCCAAAGTTAAAAGCGTGTCCAGAATCCTTTGATCGGAACCACTGACAGCTGACAACACATAATTGGCAACGATCGGCGTCGCAAGAACTGTCTGACCGGCAATCATTGCCCAGGGAGTAAAGAGCAGACCCAGACTACCGGCAGGGCCCTGACGGCTGAACAGGCCGAACAAAAGCAGCCCGACCACAACCGTTGGCAGGGCCATCAAAGTATTAAGCAGCGTGATTATCAAACGCCGGCCGCGAAAGTTATTTATTCCCAGCCACAAACCTGTCGGAATACCAAGCAGTGCCGCAAAAACAATTGCACAACAGGACGTGTAAAGAGAGGTCCAGATCGTCGACAGGATCTCCCGATCGAGGCTGAGGATCAACCCGACAGCAGCAATAAATGAGTCCGTCAGATAGTCCAAGCCAACCCCTTACTGCACATAAAAAAGTTGTTCACCATTTTTGCGGAAACCTGTGATGAGTGCCTTCGCCTGACTCGACACCAGATAATCGAGAAACTTCTTCACCAGAGCAGATTCGACGTGCGGATGCTTCTGCGGATGGACCATAATAGCACCGTAGGGATTAAATAATCTAGAATCCCCTTCCACGACAATCTGCAATTCAGTTTTGTTGAGAAAGGCCAGATAAGTGCCGCGATCACACAAGGTGTAGCCCTGACGCTCTCCTGCCATAATGACAACCTCACCCATGCCGCGACCGGCTTCCAGGTACCAGTCACCTGCGGGCTTGACGTCGGCGGCCTGCCACAATTGTTTCTCCCGGGTATGGGTACCTGAATCATCCCCACGCGAAACAAAGGTTGCCTTCGCAGAAGCAATTTTTCTCATGGCGGAGACGACATCCACCATCCCCTTAAGATCCGCAGGATCACCATTCGGACCCAGGATGACGAAATCATTGTACATGACATCCCGACGATCCATCCCATAGCCGGCCGAAACGAAGCTGTCTTCACGGCTGCGGGCATGTACCAGGATCACATCGACATCACCGTTTTCTCCCAGTTTGATTGCCTTGCCGGTACCAACGGCAATGACATCAACCTTACAGTCGTTGGCTTGTTCAAAGGGGGGAATAAGTTCCGCGAGCAGACCGGAATTTTCGGTCGAAGTGGTTGTGGCCAGACGCAAACGCTCACCCGCAAAGGCAGATGAGGCCAATAAAAGAGATAAGATTAAAGGAACAAACAACCGCAAGAACCCGCCCATAACCCCCTCCTTTGCGAGGTGTAAAGCAATAAGGACCATACCCTGACGAGAATATTATCGTGCTCGTGGCCAAACACATTATACACAGCTAACTGATTATTGTTGAGGGTAATGGTCACAAGTGGCAGAACGGAACAAAGCATAAAAAAGGTTAGCCAAAAAATTGGCTAACCTTCGTCCTCTTGACTGGCGCGCGATACAGGATTCGAACCTGTGACCTCTGCCTCCGGAGGGCAGCGCTCTATCCAGCTGAGCTAATCGCGCACAGGGAATGGTTTATAACTCACTTCACGGGCTTTTGCAACCGCTAATCATATTGCATCAAGGTGGTTGCCGGGCCGGTCAAATCCCTGCTATCATGTCGCTTATGTGGCGTATCCTTCTTATCATTTCTATCATAACGTTCAGCACTACATCTGCGACTATTTCCGCCGAGCCCGTTTCGAAGAGGCCCTTTTCCAGCCCGGCTGTTGCCGTTGTTTCGGTACAGGATAGTTTTCTGATTGAGCCGCTGGCACCGAGCGTTTTCGCTGCCATTGCCAAAGAAGGTGGCAAGGCGACCACCAACGCGATTTTTGTCATCGGCAAAGATTATGTTGTTGCTGCCGGTGCTCACATGTCCAAACCGGTTATTGAGGACCTGTACAAGGCTATCGCCGCCCGCACAAAAAAACCGGTGAAGCATTTCATCCTGACCCATCACCACTCCGGCTACACCTATGTCGACTTCGATTTTCCTTCAGATCAGGACGTCCTGATGAGTTGGCAAACCTGGAAAAATATTGATATGGAGGTCCGCAAACCGGAATATTCATCTGTTTTTTTCAATGAAGGTCTAACGTTGAAACCAGGAGGTGTTTCGGTTGTTTTGACCAACATCGGCAAAGGACATACCAACGGTGACGTCGTGGTCTTTATCCCGGAAGCCGAAGTGGTCTTTGCCAGCGATCTGCTCTACATCAACAGTGTCGGCTTTATGGGCAGCGGATACATGACCGACTGGCTGTTGGCCCTCGATTTTCTCCAGCAGCTTGGCGCCCGGCAAATCATCCCCGGCTATGGTCCGGTCAGTAGTATAGATGAGGTTTACGAGTTCAGTCGTTTCTTCCGCGATTTTTTGACCAACGTTATGCAACATGTTGAGCGTGGAGATACTCTCGAACAGACCCTGGCAGAATTCGACCTTCCTCAATATCATGACATGGATGGTTATGAGCAGTTGATCAAGCTCAACGTCAAGCGTGCCTACAGAGACCTCAACAACGCTTTCATGCCCTGAATCCCCTCAAAAGATTTTATCTTCAGAAAACAACATGGCCGCTGCAAAATGATTTGCAGCGGCCATGTTGTTTAAGTTTACATGAAGGTCTCGATCAACCCTGTTCATCCTCCTCATAGGCTTTTCTCACCAACAGGAAAATCACGCCGGCCATGACAAAAAGCCCTATCACGACACTGCCCCAGAGTTTGCGCTGCCCGAGAGTGGAATCTATTGCTGCGACCTCACCAATGACTTTACTTACTTCGGCCTGTACATCAGAAGTCTCTTGGCGGACCCGCACAACATCTACACCGTGAAAAATTCGATGGAAACGGTTGCGCTGATTGAACAGACCTCCCTGCATATCATCGATGGCAAACCCGAGACGATATAGTCGCTCGAGGTCCAGTTCAGTGGTCGAGATCATTGTGTCGGTCTCGACAAGAGATAACCGGATCAGGGCCGCACGTTCATAAGTGTGGCATTGTGAACAATCTTCCTCGTTGATCAGGTCCAGGTTTGCTTTCTGGATAGCATGGTTGCCATGGCAGACAACGCACTGCGCACCACCGCTCTCGATTGCCTGACCATGGGCTCCGGCCTGATATTCCTCGGCGACCCCGACGTGACAGCGACCGCAAAAAGCAGGGACGTCCGTATAGTCGGGGGCTCCCAGGAAACCACGCCCAGGGTCCATCGCCATGGCAAAGTCGGTGGGATCGCCGCCGTGACAATCGTGACAGGAAATACCGTTTTCAGAGTGGATGCTTGTGCGCCATTCGGCAACCGGTGCACCAAGTGGTCCGGGCTGTCCGCTATGACATTCAATGCAGACCGTATCAGCGGCCAGCACTGAAACCGGCATCGCCCACAAGGCAACAATCATCAGGAGAGACAGATAGTAGATTGAGCGACTCATGAGTAATGCCCCCATACGGAAATAGCCACAAAGAGGAGAATCCCGAGAACGTAGCAGGTAACAAACAATGGTCGTTTGGCCGGCCGCCTCTCCGGCCCCCTGTCAATGAAAGGCAACAGAGCCAAAAACGTCATGAACGCCCCCTGAACTCCCAGACCTATGATTTCACTGGGGAAAATTTTCAGGGTCTGGTAGGCCCAGAGAAAATAGAATTCCGGCTTGATGTGTGGTGGTGTGAGAAATGGGTCTGCCGGCTGAAAAGCCGATTCAGGGAAGAACAGACCCGGAGCATAAAAAATAATTGCAAGCAAAAAGGCGATGAAGAAACAGATAACCGCCGCATCCTTGACAAAATAGTTCGGGAAAAAGGGGATGCCGCCCTGATGCTTCTCATGTTCAAAAAATGGCAGTTCTTCACTAGCGCTGTAATCCGGGCCAAAAGGCGGTTCCGAAATCCCTCGGCGCTTTACACAGAAGAGATGAAAACCGACCAGACCAAGCAGAACCAATGGCATACCGACGACATGCAGAGCGAAGAAACGGCCCAAAGTCTGGTTGCCGACAACAGGTCCACCGCGCAAAAATTCCACCAGGTAATTGCCGACAACCGGTACGGCGCCCGCGGCATCTGTAGCTACGGTGGTTGCCCAGAAGGACAACTGGCTCCACGGCAGGAGGTAACCGGTCAGGCAGAGCCCCATGGTCAGGTTAAAGATAATAAAGCCAGACAGCCAGGTAAACTCTCGTCGACCCTTGTAACTGGCCATGAACAATACCGAAAGCATATGCAACAACAAGGCAATCACGATTACATTGGCACCTACGGCATGCAGCATGCGGAACAGCCAACCGTAGGGCACATCGTTCATAATGTACTGAATGCTGGCAAAAGCCTTCTCGGCATCGGGCACATAAAACATGAGCAAGAGAATACCGGTGACAATCTGAAGTTTGAAAAGTGCCAGGAGAACGGCGCCGAGGGTGTACCAGGCGTTAACCTTTCGCGGCAGAAGATAGCCATTCAACTCCCGGGTGTAGAGGTCCTTAACCCCGAGACGAACATCGACGAATTCAACCAGCCATTTTATCGGTTGCATAAGTATCTCCTATCCGATCTTTAGCTGGTCGCCATCAAGCTGGACGACAAGAGTTTCTAGAGGTTTCGGGGGGGGGCCACCAAGAACCTGGCCTTCCGCCGAGAAACGGCCACCATGACAAGGGCAGAGAAACTCTCCGACTTGTTCCTGCCAGGCAACGACACAACCGAGATGTGTACAGACTGCGGAGAGAGCAACGAAATTGCCAGGCGATGGTTGTAAAACAACCGCCGGCTTGCTTTGGTACTGGAAGAAGTGGGCTTTGCCTGAAGGCACCTCATTACGCGGCACAACAACTTGGGAGCTCCCGCTGCCAGCGTCATTTGGTGCCAGAAAGCGGAAAATCGGCCAGGCCGTTGCAGCGCCGATCAAAGCACCAATGCCGCCCAGCATGGTAAAGAGGAATTTACGCCTTTGTGGTGGCGAGACGTGAGTAGTCATGCAGACTCCTTGGGAAAGTATCAAACAATAGTCCCCAAACAAGATGGGAGGGACATAAAACCCGATTAAGTATAGAGCAATAGGGAACTCTTTCAAGCCAGAAAAACAAATTTAGGAACACAGGTTAATGTTGTTTATTTTATGGTCGCATAGACTGGAATTCGGAGTTCATTCTTAGGCACGCCATCTATCGGTACCAGTACATAACCACTAAAGCGAACCTTGCCCGGCTTGGGTGTAAACTGTATCTCAATAGCAACTTCATCGCCATCGGCGAAGACTCCTTCCGGCACTTTGGCGACCAGTTCGACAGCCGTCGAATGAGCTTTACCAATCGTTAGAGGCTCCCCCCCCTGATTGCGCAGCAAGACAGTTGTGGTAACCTTTTTTTCAGCGGGAATCCCGCCGAAATTAATCTGGGTGGGTTCGACGACAACGGTCTCAAGAACCTGGCCCTTGATGTGGAACTGCATGGTGGGCCGAACAGGATCATTGCTGTAAAGATAGACCGTTTTGGATATGGAGCCACGAAAGCGGGCGCTGTCGAAATTGGTTTTGACCTCCCCCCTTCCCCCCGGCGGGATGTTTTTCTCCGAGACCAGAACCGCCGTACAACCGCAGGAACTCCGAACCCGGTCAATCTTTAAAGTTTCGTCACCCGTGTTAACAAACTCAAAAGTATGGGGAACTTTGTCACCCTGAAAAATTTCTCCGAAATTAAATCTAGGGTTATCAACCTGAAGAACAGGTGCAGCAAAAGCACATGAACAAGAGAGACAGATCAGAGAGATTGTTAACAGGCAGAGATTGACACGCATCGGGGTTTCTCCTGAGAGGTTCGTCAAAACAAGTAAACAGGTGAATTTTACCGACGATCAGAATACAGGATTTCTCTGTACCAGACAAGGAGCTGCATACTGTTTAAAAATTGACACAAATCAGCCACTTTGCTATAGAATAGCCGAATTATGAGCACCTCAAGCAGCCCTGACATCAAGCTCTCCCCGAAGCCCCTTTTCTCGGCAGAAGAGATTGCGGCGAGGGTAGAAGCTCTGGCAACCCAGATAGATAGAGACTATCAGGGCCGCGAGATCATGATGGTTGCTGTCCTTAAGGGATCTTTTCTCTTCATTGCTGACCTTGTGCGAGCTGTTAAGACTCCGTCTATTGTCGACTTCGTGCGTCTTGCCAGCTATGGGTCTGCAACTCAATCCTCCGGAATAATCGAAGTCCGCAAGGATCTTGAGATGTCGATAAAGGGCAAGGACGTGCTGGTTGTTGAGGATATAGTAGACAGCGGCCTGACTCTCGAGTCGCTCCGCAGCATGCTGTTGAACCGCCAACCTGCCAGCTTGCGGATATGTACCCTGATCGACAAACAGGCTCATCGTGTCACCAGCGTCCCTGTTGACTACATCGGGTTCTCCATGGATGATGGTTTCATTGTCGGCTATGGGCTGGATCTTGACGAAAGATATCGCAATTTGCCTGACATTCGCGTGGTCGAGGGCGCTTGAACTGTTGTCTATATAATGAACAACCAATAATAGTTAGGGAGAAACTGAATGATCGTTCAGTGCGAAGCATGTCAAACCCGTTTTCGGTTAGCTGATGAGAAAGTCAAGCCTGGCGGAACCAAGGTCCGCTGTTCAAAGTGTAAAGAGATCTTTACCGTGACTTTGCCTGAACCGGAGCCGCAAGCGCCTGAAGAAGCTGTAGATTTCGGCTCTTTCAATATGGAACCCGTCACTGAAGACGCTTCCGGCGAGACCCCGACCACTGAAAGCGATCAGACGGAGGCTCCCGAACCCCAGGAGCAAGCGACACCGCAAACCTCTGCATCGGACGATGCGCCCGAACTGCCAGGGCAACCGGAAGGCAGCGATATTGATTTCAGCTCTCTCGAAGCTGACATGGGAGGCGATGGAACCACCGAAGAAGAGCTCGCAGAAAATTTTTCGGTCGCTGACACCTCTCAGTTGGTCAATGATGATACCGAAGAAAGTCCGGAACCCCCAACATCCGACTTCTCCATAGAGGTAGAATCGCAGGAAGAGCCAGTTGCAGAGGAACAAACTGAGTTTGCGGCGGACGTAGAGGAGACTGAAGAATCAGCGGAGTTTGATTTCAACGAAAGTCCGGAACCTGAGTTGGAGACAACAGAGCATGCTGCCGTAGACGACACAACATCGGGCCCGACAGAACCCTCTGAATTCTCTTTCGGCAGTGACGAAGAGAGTGGTGACGACACCACCTTCAGTTTTGACGAGACCGAAGAAGAGACAACTGCCGAGGCAACAGAAGAGGATGAGCCGGCGGGAGAATTCTCCTTCGATGAAGAAACTCCATTCGCTAAAGAGTCGGACTCTCAATGGAGCGACGAGACGACCGACGACACCTCCTTCGACTTTGAAGAACCACAATTTGACAAAGAAGACGATCCCGCTGGCAGTCCTGCTTCAAGTACGGAAGGAGAAGGCCTGCAGTTTGGTGAGATAGATTTTGCCGGTGAGGACAACGAGAGCGAAGCTCCCGCCTTTCAAATCGATGACGATTTCTCCAAGGCGACAATGGAGCAAAAGGACGAGCCTGAGCCCTTCAGCCCGAGCCCACAACAGAGCTCCCCGGTTTCTCAGCGTGATCACGATGACGACGAGCCGCTCCCGGTGCCACCTGCACCAAAGAAAAGCTCCCTATCACGAATCCTTGTTCTCCTTATTCTGTTACTGGTCGTCCTGGCCGGAGCTGCCGGGTTCATGTTCATGCAGGAGGGTTCCCTCAACCTGAACGCGGTCACCCAGTACCTGCCGTTTTTGCAGGAGTACATAGGTGAAACTGCGGACAGCTCTCTGGAAGGGCGCATAGGCATCAATATCGATGGAAGCTCCTACGTGAACGGTCGGGCCGGGCAGATGCTTGTCATCCAGGGTGAGGCAGTCAACAATCACCCCTCTGCCGTCTCAATAATCACCGTCAAGGGTGTTCTTCTGGATGCCCAGGGGAAGGCGCTTCTGCAACAAACCGTATTCTGCGGCAACAAACTTGACGACGCTGCTTTGAAAGCAAAACCATTTACATCCATAGAAGAAGCGATGAACAACCAGTTCGGGGCAGCGACCTCGAACATGAACGTGGCCTCCGGAGCTTCAGTTCCTTTTACGATTGTCTTCCGCAACCTGCCGGACGGGATTGCCAATATCAACGTCGAAGTGGTCTCGGCGGATCCTGGCGCCAGTTAACCCTTGTCGTTCACTGAAAAACAAACAAAGGCCGTACCCAATTCAGGGTACGGCCTTTTCATTTCTACGCTTATGCAGAGGTGCTTAGTGGTTAGTGCTTAGTGCTTAGGGAGCATCGATTGCATCAACGGGACAGCTGTCAACACAAACGCCACAGTCAGTGCATGTAGCGGCATCAATCACATGCACATCACCCTGCTCGCTGATAGCGTCAACCGGGCAAGTGTCTGCACAGGCAGCGCAATTGATACACTCGTCGTTAATTGTGTAGGCCATGGGACTTACCTCCTCTTTAGAGATTTTAGTTCTGAAAACTTTCGGGGGAGTTTACCGCAACATTTAAATTCTGTCCAGCGCAAACAGCCGTCTTTTTTCCTGAAAAAAACTTGCAATTTACCCGACCATACATTACCCTTTAACAACACGTTTTATGCTTTCAAAACCACATAAAACCTGACTTGGCAAAATTTTAAGCGGGGCTTAAAATACAATATTAAAACAGCATTTCTTTTTATCTCTATAAAAAAATCCGCAACACCTGACCCCTGGAGGAAGCACATATGGATATCCTAGCACTTAATTGCGGCAGTTCGTCGGTAAAATACCAACTCTACGACTGGGAGAAAAAGGAGGTTATCGCCAAAGGCATGGTTGAGCGCGTCACCATCGGCGACTCGTTCATCATTCATGAAGTCCCCGGCCGCGAGACCTACCGTGAGGAGTATGAATGCCCCGACCACAAGGTTGCCATTCACCTGATCATCAAAATTCTTGCCGACAAAGAGTACGGTGTTGTCAGTGAGATCACCAAAATTTCAGCAGTCGGACACCGTGTAGTCCATGGTGGAGAGAAATTCACCTGTTCGGTGACGATCGACGACGCAGTCCTGGATGCCATCAAGGAAGTTCAGCATCTCGCCCCCCTGCATAACCCACCGAACATCTCGGGCATAGAAGCAGCCCAGTCTGTCCTTCCGGATGTCCCGCATATTGCAATTTTTGACACGGCCTTTCATCAGACCATGCCGGAGTCGGCTTTTACCTACCCCCTGCCTTACGAATGGTACGAGAAATACGGTGTGCGCCGTTACGGTTTCCACGGCACCAGCCACCTCTATGTCTCCAAGCGCGCGGCCGTCATGCTCGGCAAGGACCCGAAAGACTGCAACATCATTACCATGCACATTGGCAACGGCGTTTCACACACGGCCATCAAGAACGGTGTCTCCGTCGACACTTCTATGGGGTTGACCCCTCTCGAAGGTGCTGTCATGGGCACCCGCTGTGGCGACATTGACCCTGCCATCCCTGCCTTTATTATGGAACAGGAAGGATTATCACCGAAAGAGATTGACAGCGTCCTGAACAAGAAAGCCGGCATCCTTGGCATCACCGGTCAATACACTGACCGGCGCGATGTTATTGAAGGCGCCGAAGAAGGTGACTGCCCACGCTGCCAGTTGGCACTCGATGTCGAAGCTTACCGCCTGAAGAAATACATCGGCTCCTATGCTGCGGCTGTCGGTGGAATTGACGCTGTCGTTTTCACCGCAGGGGTCGGTGAAATGGGTTGGTTGATTCGTGAAATGACCGTGGAGGGCCTTGAGTTCATGGGAATCATCCTCGACAAGGAGAAAAACCGCAACACCATGACTCGTAAGTCTGAAAGTGTGATCACTACTCCAGACTCCCCGGTCAAGGTCTTCGTCATCCCGACTGATGAAGAGCTCGTATTTACCGAGGATGTTGTCGCTATCCTGGAGGGGACCTACACGGATCACATGAACTTCAGGTACAGCTTCAGTTCGAAAGAATTTCAGCGCAAATAGATCACAAGTCAGACAGTTATACTTTTCACATTAACGACAAGTAAAGGCCAGGGATTTCCCCTGGCCTTTCTGGCTGCTGACAAAATTCAGTCTCGTGTCAAAGATTGAAGTTGGAGATGAGACAACCTCGCGAGGGCAACATGTCGTTAATCTGTTTCCCTTTG
>CAZXBD010000257.1:0-17515 GCA_964638305.1 uncultured Geobacteraceae bacterium | reverse complement strand
CCGCTCTCTGCGTGAGCGTCAGATGCGTAATTTTGCCACCCTGCTGATTCTCGCCCACGGCGTGCCAATGCTGCTGGCTGGCGACGAGATGGCGCGCAGCCAGGGAGGCAACAACAACACCTGGTGCCAGGATAATGCCCTTGGCTGGATCAACTGGTCCAACCTGGAAGACAACCGCGACCTGTTCCGGTTCTTTTGCAACCTGATCGCATTTCGAAAACATCACGACCTGCTACGACCGCGCCATTACGAGGGAGAAGAAAGCTGTGACCGTCGCCTGACCTGGCATGGCAAGTCATTGAATGCTCCCGACTGGTCAGACACTTCACATTCTTTAGCCATGCACCTGCAGGGGCAGGCAGACGAAGCTGAAATCTACCTGATCGTACATGCGGATAAAGAAGCTGCCGACTTCGCCCTGCCGAACTCGGGAAAAAAAGCTCCCTGGCAGCGATTTATCGATACCGCCCTGGCAATTGAGCTGTCGAGCTGTACCCCGGGAGAAGAACAGGAGATTGACAATCAACAACGCTATCATGTGCAGGGGCATTCCGTGGTTGTGCTGGTCCGAGGTGGACGATGAGAGTCTTCCCAACGCGCTTTGCTCTTTTGTTTGTCAGCTTTGGCCTGTTCTTTTTATCTGGCTGTTCGAATTCTTTTTATAGCCCGGGGAAATCTACGGACCTTTTCTTAGACACCTACAACATCAAGCATCCAGCCTCTCCCAATGACTTCACCACCTGCAATCATTACGACTGCGACGGCGGCGGCGCCAGAGTTTCCTTCACGGCCGAAGCCTGGCAGAACATCAAAGCACTCTTTACACCTCCATCGCTTAATGCCCGTGAGGAAAGAAGCAGGATCGCCGTAGCAGTAGCACTGATGGAAAAAAACATCGGCGGGCAAAACAACACCTTTGCCGATCAGGCCTGTAATAATTTTAAAGCCCCCATAGAAAGCTATCAACATGATTGCGTTGCGGAAACTGTCAATTCAACCATTTATCTCCTGCTCCTCGAGGACGAGCGACTGTTACGTTGGCATCAGGTCAGCTACCCGGCCCACAGATCCGTCGCGATGATTCTCTTCCCACACTATTCAGCGGTCATCAAAGAGATTGACGGTGACGGCCTCTATGTCGTTGATTCGTGGTTTTTTGCCAACGGCGAGAAACCGGTCATTATTCCGCTCGCGCTGTGGCGCAAGAACTACTATCCTGCGCCCTGCTCTTGAGTTCGTCTGACTGGATGGGGTTATACTGTTGATATAAGGAGAGGATAGATGCAGACGGCTCCTGTTGAAATTATCCTTTACCGCTGGGCCGGGCGATGGGGCCCATTCAGGATCAAGATTCCCTGCGGCGAGTGCTCCCTGACCAAGGACGTCATCCGCGACACCCTGAGTCACGAACTTGCCGACATCCCCGTAACGCTTCATTTACGTGACTGGCTGACCGAGTGGTGGCGCCCACTGCGTAAAGGCGGCTGGCATGCACCGATCGTTATGGTGGAGGGATCCGTCATCAGTCAGGGCAACGCTCTGAACCGTGGCGTGTTGACCGAGGCTGTCATCGACCATCATGCCCGCCGTACCCCGGTTACAGACAACCACTTGTTCGGCAAGGAGACCTGCCCCCATTGTCATCGTGCCAGGGGGTATCTGGATGGCGCAGGCGTTGAATTCACTTATCACAATGTGGTCAAGGATCCGCGTGCCCTCTATGAAATGCTGGCACGCGTAAAACCGCTGGTAGGACCGAAGACACCGATCGCGGTGCCGCAGATATGGCTGGATGGCCACTACATTGGCGGCGCTGACCAGTTAAGCGAAATCCTGCACCGTCCCATAGAGCCAAACCCGGAACGCGGGCAATCATCCCTGTCGCCGGAAGATCACACCAGACACCACGACGTAGCCTGACGCAGGGAACAACCCCTTTTATCCAGGGACTTAATACCCCTCGTTCCTCAACTCCTCGAGCAACGCTTCGCCTTGAGCGATACTGTCAAAGATAATTGCCGAACTGATGGTCGCCGAAGACACCGCATCAACTTGCGGATCGAAAGGACGCGGCGCAGTAAGATACTGCCCCACCACCCGCTGACGCATCCTCTCCGCCTCCTCCTCACTCCAGGGGACATTACCGTACTTGGTTACCTGTAAGGGTTCGAAACCAACGATGCGGGCCGCAGCGTCGAAGATGTAGATGAAGTGCACATCGTGACAAACGTCGCAGACCGACCGGCGGCTCGCGACTTCGGCGAAGAGCAACCTCTCCTGCTGCCCTTTACGCATCAATGCGGAATAAACACGGCGTCCGCTGGGCAAAGAAACCCGCTCGAACGCGACGATCCCACCTCCGGTCCTGGTAAAAGCGTTCCGTACAACTGTCTCCAACTCTGCTTCCGAATAGATCGTCTTAACTGCGCTGTGCGTTCGAACAGCCTGCGCACCTTCACGGCGCAATTCCTCAGGCTCCGCGCTTAACAATTGCTTTAATTCGGTAAGCACCTTACGGTAATCAGGATTCAGTCCAAGGTGGGTTTTGGCAATGACACCCTGTTTGCCAGTGTGATCCAGACGGACGTAAATGGTAAAAGGCGTTGCGCTGGCACCCAGTGCTCGGTGGAGTGTAAAACGCGGGTCGGGAGCCACCGGGAAAGGTACCGGATACCGCTCACGGAAAGACTTCACCTCCTGCGGCAGATTACCAACCGCAATACCAAGCATTTTAACCCGTCCATTGGTCTCCGGGTCGGCTTCAATCAACTGGAAGAGTTTGCTGTAAGCATGTGTCTGCCTCTGGCAGTGGGAGCAGTGAACATTGAGCAATTCAACCAAAAGGACGTCAGCCCGGATTTGGCTGGGAATAAAATTAGCTTCATCATCGAGCCCCAGATAGGAGCGGACAACTGGCGACTCTGGAGCAGGAATGGTAACTTCCGGGAAGGGCTCTCCGGGGGCCATGACCGTGCGCTCCTCAGCAACCACCGGAGCAACGATGAACAGAACCCAAAAGACAAGTAACAAGCTGGCGCAACGAAGCATAATTGAATCCTGTTTCAATCCGCAGCAATCAAGGAAAGGACGACCTGCAACAGCAGAACAATCGTAACCAGGAAGGCACAACCGCCGAGCAACAACAGCAGAACGATACCGAAGGTCTTTTTGATTGTGTGCTCCTCCCAGAGTTTGTGTTGTAAAGAAAGTATGCAGCAGAAGAGTTCCGTGTCAACAGCCAGACTCAGCCTGACAAAAAACGCGACCTCACAGAAGAAAAGGTTAATTGGGGTTTTTAAACAGGCCGTGAATGGCTATGTTTGTTCCTTTACCTTGCCTGTTTGAGCAGTGAATCATCGCCAGTTTTCCAGAGACTCCTGGCAAGCGAAAAATGGCCACCTGTTTCAGGTGGCCATGATCATTCTCTATGTTGTGCTCTTTTAAGATGCGTTTTTACTTCGAGATATCAACCCAGGCCATCATGCGTGCAACACGTCGCTCATTGGTGAGCCGTTCGTTTTCAATCGCATCAGCATCTCTAGCATTTGCAAGCTTCTTGTCCTCATGATCGAAAACTGATTTTGTTTTCGGGGTAACATCCTTCTCGGCAATGACTCCCGTGCAACCGGACAATGCCACAAAGAGCCCTATGATAATCGAAACTTTAATTTTCATTTCCATATTCCCTTTACCCGCCTAAATCCGGACACAGCCACTTTATAAAGACAATCATAATGCTTGAGCTACATGTCTCCAGACACCCTGTTTATTCCTTTTTGCAGCACCTTCCAAACGACTGAGGTCAGGGCTGGAACTATACTGTTTGTCCTCAAGAGCATATCCTTTTGCTACCAGCAGTTTCCCCAGGCTTGAGCCATCGGGAAGGAAAACCTCACAAACACTTCTGCCGGCGGCATCGGTAGCCCAGTACTCTATTGTGAGCTCTTTCCCGGAAGTCACTTTCAGGATAAATTCTCTTGCCTGCCCTGCGCAAAGATGTGCACCAAGTTTTGAACTCGGACAAACAACCTCTGCCAGCCGAACGACCTTAACCCCATCGTCAGCGAGAACTTTGATCGTGTAACTATTGACCACCTCTATGACATGTGCCTGGAAAAAACCCGCGCTGGCCTGGCTGACAAAAAGCAACAAGACAAAAGTCATGCAGATAAAAATTTTCAATGAAAATTTCATACCGAGACTCCCTGGCAAACCCAAAGACCGTCAGAGATCGTTTTCACGTTGTTTCAAAGCCCATTCGATAAAAACAAAAAAACTGCCAAGGCATCAAATGCGCTGGCAGCTCGGCTATCTTCCATAGCAGGAGAGGTAGACCCGTGGCTTTCCGTCCCTGCCTCACGACAGGTTTGGCTTTTTTAAACAACTTATGGATTAACTTGATCAAATCTAACACTTGATTCGGAATTAGCAAATGATTTTAATCTATTACAATAAGCTGGGTTTTATTACCTGATCAGGGAGGGCCAGTTCGGCCAACTTTTCCTGTCACGCTCATCCTCCATGTGGCGTCTTATTCTGCCTCGATTGCCAGTATCCCAAAATTCTTTCCGACCCCGCATTGCAAACCTTGCAATCGTATAGGAGGATACAGCATGATTCAGTGACATTTGACGTTGCGGACTTAACCATTACCTGAAAGTTTCAACAATATGGAAAACTTTATACTGATAGGCATTTTCGTTGGGCTTGGCGTCGTCTTCCGTAAGATAGAGGCCTTTCCTGAGCAAACGTCCCAAGCGCTCAACATGTTTGCGCTCTATGTTGCATTACCGGCGGTAATCCTGCTTAAAGTCCCGCAACTGAAACTCTCATACGAAATGATGGTCCCCGCAATTGTTCCTTGGGTGATGTTGCTTTTGTCCGCAGTGCTGATCTTGGTCGTTGGCAAGAAAGTACACTGGTCAAGAGAAACGATCGGTGTCCTGCTTTTGGTAGTTCCTATCGGCAACACCTCTTTTATGGGTGTTCCCATGGTTAATGCTTTTTTTGGCGAAACAGGGATCCCACATTTAATCATCTACGACCAGATAGGCACCATGCTGATCTTTGCACTTTATGGATCGATTGTCCTGGGCCTGTACGGTCGTCAAGGAGAGATAAAAACCGCCGAAGTTGCCAAGCGTGCTTTGCTTTTCCCACCGACCATGGCGTTGTTGGTCGGTTTGCTTTTGCGCGACTACCCTTATCCTGATTCGGTCATCAGAGGACTCGAAACCCTGGCCGGGATGTTGACTCCGCTGGTCATGACCGCAATCGGCTTTCAATTGCGGATAAGGCTGAGCCCCGCAGTCCTAAAGCCCCTGGGTTTTGGGCTGGCGATTAAGCTGGCAATAGCGCCATTACTGGCTTTAGCCGGCTGCCGGCTTTTGGGCCTGGACAGTTTGGCTGCAGATGTCAGCATCTTTGAGGCAGGAATGCCCCCAATGGTCACCGCCGGTGCCCTTGCGATCGCTGCCGGCATGGTCCCGGAACTCGCGGCTGCACTCGTCAGCCTGGGGATGGCATTAGCCTTTGTGTCGTTACCAGTGCTCTACTTCCTGATCTGAGGGATTAATTCTTCATGGAAACCCTTGCATTAAGATTAGAATTCTTTACAATTAATCCAGGATGAGTATTATTGCCCCTTTCCAAGGAGAGGTGGATTTATGTTTGACATGGTCAGTGGAATGTTTTGTTTTGTAACGGTCGTGGTGAGTTTCCTGTATGGCACCAGGATTTGCTGGGTTTGCGGGAAGCAATGTAGCTTTGAAATTGCTCCTGTCGAAAAAAAACAGATTCTGAAAACAAATATGCCGGGAGGTTTTGCTGTCTACTTTTTTGGTTTTTTGATCTTGTTTGGTAACGCCTTAAATGGGCCATTAACGATTTTTATTCTATCAATAACCAGCGCCCTGATAGTTTCCCACTTTGTCGTTTCAATGGCTATGCCTGTATTGAAACGAAACTACTCGAGTCACACCGATTGATTCCTCAAGTTTGGCCTGCTGATTTTATTGACCCCCTACTATTGGCATCGTGAGGAGCCTCACGAAGGTCTCTACTCAAGACGCAGGCTTTTGTCTCCGATTTCGCGATCAACAAAAACCGAAGGTCTTTTTGCCGCAGTCGATGCGGTGAGGGCGCCCAGTTCATTAAAACCCTATTTGCAAAGAAAGCAGAACGTGGCATTATCCACAAACGGTCTTTTGACCCGTTTCGCGGCTTATAAAAACAATTACACCTGCGACTGATTGAAGGAAAATCATGACATCTACAAAAACCGTTATCGTAAGTCTTCTGTTTGCACTTCTGGCTTGTGCTTGTTCTCTCCCGCCCGCATATGACTTTCTGGCGGAAAACGCTCAAAGAGAGGGCGTGATCGAGCGTCCCAGCGGGCTGCAGTACCGGGTCCTCAAAGAAGGAACGGGTGTCCGCCCGGGAGTTCGTGACCGGGTCACGGTCCATTATCGTGGCAGATTGATCGACGGCACAGAATTCGACAGCTCCTACAAGCGAGGCAAGCCAGCAACATTTCAACTCAACCGGGTGATCAGTGGGTGGACCGAAGGCCTGGCGCTGATGCGGGAAGGCGCGACGTGGGTACTGTTCATACCACCTGAACTCGCCTATGGTGAGCGTGGCTCCGGCCAGACGATTGGCCCGAACGAGACCCTTATATTCGAAGTTGAGTTGATCAAGGTCAATTAAATATCAGCAGAGTAGAGTGCCCGCGAAGTCCAGCACGACAAAAAAAAGGCCCCACAGCCAGGAGGGCGGCTGTGGGGCAACGGGTTCTATGGGTTTTTAGGAGGTAGAACATGAAGAAGCTATGTTCTGGTTTATATCTTACCCTTTTAGTCAGGTATGTCAAGCACTAAATAAAAACATTTGTGAACCGTTGAATTGATCCGAAGCCGGAAGTCAGCCCTCAGGCTTTTGAGCAAACCCGGATCTTTGGCCGGCCCCCCTCTGTGACAACTTTATAGCCAACATTACGATCACCAAATCTTTCCCTGATAAGAGATTCCTGCCTGGCTAGCAATCTATCCATTTGCTCTCGATCCGGAGCTTTCAACGAACATTTTTCGTGAGCACTGACCAACTGTTCGTAGAGTTTTCTGTTTGGATCGTCTGGTTGTCTTTCGGCTTTCTGGGCCTGACCAGGAACTCTGGCCGTTGAAGAGCGCTGTATACGCGAGACATGACGTTCGTAACGACCTTCATCGATGAGGCGAAGGATGCGATCCCAGTAACCAGCATAACTCTGCAGTCGGCTGGAGAGGCTGTTCAATCGAAACTTCAAATCGTTCTGTGTTATGTGAATGGTGAGGAGTTTACGAAGATCCTTGGAGAGCTTTTGGCGCTTCTGCTCTGGGGCTCTTTTTTCAACACCTGTGAAATATTGTTCATAGGCTATCTCTAAATCCTTGATGCCCCGTTCAAGTTGATTCAGCATTGTCGTTATCTGTTCTCGAGCACCCATCAGAACTTGCCTTTCCTGCTAACTGGATATCTGTTTTAAGACATTCAACGACCAGACGATTTCCGGTGATTGATGTTCTTTTCTTGTTGCCGACTCTAAACACCAGGACGAAAAAACGTCCCCACATCTTATTAGAGACAAGGGGACGCTGAAAGACTGCTTCGGTAACCCCGCTATCCTGCACAATAATGACTGTGCTTAGGACCGGAGGTTTTGCGTCCCACCCTTTCAGATGGTTTGCCTTGTTCGGCACATATTTGTGAACGAATGTTAGCTGAATCTAAACTTATAGCATACGCGTCTCAAAAATATCTCACAACTCATGATTTTGATAGTGTTTTCTTCAGAGCATTGAGACTTCAGCTGATGGAATGCTGTCATTCTCCTGGGGCTATTCCCCTGCTTGAGCGGGCTAAAACCAGCCCCCGGCCTGATCAAAGCAGGATTAATACAGCTTCTCCGTTGACTCGATCCGGGGTTACTTCAGCCATTCTTCATAAAGATCCGCATTAAATCCAACAATGAACTGATCCTTCACCCGGTAAGTCGGGGCTCGCAAGTTCCCGCTCGGGCCCATGGCCTGAAGCAAAACAGCCTCTTTCTCGTCAGCCACCGAGGTAAAGGTCTGAACTTTCTTTCCCTTGGCCACGGTGACGGAACCAGCCGTCCTTAGAAGCGCCCAGGCTTCCTTCTCGTCAATACGCGTCTTCCTCGCATCAACAACTTCGTGCGTTGCCACCTTTTTGTTCTCAAGAAACTCTTGAGCTTTTTTACAGGACGTTCAGCCCTTACGCAGGTAAGCCCAATCGATGTTCATCCTGATCTCCTTTTATTCTGCAGGGTTAATACTCTCTATCGGCACTTTCAAAACTTCACGCCCGGAATCGTCATAACAGAAACAACTTCTATCTCCCGAATTTTTTGGTGGCGTACCCGAGCCCGAGTAGCCATTTTCTACACAATAATCAAGGCATAATTGACCATCCGTTTTCGGCCCGAGGTTACCGACATTAAATTGATGGAGGGCAATGAAAAGAATCGGGGCAATGGTTAAACCGACCGAAGCCAGCACATGCTTCCTGTTCAACTCCGGCTCTGCTTCAAGCTTTTTGCCGGTGACAAAGCCAACAACGATAGACGCAACCCACAACACCAGCAAGACGACAACCAGCAAAAGGGTCAGCATATTTCCGGAGGCTTCCGGCCAGGTGTTGTCGCCAAAGACAAAAACCCATAGGAACCCCGCCGCCGCTCCGAAAAGGGCAAAAGCGATGACCAGCGAGATAAAAAAACCGGGAACTGCAAACAAGAATGAATATAGATAGCGTTTTTTCATATTCTAAAATCTTGGCTCAGGTTTTTCTGCCGGCTGAAACCTGTATCCAACCCCATGCACTGTGAGCAGAAACTGCGGCGAAGCCGGGTCCGGTTCAACCTTCTTACGCAACTGGGCAATATGCTGGTCAAGGGTTCGGGTCGTACCGAAATAGTCGACTCCCCAGGCGGCATTGAGCAGTTCGTTGCGGGAGAGGACTTCATTCGGCCGAGCATGAAAGACTTCCAGCAACTTCATCTCCCGTGAGGTCAGGCTGTGTGATTGATCGCCGAGCGTGACCTGGTAGGTCTTGCTGTCAACCAGGGCCTGGCCAAAAGGGAACTGTTCCGGCAGGCGGGTCACGGCCTCCTGCGATTGATTTCGCGAGCGCCGCAAAACGGCAGCAATCCTTGCCCGCAGTTCATGCAAGCCGAAGGGCTTGGTAACGTAATCGTCGGCACCGAGCTCGAGCCCGACCACCTTGTCAATCTCCTCGCCCTTGGCGGTCAACATGATAATCGGAGTACGACTGTCGCTTTTCCTGATCTCACGGCAGACATCGTAGCCGCTCATCTCAGGCATCATGACGTCGAGCAGAACCAAGTCGGGAGCCTCCTGGCAAAAACACTCCAGCGCCTGCTTTCCATCACCGGCAGGGAAGACCTCGTAACCCTCACCCTCGAGCAGATCGATCAAGCCCTGGCGCAGGTTGGCGTCATCTTCGGCGATCAGGACACGGATATTCATGAGTTTTTCCTTGTTGGCAGGGTCAATTCAAAACAGGAGCCGCCATCGGCGTTCGGACAGAAGGAGAGGGCGCCACCGAGTCCTTCAGCCAACTGCCGCGCAATGCTTAAGCCGAGACCGCTGCCTTGCTGGCGGGCAGTGAGAGAGGCATCGACGCGGTGGAATTTGGCAAAGATCTGCTGCCGGTGAGCGCTCGGGATACCGGGGCCGTTGTCCTTGATGCGGACCAGGCATCGCCTTTCCTGCTGTTGCAGTTCGACCGTCAGGGTTTCGCCATCGGCGGCATATTTGATGGCGTTATCAACCAGGTTGAGAACAATCTGCTCCAGGGCATCGCGATCACTCTCAACGGGAACCGCAGCATCGTCGATTTTGCGGATCAGCTGTATGCCGGCATCCTCGATGCGTACCAGCTGACTGTCGAGCAGTTGATGCAGCAGCGCAGCAAGGTCGAGCTCTTTTCTGGAAAACTCCTTGCGACCCTGTTCGAGGCGGCTAAAGTCGAGCACGTTGTTGACCAGCCGGGTCAGGCGCTGGCTCTCGCGGATAATCGTCTGCAGGTAGCTCTGCTGCTTGTCGCTCTCCTCAATGCGCTTTTCACCGAGCAGTTCGGCGTACATGCGGATCGTGGTCAACGGAGTTTTCAGTTCGTGTGAAACGTTGGAGACGAAAGAAGTCTTTTGCCTGGCGTCAACCTGGTTGCGGTGGGCCTGCCAAAGCAGCAGAGAACCACCGAGCAGGATGGCGACGACAAAAGTGCCGACCAGCAGTGAAGAGATCAGCAGAAAGCTACCGCCGGCGATACCGGCATCGACATTCGAGTAGGCAGCAACCAGCCAGTGCGGCAGGCTGGCGATCGTGGCGGTAGCCAGAGATGGGCTGTCAGCAGTGATTTCCAGCGGTCCGACCTGGTGGAAGATCGCGCCATTGCCGTCAATCAGGGCATAGGTTTCACCGTAAGGCGGATCAGCCGGGAAGTTGCCGAGCAGGCGACTCAACAGCGCCATCATCTCGACTTCAATGCCGATCCGTTGTGATTTGCCGTCCCACTCGTACCAGCCAAGCAGGTGCAGGCGGTTATCTGCAAACCAGGGCCGCCAGCCGCTTGCTCCGGGCATCGCCTTTGACGGCGCTGGCGCCGCAGCCATATCTGCCGAGACCGGGGCCTGCTTGGCGAGCTGGCGCAGCTCCTTGCGCTCCATCAGGATACTGCTGACCTGCTCTTCGTTGGCCGCTACCGAAGTATCGTCTGGCGGCTCCTGCCAGGCGGCCTGGTTGGCAAACAGGGAAAGGTAGCGCCGGACGAAATCAGCCTCTTCGTCACTCGAGGGCATTTCCGGGTCGGGATAACGCAGGCCGCGGCCCTGCTCCCAGATAAAGACGTTGCGTACCAGTGGGTTGCTGCGCTTCCACTCTTCAAGCAGATCGGTCTGCTGCATGAAGTCGTCTTGCGGCAGGCCGCTCAAGGTTTCGACCAGACCGTCCTTAACCTCGGCAATCGCCAGGTCGAGGTTGCCGGCAATCGCCGAGATCCGATCGTTAGCCGCCGCCTGCGCACTGCTGGCCAGGCGCGCTTCTTCGCCCTTAAGCAGGTACAAAGCACCAACACCCAACAACAGCGTCGGGATCAGCAGGAGCAGCCAGGTTATGATCAGTCTGAATCGGGTCATGGGTTTAACTTCGGGGTTAAAAGCGGTTTGTCCCTAGGGTTTTTACCCTCATACCGGGGCAGGAAATCCCACCCCGGCAATCATAGCAGATTAATAATTCTTTTGCTGTTTGCGAACCTTGTAGCTTTCCGAGCGAAGTAACTTCTTTGCGGCCGGAGCCATCGGTGCCGGGGCGGCAAAGGTATCAGCATCATCCTGCAATGCGCCTTCAGCCTCTTCGGCAATGTCACTGAAACCAAGGGCCTGGTTACGGGAAGAGATTTCGCTGCTCTTTTCTTTCAGCTGCTGTACTGCTTCGTCCTTGCGACCGGCATTGTAGAGATCAAGCGCCTGGTCGCGGGCTTCAGCCATCTCGTTTTCAACCAACGCTTTCTGCACACTCTTGCTGGCAGAGCGGCGCACCTCTTCCTGGCGCTTCGAGAAACGGACCTGGGCGACAGCGACCGAGCGCTCCTGCTGATTGGTCAGGGCATTTTCATAGGAACAGCGAGCGTCAGCAATTTTTTGCATTTCATCTTCCCGGCCAGGTTCGACCATTACTTCGACCAGCACATATTTTTCCTGACCGCCGTAGAGCTGGTTGAGATGGATCTCGACCCGGTTGTCACGGATACGACCCTCGCGGCCGATAATCCGCAACGGCCGGACACCATCGGGGCAGTCGATTTCGATGATCACTTTACGGGCGGCGACCGAGAGGACGTCGCCGAGCTCGGCGGCAAAAATCCGTGGCAGGTCGCGACTCGATTCAACGAAGTAATGGTTGCCGTCACTGCGGTCGGCCAGCTGGGTCATCAAATCCTCATTGAAATCCGTGCCGATGCCGATGGTGGTAACCGAGATATTCTCTTTGATCAGCGCGGCACCGAGGCGGGCCAGGTCGGCTGGCGAGCTCGGCCCGACATTGGCGAGACCATCAGAGAGCAGAACAACGCGATGGACGTACTGGCTATAGAGATTCTTGCGAACTTCTGCCGCACCCTGGCTGACCGCGCCGTACAGGGCGGTATTGCCGCCGGTACCGATGCTGCGGATGCGTGATTCGATCCATTCGGTGTTGGCAGCACTCTGTGGTGGCACCAATGTCTGCACGTTGTGATCGTAAATGACCATGGAGAAGATGTCTTGTGGGCCGAGGCTGCGCAGGGCGGCAATCGCTGCTTCGCGGGCCTTGGCGATCTTGTTGCCCGACATCGAACCGGAACGATCAAGGACTAAAGTCAGGTTGACCGGCGGACGGGCGAATTCGACCGGGATCACCGGTACATCAAGGTTGACCTTGATGACGGTCTTTTGTGACAGGCCAGCGGGCAGGATGGTGCGGTCGAGGGAGAGATCGCAGCCAACCAGCGGCTTGGCCAGAACTGGCGAAGCAATCAGGGTGGCTGCAAGGATCAGGAGCGGGGCAAGCATTCTTTGGGTTGTGTTCATGGTCTTTCCTCCTCTTGTGACGACGCGGGTTGTGAATTACCGGGGTTCGTTTGGTTGCGCCCAGTAGATCACCCGTCCACCTTTATGTCGTCATGGGGAGGTCAATAGTTTGTAAAAAATTTGTCATGGCTATCGTCAGTAAAGATAGCATATCTCTTGGCAACAAACCGGGTAAAGGGAATTGGAGATGGTGATAGAACCACAGAGATAGCGTACAAAGCATCACCTTTGTTATGATAAAGGTGAACATGAGAAGAAAAGAGGCGATTAGCCATGAAAAATGATACTTACTTGTACCTGTGTCAGGAATCGGAAGCCGGACGTGACGCCTTTGTACTCCACCCCGACACTCATGAAGAAGGACGCGTAATCGACTGCGTACTGAAAACCGATCACATGATAGTGAGTAAGCCTGCCGGAGGAAACCGCTACTGGGATTTTCACGATTGCGAAGAGATGCCTCGCATGAGTGAGCAGTGGCCGCGCAGATAAAATCACCCGGGGACATTCTAAAATGCCTCCGGTTAATTCGGTGACACGATGGTAACGTGTCACCGGAATTCATGTCACCGGAATTCAATGTGACCCCGCCTCCAGGTTCTCGAGGGCAGATTTAATGGAAACCGGCAAAGAGCAAATTACAATTGTAAAAAAAGAGATGGGGATTACCCATAAAGATTTTTTCGCTGAACTCCCTGTTTTGCTTAATAGCATTCCATATCACCACAGCAAAGACATCATCACGTTTCAACTCAACCACAAAAACGTTGAAATCATTCTCGGGCCGGAAGGAGTGCGTGAGATCACCCGCTCAGTGAGGCTGCCTGTAACCGTGGTCACTATTCTTTTCCATGATTTTTCAGAAGAGGATGTTAGCAAATTTATCAAGCGTTTCAACCTGAGATTCATGAAAGGTGGGGGATGATTTAGGGGCGCTGCGAGAGGACTCATTCCTTGACTTCAGTTGCCTCCTAGCCTGCCGCCACAGTCAACGCCGCGATGGCAAGGCAGGCCACGATCATAGCGGCGCCTTTTCTTAAGCTGAACGACTCATAGCGCAGGACAACAGAGAGGATCATCGCCATGACAAAACTCATATTGGCGATGGGGATAACAATACTTGCTTCACCATATTTGACGGCCATCATCAGAAAATAAACGACCAGAAAGACCAGCACCCCGGAAGCCATCGCGTAACTGATTTTTTTCGATGTTAACTGGAACCGCCCCTCGCGCAATCGTGCATAGAGTGCGCCCCCGACAATCCAACTGAGCGCACAGAGCAGAAGCATGGTCTGCGGGTCTGCCTGGTTTACAATGCCGCCGCGCGTGATCACACCATAACCGGCCCGGAACAGGGATGCGGCAATGGCCATCAGGAAGAAGGGCAGAAACTGCCCGCGGTTCTCCTCGGCCACTGCGGTGGTATCAGGTCGATAGAGCAGCCCGACAGCAACAATCCCCAAACCGACCCCCAAAAGCTTCACCCAGCCAAGCGCTTCTCCCAGGAAAAGGCAGGCCATAACCACCACACCGACGGTGTTCAGGCGATATACGGTCGAGCCCAGGCTGATGTTGATGTGGGTCAGGCTTTCCAGCAGGAGGAGGTTTGAGAGGGTGAGGCACAGCCCAGCAAAGAGTCCGTATCGTATCGAAGTCGCGTCAACAATCAGCGCCTCTTCACCTATAGCAATGGCCGCCGACTGTAACACGCACCAGACTACGCCAATGCCAAAGACATAGGTGCCGCGTGAACGGGATTTCCTGCTGTAGCGCTTGTAAACAACATCAAGCATGCCAGCAAAAAAGAGGCTTAAAAGGGCGAACATGATGGCACGAGACAATGCGGTTACCTCAGTGGGGGTGGCCAATCGTGCACCAATATAACAGTTAGCGGTCTTCTTTTGCTCTCTATTCTGTTGTGTTCCTGGAGACTCTTGACCGAACCACAACAATCCATTACCCTGCCGACATGATCTGATTTGCCCCCCCTTGATACGGAGCCTCCCGGCTCTGCCGACGTCCAATCAATTTAGCGGTGCTGGCGCGGCACTTTCACAGGCTGCCCATTGTCGTGTCGTATGTGTATTTCTACCAACTGACTCATTCTTGCAAGGGCACAGTCACGTACTGCATGCCGATTTCACCGCTTCTTAAAAAAGGATACAGATCATGTTTGAACAACTTCAGATCATTAATCATCGCCCGGAGCCTTTCTCTATCTACACGGCTGCAGAACTCTGGACTGACCCGCACACCTCACAGGAGATGCTGAAATATCATCTCAACAAAGAGCTTGCCCTGGCGTCGCGAACCGGTGAGACAATCGACCGTTCTGTTGCCTGGCTGCAATCCCGTTTCAATATCGACAGCAACACCAGGATTGCCGATTTCGGCTGCGGCCCTGGCCTCTACACCACCCGCTTGGCCCAACTCGGCGCGCAGGTCACCGGTATCGATTTCTCGGCTAACTCTATCGACTACGCACGAGTAACCGCTGAGCGACAAAATCTGCACATCAACTATCGGCAAGAGAATTATCTCGATTTCAACTGCGATCAACAGTTCGACTTGATCTGCATGATCATGTGCGACTTCTGTGCTCTCAGCCCGCAACAGCGCAAACAACTTCTGGGCATCTTTCACCGTCACCTGAAAAGTGACGGAGCGCTGTTTCTCGATGTCTATTCTCTCGCCAGCTATGAGCAGCGACAAGAATGCGCAGGCTATGAATTCAGGCAGTTGAACGGGTTCTGGTCGGCCGAGGATTATTACGGCTTTATCAATACCTTCAAGTATGATGATGAAAAAATCGTGCTCGACAAATACAGCCTTTTCGAGGCAGATCACTCGCGGGTTATCTACAACTGGTTGCAATATTACAGCCTGGAGGTATTGACCAACGAGTTTATCGAGAACGGTTTCGGCATCAGGGAGACTTATGCAGATACGGCTGGTGCGCCTTATCGTGAGGGTGCGGATGAGAGTGCTGTGGTTGCCAGGAAAAGAAATTGAGAGAATTCTAACTGACTGCGTCTCTACAGATCCCCCGTAGAAACCGAGGCCCTTGTGGTCCTCTCCTGTACTGGTTGGGTGTTATCGCTAAGGGTTATGAACTTTGGCCAAAAGAAGCCAATGATAGGAAGGCCCGCAAACACAGGGCCGGATTCTCGAACTCCGTTGACATTTAAAGCCTCAGAAAACCGGCAGAGGAGATGCCTTCCGCCAGGAGCAAGGCCTTTTTTGCATACAAATAATTATGGGGACAATGGCGCTCATATTGTGTCCCCATAATTATCTGAGGCGTCTGGCAGTACGCGAACTGCCGGTTTTGACTTTATCCAACAATCTGAAAACAAGAACCGCGACCCGTCGACTTTTAACCTCTGACGACATCCAAACTATCGAGTCTCAAACTCATACGTGCAATCCGGAGACACGTATCGTCTGTATCCCCCTTTCATCTCCTGTTCAATCAGGTTGTATTTGTCCCCGTTTGAAGATAAATTAAAGCAAATAACTGCTTGGAATCTTTGGGTGCCATCGCCGATAACGCGGAGATCCTTCCATTGAAAAACGTCTTCATTGTAACGCCCAGTTATCTGATCGAGAAAAAACGTGACTTTACCGGTGGCATCAAGCAGCTCACCCGGTTGGGTTTCAACGTCATCAATCCGGAATTCCCGCAAACACTCTCCTCTCCGCAAGAGAAAGCCGATCAAATCCACGGGGCGTTTGCAGACCCAGATGTCGATATGATCCTGGCCTTGCGCGGGGGGTATAGCGCGATGAAGTCACTGCCCTATATCGACTTCGACCTGATCAAAAAATACCCCAAAATCATTGCCGGTTTCAGCGACTTGAGCGCATTGCTCAACCCGATCTTCGAACGGACGGGACTGGTGACCTTGCACGCCCCCATGGTGATCAACCTCGACATGCCAACAGCATTCACGCTGAAATCTCTGGTAAACGCCGTCAACGGCTATCCGGAGAAAAACCTGCTCAAGGGAGCCCGCTGCAAGAGCTACAATTCCGGCTCTACCAGCGGAATCCTCAAAGGCGGCAACCTGATCACCCTGACCGCCCTGATCGATACGGACTGGGAGATCGACACGGCCGGTGCGATCCTGTTTCTCGAAGATGTTGATGAAGAGCTGCACGAGGTGGATCGCTTCCTGACCCAGTGGATCCTCGCCCGGAAATTCAAGGGGATCAAGGCCCTCATCCTCGGCGATTTCCGGGGCATCCGCAGCCAGAAGGTCTATGACATCCTGGCCTCGCAAATGGCCGTGGATTTCCCGGTTCTTCATTGTCCGTATATTGGCCATGTCGCGAACAAGATCACCTTGCCGATCGGTGCCAAGGTGGAGCTGAACACAGACAATAAGCAGCTCCTGATCAAAGAGATGGCTTCCCCCGGAGGTCTTCGATGAATATCCTCTGGCTGATCATGATCTGCGTCAGTATCGTCTTCGCCATCTTTACCGGCAACCTGGAGGCGTTTACCAAATCGATCTTCGATGGCGCGAAATCGGCGGTGGAGATCTCGCTGTTCCTGCTCGGCATCGTCTCGGTCTGGCTTGGGATCACCCGGATCCTGGAAGACTCCGGCCTGATCTACCGGATCGCGCACCTGTTCAAGCCGATCATCTCTCGCCTGTTCAGAAACATCCCCGGCGATCATCCGTCCATTACGGCCATCACCCTGAATGTTCTGGCCAACCTGTTCGGGCTCGGCAACGCGGCCACACCGCTGGGGATCAAGGCCATGCAGGAACTCGATGCGCTCAATGAGGACAAGGGCACCATCACTCCAGAGATGATGACGTTCATTGTCATCAACACCGCCAGCATCCAGCTGATCCC
>CAZXBD010000256.1:0-14255 GCA_964638305.1 uncultured Geobacteraceae bacterium | reverse complement strand
AAGGCAATGAAGGCCATACTGCGAAAGGCCGTACCAATACGTTCGAGGGTGCGGGAAACGTTTTTCAGTATCTCGCGAGTGCTGATAGCAGAGACATTGGGGAATTTCCCGGTCACCGTGGAAAAGGCGATCTCTTCACTTTCAGCAGGAACGTGAATAGAGGCGATATTCGTTTGCGGCGCTTTTTCGAGCACTCCGGGCGAGAAGAGCAGCGCGAAATTCAGGTCGAGGGTTGACCAGTCGACCTTTCTCAGGCTGCTGATTCTGGCCGTCACATCACGACCGAGGACATTGACCGTCAGGGTGTCACCGATATTGACGCCGAATCCCTTGGCCAAGTCTTCCGTAATCGAGACCAGTGGATCTCCCACATAATCTTCTGCCCACCATTCGCCCGCGACAAGCTTTGTGTCTGGAGGCATCACACTCGCGTAACTCAGGAAACGGTCGCCGCGCACCGCCCAGCGCACCTCTTTAGCGACTTGCGCCATACTGACCGGCGTACCGGCGATGGCGGTGATGCGACCACGCAGGGTGGGGTACCGCTCGATCTTCTTGACACCCGGCAGGCTCCTTGCCATCTCTTCGAAATCTTCAACCTGATGGGATTGAAGGTCGAGAAAGAAGAAAGACGGCGCTTCGGCTGGAATCGTTTCGTTGATCTTGTCGTCGAGATTGGCCTGGACCAGCATGATCACAACCAGAGCGGTCAGGCCGAGACCGAGTGAGAAGAGGGCGCTGCCGGAGGGCGACCCCCGCCTGTGGATATTGCCGAGGCCGAGTCGCAATGAGGGGTTTCGCGGTTTCGGCAGATACCTGGTAAGCCTGACGACAGCGGCGGCAGCGTAGCGGAAGATAGCGAAACAGAAGATTGCTCCGCAGATGAACCAGAACGCCAGTTTCTGGTCTGTACTGGTCAGAATCGCCAGTGCTGCAAGGAGCAATGAAGCGAGCGTAATCGACACTTTGATGCTGGTGCCGGGATCCCTCTTGACGCTCTCACTGTAACCCCGAAACAGTACAGATGGAGAAATCTTTCGGGTAAGCCCCAACTCCTTGAGAGAGAAAATCAGGGCAATCAGAAGTCCAAAGGTGGCTGCGGTGAACAGGACCTGCCAGTGGACTGCTGGAGCCAGGGGGACCGGCAGGTGTTCAACGATAAGCCTGCTGAGAGCGAAAGGCAGCGCTGCCCCGCAAGCCAGACCCGCAGATGAACCGAGCAGGCCGAGGAACAGGATCTGTATCAGGTATGCGGTAAAGATCAATCTGCCGGGAGCACCGAGACATTTCATCGTAGCAATGTGCGTGATTTTTCCCGTCAGGTAGCCGCGCACCGCACCGGAGACGCCAAGCCCGCCAACCAGCAAGGCACAGAGACCGATCAATGTCATGTTCAGGTTCATGCGGTCCAGAAAGAAACGTACCCGCGGTGCGGCCTCACGCCAGGTTCGCAGGCGCCAGCCAGCTTCGGGGAAACGGTCTTGCATCGCCTTTTTAAGCTGCTCAACGGTTTCCCTGTCCGGCAGGCGCAGACGGTAAGCGTGGTAAACCAGGCTGCCGGGTTGCGTCAGTTCAGTGGCCGCCAGCCCTGCGAGGCTGGTCATGAATCGAGGACCCAGGTTGAACGCCCGGATCGATCGATCCGGTTCACGGGTAATCACGCCTTTGATCTGAAATACCGCTGATCCTACCTTGACCTTGTCGCCAACCTCTATGCCGAGGCGGGTGAGCAAGGGACGCTCTACCAGTGCTCCAAACCCGTCCGGCGTATCGAGCTCAGCCAGCGCCGACAGCGGCGGTTCAATAATGAGCTTTCCATAGAGAGGGTAAGCGGTGTCGACGGCTTTCAGCTCGGTCAGGACCCGCTTGCTGCCCTGGATGTCGGCGACCATGGTGCGCATGGTGGTTGTCTGCGATAAATCACCGTTGCCGGAGAGGAACGAGACCACTTCATTGGGGAGTTCGCGATGGGCCAGGCGAATTTCGAAGTCTCCGCCCAGCAGCGCACCTGCGTCTGCGAGCAAGCCCGATTTGGCCGATTCGGTAAATGAACCGATAGCGCTGATTGCAAAGACACCCAGGAAAAGGCAGGTGAGAAAGACCCCGAACCCTCTCAGGCCACCGCGCAGCTCGCGCCTGACGAGACGCAGTGCCTGGGGTATGGTGCGGGCCTCTTTCAACGTTTTACTCCGGCGTTTTCCCTTAGACGGCCATCAACCATCTCTATGGACCTATGACAGCGAGAGGCGAGAGATTCATCGTGGGTGACCAGCACAAGAGTCGTGCCATGCTCCTTCTGCAGGTCGAAAAGCAGGTTCATGACCATCCGGCCAGTCTCACGATCAAGGTTGCCGGTCGGCTCGTCAGCGAGGATCAGGGAAGGTCTGGCGACAAAGGCCCTGGCAAGGGCAACGCGTTGTTGCTCGCCTCCCGATAATTCCCCCGGGAAATGGTGCAGGCGATCAATGAGGCCGGTCTTTTCAAGCGCCTTTTTGGCTTGTTCTTCAGGGTTTTCAGCGGCAGCAAATTCGAGGGGCAGGGCGACGTTTTCCTGGGCTGTCATGGTCGGAACAAGGTGAAACGACTGGAAAACAATGCCAATATGCTCACGGCGAAAACGTGCCAGATCGTCTTCACTGATATCCGTTAAATCCGTGTCAGCGACTCTGACCTGTCCTGAAGTTGCTCTTTCCAGGCCGGAAAGGGCCATCAGGAGTGTTGTTTTGCCCGCGCCCGAAGGGCCAACGATACTGATCGTTTCACCAGCCGCAATGGCCAGGTCAAATCCTCGTAGAATATTGACCGGCCCCGCGCCACCGACTAGACTGAGATGAAGATCTTTAATTTCTATCATAGGCCTGCCCATGCATGTGTTGAGAGTTTTTTTGATTCTGTTGTTGGTGGTCACTTTTGTACCGCAACAATTGTCAGCTAATAATACAGCAGAATTACAACTTCGTCTTCTGGTCCTTGGTGACAGCCTGACGGCTGGTTACGGATTGGCAAAGGGAGAAGCTTTCCCAGCTCAGTTGGAAAAAGCCCTTCTGCATGCTGGGTACAGAGTTAAAGTTATCAACGCCGGCGTATCCGGTGATACGACCGCCGGTGGTCTGGCTCGGCTGGAGTGGACGCTGGCAGATAACCCACACCTGGTCATCGTTGAACTTGGTGCTAACGACGCTTTGCGTGGCTTGCCTGCAGAAGAAGTCTTTGCAAACCTGGATGCCATTCTTACGCAGCTCAGAGATAATGGTGCTCTCGTCATTCTCACGGGTATGCAGGCACCACGCAACCTTGGTGAAGAGTACACGACATCATTTGATCAGGTTTATTCGCTGCTCGCAACGAAACACGAAGTCTTCTTCTATCCCTTCTTCCTGGAAGGTGTTGCTCTTGATCCGGCTCTTAATCAGGCCGATGGCCTTCATCCGAATGCCGCCGGTGTGCGACGTATTGTTGCCGGAATTCAACCCTTGGTCATAACGACACTGAAAAAAATCATATCATCAGGGGGGGCGGTTGAAATGCGATTCCTGCGGGCTTTTTGACGCTCTTCAATCAGTCGGTAGGCTAGATAGTATTTGTAGATATTGCTGACGTACTGTGTGGTCTCCCGCCCGATAACTTGCGCGCTTCCATGCTCTACATTGTTGAACCAGATGTCTCTGTTCAGCCCCATTTCGGTTGTTTTCTGACGGATCCTTTTCAGATTCCCGGGGCCAGCATTGTACGCTGCCAGTCCCAGCAGAAGTCTGTTCCTCTCGTCGAGTCCCGGATCGTTCAGATAGGTATCAATCAGGTAGCGCATGTACTTGGCTCCGGCATGGATATTCTCATCAACATCATTTTCGATGTCGCTCATTCCGACCGGGGCGCTGGCCGCTGTACTCGGCAGAATCTGCATGATGCCCACGGCACCGGCACGACTGCGAACTGATTGGTCCAAACGTGACTCCTGATAGCCCTGAGCCATAAGCAGCAGGTGGTCTAGGGCGTACATCTCGGCGTATTTTTTGAACATTTCAGACAAAGCATTAAACTTTGCTATTTCGTTACTGCTCGTTGCTTTAGAAACATATCTGGTAGAACCCAGATAACGTTTCAGCAACATGTTGGTCAGCCCTTTCTGTCTTCCCTCAACCCGACCAAATTCATTCAATTCGGCGGTCAGAAGCGGGCTGTTTTTGCGGATGGCCCAGGCAATCCTCCCACCTTGATGGATAGACAAGTCCTCACGCGGGGTAATCTCGTCGAAAAACTGCGTCCAGAACCTGGCCTTGTGGTCATCAACAATCGCCATGGGCAGGAGCCCGGCATTGACCATTTCCAAAAGATCTTCGTCTTCCAGAATCTCATCGGCCGGTATGATTTTCAGCGCAATTCCACGTGCTTTCTGCAACTTGATGAGGTGCTCGTAATAACTGCTTGATCTGCGTACGTAGATTGGCATTCCGGCAAGGTCGGTGAGATTCTGGATTTTGGGTGCACTGGGACCGGTAACAACAATTTCTGAAACGTCCTTACCACCGGTTTCTGTGAAATCGACGATCTTCCCTCTCTCAGGGGTGATGGTGAGATTCCCCGCTGCAATGTCACCGTGACCGTCAATCAAGTCCTGCAGCAGATGCGTTCGTGCAGTGGGTATGAATATGACCCTTATCGGCAGCGTCTTGTTGCCATGTTTTCGGTTTAACCACTTCTCCAGTTCCACGCCGGAATCATGAACGATGCCACGAGCCTGCCCCCGGTCCTGAAAGTAGAGCGTCTTGCTGTAAGGGACAAGAACCCGGAGCAGTCGACGTTCGAGCATCCCGTCCAGATCCCCGGTCCAGGCCTCGGGCAGGGGCAGGATACTTTCAATTTCTGTGATGCGCCGCTCTTCAGAAACCGGTGCTGCAGGATGCTTGGGAGAACTTGTTAACCATAGTGCTAGAGCAGCAATGAATATTACAAGCAGTGAAATCAGGCAGGCAGTTTTTTGTTTCATGTATACAAATTAACATTTTGCTTAAATCCAGGCACTTTAAATTTGTTGACTCCTCTGGAATGTAAATTGCAAAAAACCTGTATATTAATAAGTTTATTGTGTAGCTGGAAAGGATCGTTTATGGCCGAATGTAAACATCTGCATGAATGTGAATTTGTTTTACGTTATGTTGAACAGGTCAAACCGCATTGGGATGATTTCGTAACTCTCTATTGTCGCGGGGTTTTTAAGGAAAACTGCAAGCGCTTCGAGTCGTTTGAAAAGCTGAAAGTCAAGCCGGCCCCGACGCTAATGCCAACCGGACACAGCGTTCCCGATCTCCTTGACGAGAGATGACCTCTCCCCGCCTGATGACGGGGTCATGGTGTCAAAAAAAAGAACGTTCTCCTGACCTGCCTAACCCGGATCCTGCCCGGATTCAGCGTAAATATGCATCCGTTACGTAGCGACGCATCATGACGTGGGTGTTGAAATAGTACGCATTCTTGCCGATCGCGTTTTTCATGACCTTGGTCCAGCCGTCGCGGTCATTGTAGTAGAGCGGGATAATGGTTTCTTCCAGCTTCTTGTAGAGATCTTTTACGTCTTCGTCAGAGTGGTTGACATCCGTGGTTGTCTCCGTCGGCGGCGGGCCGATCGACCAGCCGGTCACACCCTCGATATGCCCCTCTATCCACCAGCCGTCCAGCACACTGAAGTTCGGCACCCCGTTCAGTGCCGCTTTCATGCCGCTGGTCCCTGATGCCTCCAGCGGCCGCAAAGGATTGTTGAGCCAGATATCGACCCCCGGGATCATCCGGCTGGCAACGTCCATATTGTAGTTCGGCAGGTAAACCATCTTCAGATTATCTCCGAAGAAATCAGCTTGTTGACGAATCTCCTGAATCATCTTCTTGCCATGGTCATCTTGGGGGTGGGCCTTGCCGGCATAGATCAGTTGTAGTTTCCCCTTACTGATTGCCAATAAGCGTTCCGGGTCAGTAAATATCATGTTGGCCCGTTTGTAAGCGGTCGCCCTCCGGGCAAAGCCGATAGTGAGAATTTCCGGGTCAAGTTTGATGCCGGACGTCTCTTCGATGTACTGGAAGAGGTAGGCCTTGGCACCGGAATGGGCCTCTTGAATTTCCTTGTCAGGGATAATGTCTACTCTGACCAGGAGTTCCGGTTCGTTCGCCCAGCCAGGAAGATATTTGTCGTAAAGACTCATCAGGTAGGGAGATGTCCAGGTGAACGGATGAACGCCGTTGGTAATGGCATGGATCTCGAAACCAGGGAAAAGGGCCTGCGATACCTCGCCGTGTTTTTTGGCTACACCGTTGACAAAATGTGAAAGGTTAAGGGCCAACAGAGTCATGTTGAGTTCGTCTTTGCCACCCAGTTCTCTGAGCAGGTCGAAGGGGATCACGCTGCCCATTATCCTTTCTACCAGTTCGTAAGGAAAGCGGTCATGACCTGCTTCAACCGGGGTATGCGTTGTAAAGACACACTTCTCCTGCACCCGCCTGGTATTCCATGAGGCGCGTTCATCCCAGGTGTCTTCCACGTGGAGGCGGTGATGATTGAGCAGTTCCAGGGTCAGCAGGCTGGCGTGGCCTTCGTTGAGGTGGTATTTACGCATCTGGAAACCAAGGATCTTCAACAGTCGGGCTCCGCCGATGCCGAGAACGATTTCCTGCTTCAGTCTGTAATCCTTGTCGCCGCCGTAGAGATGGTCTGTGATTTTTCGATCCTCCGGCAGGTTGCCGGGGATATCGGTGTCGAGAAACAGGACCGGCAGTTCGCCGCCGGTCGGGCTCTTGACACGGTACAGCCATGCCTGCACCTTGACGTCTCGATTTTCTATTGTCACCAAGGCTTTTCCAGGTAGAAGTTCAAGTAGATCCTCAGGGCGCCAGTCGACAGCGCTTTCCTCTTGCCAGCCTTTGTCGTTGAAGGTTTGTCTAAAGTACCCTTTACGACTGATCAGCGTCACCGCGACAATGGGGAGTTTCAGGTCTGCGGCGCTCTTGATCGTGTCGCCGGCAAGTACTCCCAGGCCGCCGCTGTAAGTTGGAATCTCAGTCGTCAGGCCTATTTCCATGGAGAAATAGGCAATTCGTGAAATTTCTGTATATCGTCTCCAGTCTTTCATTTAAGAACCTCTATGTCTGCGGCACGACAGTAGCAGATGCGCCACTCGGGAAATCTGGTGCCTGAAGGTTGCGGGATGTTAATTCCGAACTGGCCAACCGATTGCCAGGACGAGATATCGTCAAGGTGAATCATAACATATTTGGTGACTGTTTTCCTGGTCTCCAGTGGAATTGTAAGGCTTCAAGTTTTAAGGAAAAACTTGCATAAATCTGCAATTTGTGGAAATAAATATCTTTTTTGTCGCTCTGTGCTACTGTTTAATTTCGAGGGTCGTTAATCTATGTACGAATCATTTTTTGCTTTAAAAGAAAAACCTTTTTCGCTGACACCGAATTCGCGTTTTCTCTTTCTGAGTAAAACCCATAATGAAGTATATGCACACCTGATTTTCGGTATTGAAAGTCGAGCGGGCTTTGTTGAAGTAACTGGCGAGGTCGGTACGGGCAAGACCACGATCCTGCGGACCCTGCTGTCTCATCTGGATGAAAAAAAATATCGGGTTGCCTTCATATTCAATCCTAAATTGACCGCTTTCGAACTCCTGCGGAATATCAACCGGGAGTTCGGTGTCGCTGACGACGGACTCAGCAGTCCCGACCTGATCCGCGCCCTCAACGAATTTCTTTTGGCTGAAAACCGCGTGGGTAGAACCCCGATCCTGGTTATTGATGAAGCACAGAATCTTTCCGGAGAGGTCCTTGAGCAGATACGTCTCCTCTCGAATCTTGAAACTGAGGAAGATAAACTGATTCAGGTCGTTCTGGTCGGTCAACCGGAATTGCGGCATCATCTGAGTGATCACAGCCTGCGTCAACTCAATCAACGCATTGCCGTACGTTACCAGTTACATCCGCTTAACAGGGAAGAAACAGAACACTATATCCTGCATCGTTTGAATATTGCCGGTCGTCCAGACGGCAATGTGTTTTCACCTGCAGCCCTGAAGAAAATTTTTCAGTGTTCGGGAGGTATCCCGCGAAAAATCAACCTGATCTGCGATCGCACGCTGTTGACTGCTTATTCCGAAGAACGACGAATTGCCACCCCTCGAAATGTCATCCAGGCGGTCAAAGAGTTAACAGGGCTGGGTGAGGAGAGACAGCGTTCTTCTGTTTTGCCCTGGAAAGCCGTCTTTGTAGCAATAGTCCTCATTCTGGCCGTGCTGGCAGGCATCTCCTGGCTCGCTCCTTTCAGTAATCGACCTGTTGATGCGACCATTTTAGCGAAACAACCCGCCCGCCAGACTTTATCAGGGCCAGCAGTCACACCAGTGGAGGCGACCGACAGCCTGGTGACCAGCTGCAACGCGCTCTTCTCTCTCTGGGACGCTCCAGAACTGGGCAGTGACGCCAGCTCTGCCGGTTTTGACCTTGATCGTGAATTTGCCTTGCGTGGCTTTGAGCTTGTCCGTTTTGCCGGTCAATTTGATGCCCTGAAAATGTTCAATACGCCAATGCTGCTTCCTTTACCCGAGGACCAGGGCGGCGGGTATATTTCGGTGCTAACGCAAACAGCTCCCGACGAATGGTCTGTCTCCCCGCTTTATCAGGGCCGCGAAACACTGAGTACAGAAGAACTTAATGGCCTCGGGCTGCGTATGGTCATGCTGCCTTGGATTGATTTTGCTTCGATCGGTTATATTACAGTGCCAGGCGAGTACGGTGAAAATGTTCGTAGACTACAGTTCTTGCTTGGCCTTAACGGTTGCGCCAACACACCGACCAACGGACGATACGATGCTCAGAGCATTCAATGCGTCAAGGATTTTCAACTTAAACATGGCCTGGTTGTTGATGGTCTGGTTGGTCCGCGTACCCTGATCCTGCTTTACCAGGCGGCTGGTGCTTACAATATGCCCAGAATGTCGTCATGAGTTCTATTCTTAAGGCGCTACGAAAAATTGAGGAAGAGAAGCGGGTTGCCCGGCCTGCCGCTCCTGATCTGCGCGTAGATCAAGGGTTGACTCCTGTGAGGACGAGGCAATACCGTCCTTTGTTGGTAGGTGTTGTTCTCGGGGCCTTAATTGTCGGTTTGTTCTCCTTCTGGTCGTTTAGAAACGCTGACCTTGTTGTAAAGGAGGCCTCGCAGCCTTCTGAATCTGTTCCCTCGACAGTCCCTTCCAGGGTCCTCCTTGACAAGCCAATGGTTAAAACCGCAGGCTCAGAGGTTAGCTTGCCGCCTGTGCCCAAACCTGTCGTCAGGCAAAAAGCCGTGGTGATTTCTCCGCCTGTAGCAAACCCGGAGAAAAGTCTGACACAGAAAAAGATGCCGGTAGTCGGTCTAGCCACACAAGCAGAGATGCCCGCCGCTGATGCAATTGTCCCGTCACCCGTCGTTTCTGCTGTTCTCCCCGAGGGGGTTTCCCTGCTTGTTACCGAGATATTTTGGCAGGAAAGCAACTCCGACAGCATGGCTGTTGTCAATGATCTTCCGGTTATGGTTGGCACTCATGTCGATTCTGCCGTAGTTGATGATATTCGTGAAGAACAGGTCATTTTCAAGATCGATGGTAAGCTCTACATCGTTAGCCTCTCCAGTATTTAACCATTCCTTTGATGATTACAGTTAAATGCGTAAAGCCATTCACACGTATAACGTGTAGAATAATACTCTTTATCCTGTAGAATATCCCACTATATTTGTGTAGTTTGTTCCTTGGTAAACATAAGTGTCTGTAATTAAGACACTTATGGACTTGGCACGTTCCATGTAATTGATAGTTTACAACGTCTTGATACAATGAAGGCAATCAACGCAGCAAATGATCTTTGTAGATTATGGCAGAAGCTAGAAGGTTGAAAGTAGCATTCTTCGAACTGTCATGAACCTTGGTCCCGGCGTTGGCTTTATCGCAACAGTTGATGTCGGAGTGGAGAGTGGTCCTCAGTCGTAGTTTATCAGGAGAAAAGGAGTCACATCATGAAAAAGACAATCGTTGTACTGTCGGCAATCTTTTTGGCAGCATTATTGACAGCGTGTGCTGCCAGTGGTCCTGCAAGTGGCACAAAAGTAAAATGTCCTGCTTGCGGTGCTGATTTCAACTACGTAGCTCCGAGTGAACTTCAATAAAGGAAAACCGGCATTAACTTGCCATTGAGGAACGGCAGAGGCAAACGACACCCTGGTCATGGTTAGGGTGTCGTTTGCATTTATGACCTCTGGTGGAATGAACCGATTCTTATTCACGATTAGAAAACGTTGAATACTCCCCATACAACTGTAGAATATCCAACTGTTTGTGCGTCTGTATATAGATTTAGTTAAAAAAAGTTAAATATATTAGATGCTTATGAGTGTGGCACGTTCCATGTATTTATAAAACCATAATTTGCCAAAGAGGATGTTTTATGAAGAGAAAAGCCCTGTTGTCGAAGTGCCTGTTGATATTCGGAGTCCTCATTTCGGCACTCCTTATACCAGTCAGCCCACTGCAAGCGGCAAATCTTGATCAACTGATTCAGGAAGCTCTGCAAAACAATCCTGACCTGGCAGCGTCCAAGGCCCGTTGGGAGCAATACACCCATAGGGCGCCGCAGGTCGGCAGTCTGAAGGATCCGGTACTCTCGTTTGCGTTGTCCAATTATCCCAATGACAATTTTTCGAGTGACGAGTCGCCTATGACCGGTAATGAAGTCAAACTGTCACAAGCGTTTCCGTTCCCAGGAAAGCTCGAAAGTCGTTCTTCGCTTGCCAAAGAGCAGGCACGCTGGTTTGAGGCTGTCTACCGGGATAAGCATTATCAGGTTGCCCGTAAAGTCAAGGATGCCTGGTACCGTCTTTATTTTAAAGAACAGGCCATTGCCGTGACGGAACGTAATATGGCCCTGGTTGATGACATCATTCGCCTGACGGAGGTCCGCTATGAAACCGGTTCAGGGTTGCAGCAGGATGTACTCAAGGCGCAGGTGCAAAGATCACGACTCATGGAGCGATTGATGGCCTTGCAGCAACAGCGTTCCGTTGTTCAGTCCGAGCTCAATCGCTTGTTGAATCGTCCTTCTGGCGGAACTTACACTGTCCCAAAAGAACTTGAGTTGGTGACGCCGGAGCAAAGTCTGGAAACCTTTCAGAAAGCTGGTAAAGAAAAGCGTCCTCTGAATTCTGCATATCAGGCACTTATCAAACGTTACCGCTACCAGAAGAAGTTGGCAAAGCTTGACGATTACCCGGATATGACACTCTGGGCCAGTTGGCGCTTCCGGGATGATGACCTACCTGATGAAGGCACCGATTTCGTTAGTGCCGGCATCAGTTTTAACCTGCCGATCTACCGTGAGAAAAGACGGGCTGCGACAGCAGAGGCTATGGCAGCGGTGCGTATGGCCGAGCGGCAATCAGAGGATTTTAAGAGCAGTGTTGCCCAGTCCATTCAGAACGCTTATGCCCGTATGGAAGAGACTCATCAGCAGACCGAACTCTACCGACAGGGGATCATTCCGCAGACCAGTCAGAGTTTTCAGGCCGCTCTTGGTTCTTACCAGGTTGGCAAGGTTGAATTCATCAGCTTGCTTGATGCGCTCATGACAACATACCAGGCGGAGATGGAATTCTATCGGTTAAGCTCAGAATATATGCGAAGCCTGGCATGGCTCGAAGCTGAATCAACGCTGCCCTTAATCGGCCCGGCAATACAGGTTGCGGACCAGCAACCATCCGACTTGACCAAGTAAGCATTCAAACACGCGCTTTTGAGGATAATTATGAGTAAAAGAAGCCGTTACATCCTGTCCATAACCCTTGTCGTTGCCATCGCCAGTCTGGCCCTCGGTCTGACCTTGACAGGTCCCGTGAATGACGAGCTGGATGCTATCGCTGAACTGGTTATGCCGGCTTCGGCAGATGCCGCGGATCAGTCGGTAGAGCAATACTCTTGTGGTATGCATCCCATGGTTATTACTGATGAACCAGGGTTATGTCCCATCTGCAATATGGAGTTGACACCATTAAAGTCCGCAGGAGCTGCGGCTTCATCCAAACCTGCCGGTGAGCGCAAGATCAAGTATTGGGCGGCACCGATGGACCCGACCTATATCCGCGACGAGCCTGGCAAGTCGCCGATGGGGATGGATCTCGTGCCGGTCTATGAAGATGAAGCTGCCACAGGCTCTATTATCTCCATTGATCCGGTCACCTCGCAAAATATGGGCGTCCGCATGGCGCCGGTCAAGCGCAAAGACTTGAGCCGAACGGTTCGTACAGTCGGCCTGGTTGGCTACGATGAGCCGAAACAGTTTTCTGTTAACAGTAAGATCGATGGTTGGGTTGAACGCCTCTACGTCAATGAAACCGGGCAGTTCGTCAAAAAGGGCTCGCCCTTGTTGGAGATCTACAGTCCTGCGCTGGTCAGCGCACAGGAAGAGTTTCTGCTTGCCCGCAACAACCGCCAATCGCTCGCCCAATCACCGTTCCCTTCGATCGCAGACGGTGCCAAGCGTCTTCTGGATGCTTCGCGCAGACGGCTTAAACTCTGGGATATCAGCAACAGCCAGATAGCTCGTCTGGAAAAGAGTGGCGAGGTCGCCAAGACTCTGACGCTTTATGCTCCTAATGACGGCATCGTAACTATGAAAATGGTCATGGAAGGACAATTCATCAAGAGCGGCATGGAGGTATTGGTTCTCTCCGATATCTCGAAAGTCTGGGTGTACGCCGACATCTATGAATACGAGCTTCCCTGGGTCAAGGTTGGCCAGAAGGCCAGGATCATCCTGCCTTATGTCGGCAGTGAGCCGATCGAAAGCGAAGTCAGTTATATCTACCCCTTCGTCGAGCCAAAAACCCGTACAGTCAAGGCACGTTTCGATATCGACAACCCGGACTTTACCTTGAAGCCGGACATGTATGTCAATATCCGGCTCGAATCAGAATTGGTTGAAAATGCCCTGACAATTCCGGTTGAAGCTGTTCTGCATTCCGGCGAAAAACAGACTGTTTTTGTTGCGCTCGGCGAGGGTAAATTTGAACCACGCCAAGTTAAAACCGGGATACAGGGTAATGATGGAGATATTGAAATTGTGCAGGGATTGCTCGAGGATGAACATGTTGTTACCAGCGCGCAGTTCATGCTTGATTCGGAGAGTAAACTTCGTGAGGCGATAGCCAAGATGCTGGAACCGAAGAGCCCTCCGGTTCCAGCCGTTCACGAGCACGGAGTCGATAATAAGACCGATGATCTGTTTATGGATGACAAGCCCAAAGTCAACTCCGAGGAAAACCTTGAGGATCTGTTCAAGTAAAGGGCAGACGCCATGACTTCCTCTCAAGATAAGGGTCTGAAATGCTAGAGAAAATTATCGACTGGTCAATCCAGAACAAATTTTTAGTGGTCATGTTGACGTTTTTCATCGTCATCGGTGGCACCTATACGATGGTCAACACGCCGATTGACGCGATCCCTGATCTTTCTGATGTACAGGTCATTATCTTTACCGAGTTCCCTGGACAGGCACCACAGGTGATTGAAGATCAGATCACCTACCCGCTGACAACACAGATGCTGGCCGTTCCCGGAGCGAAAACCGTGCGCGGGTATTCTTTTTTTGGCCTGTCATTTGTTTACATCATTTTTGACGATGGTACCGACCTCTACTGGGCCCGTTCGCGGGTTCTCGAATATCTTAACTACGCGGCCGGCCGTCTGCCTGCCGGGGTGACGCCAAGTCTTGGCCCTGATGCGACCGGAGTCGGTTGGGTTTATGAGTACGTTCTGGAAAGTGACCAGCACAATCTCCAGGAGCTGCGTGCCATTCAGGACTGGTTCCTGCGCTATGAACTGACCAGTGTCAAGGGCGTTGCAGAAGTTGCCGCAGTCGGCGGTTACGTCAAGCAGTACCAGATTGAAGTTGATCCGGACCGGCTGCTGGCTTACCACCTCACCATCCCGCAGATAAAAAAAGCAATCCAGCGCTCCAACAATGATGTCGGCGGGCGGTTGGTGGAGATGGCCGAGACCGAATTCATGGTTCGAGGGTTAGGCTATCTGAAGTCAGTTCATGACATCGAAAGAGTTGTCGTCGGTACTGACAGTCGTGGCACGCCAATCCTGGTGCGTGACCTGGCTCGGGTGACCATCGGCCCGGAATTACGGCGCGGTATGGCCGAATTGGACGGTGAGGGAGAAGTGGTTGGTGGGGTG
>CAZXBD010000255.1:0-20947 GCA_964638305.1 uncultured Geobacteraceae bacterium | reverse complement strand
TGTGAGTCTGGCAAAGTTGCGCCTGTGCCATAACATGATCCTTTGGGATATTGGTGCCGGTTCTGGCTCGGTCAGCATTGAGGCTGACCAGCTCATGCCGAACGGCAGGGTGTTTGCGGTTGAGCGAAATCCCCAGTGTCTCGCCTACCTCAAGGAGAACCTGAGAAAATTCAACTCCCGTAATATTACCCCGATCGCTGAAGACGCTCCGGCTTGTCTGGATGATCTGCCGGACCCTGACCGGGTCTTTATCGGTGGCTCCGGCGGTCATCTCTGGAAGATTCTGGAAGCGGCCGATAGCCGCCTGCCAACCGGTGGAAGAGTGGTGCTGAATGCCGTGACCCTCGACACCCTGACCGCCGCAACCGAATTTTTCGAGAATGCCGGCTACGAGCTGGAAGTGACCACGGTTAACATTTCGCGAACCAGGCCACTGACTGATTACAAGATGTTCGAAGCGTTCAACCCGGCCTTTGTCATGGCGGCGGTCAAGATTTAAAGCTGCCACCCCTGGCTCGCGGAGTCACGAGTGGATTCTCCGGTTGATCTTGGAGGGCTCCGGAAGTGATTACTGCTATGCAGGAAAGCGATGAGCGAAACTGTCTGGGTTTAAAAATATCAACTCAAAGAGATTGAGTCGCTTTGTGCAAACAATATGCTGGCACATCTCGGCATCGAGTTGACAGAGCTCGGCAACGATTATCTGGTCGGAACCCTGCCGGTTGATCATCGAACCACCCAGCCTGTCGGACTGCTGCATGGCGGCGCTTCAGTCGCCTTGGCAGAATCCCTCGGCAGTATCGCAGCGTGCCTCTGTGTCGATCCCGAACGTTGGGTTTGTGTCGGCCAGGAGATCAACGCCAGCCACCTGCGGCCGGTGCGTAAGGGGCTGGTCACCGGCATCGCCAGGCCGGTTCATCTCGGACGCTCCTCCCAGGTCTGGGAGATCAGCGTTGTTGATGAACGGCAAAGGAAAGTTTGCGCTGTGCGCTGTGCGCTTGACGGTTGCCGTGGTTGCGGCTGGGCACGGTGGGGGGAAGGTGGAGATTCTTAACGTCTAAGATGAAAACAGGCGGCTCGTTTCCTGACAGTCTCCTTGGCAGACCTGTATAACTTTTCCACCATAAATCAGAAAAGCTACAAAACAGTTTCCGATCATATGTTTTGCGTCTTTATAATGTCTTGACTGGGTCGACATTTTCTTTTAGCATCCCGTTCAGTTTTGTATGTGAAGCCAGTCCTGTCGTGAGGCAGGTTAACCGTATCGTGACAGGTTTATGATGGGTAAAAGTGAACTTCTTCTTGTTGAGCTGAAAGATGGCACCCTCTGTAGAATTGCCAAGGCGGCCCTTAACGTTTTTCTTTCACGCGGCGAAGTCGTCAGGTTCAAACGTTCTGATGGTTGGATTGTCGTTGCTACGGGCCAGTTACGAGACAAAAAGAATGATGGCGCTTTTAACGGAGTTGAACGCAGAGAGCTTCCTTAGGAGGTTTTCTTGACTTATTCTCAAATCATTCACTCTTTGCTTGACATGTCTGACTAAAAAGGTGATATATAAATCACAGAACAGAGCGATTCATTTTTTACCTCCTAAAAATAGCGAAACCCTTTGCCCCACAGCCCCCTCCTGGCTGTGGGGCTTTTTTGTTAGCTCGGGGGTTGGTGTACGGGTCGTTTTACGGCGTTCAAAAGTGGTGCCGCAATCTCATAGGTAACTTTATCGATAGTTTTTAAGTGAAAACAAATTAAAAAAATGATATCCAGGGGGCCTTGGTAGCATCGTCTCTATTAGAGTAGAAAAATCCGTAAGCTGAAGGGAAGTTATTGTGTCTTATGATGTTTTGGTAGAAGAAAAGCCCGAGTACCTCAGGGTGGAGGTTTCGGGGACAAGGGTTTGCGGAGAAGAGCTAAGCAGTGCGATCTGCGTCTGGGAAAAGCTTGGCCACCTGTGTCGGGAAAAGGCATTGTCGAAGGTGCTGGTTGTTGTCAACTTGACTGGCCGGTTGCCGACAATGTCTGCCTATGGGCTGGCTGAATCACCAGGCAGCTTTGGTTGGGAAAGGTCTTTCAAGGCGGCAATTGTCGATGTGAACGAAAGCTCCCGGGAAAGCAACAATTTCACGGTTACGGTTGCCAAAAATCGCGGCTACAACGTTGAAATTTTTGAGAGTGAAAAAACTGCCAGGGAGTGGCTTCTCGGGGGAAAATGATTGCCATGGTCTGCCATGAATTAATTACGGTGACACAATACTATTGTGTCACCGTAATTGGTTTACAGCTGCTATCCTTTCGGCGCACCAGGTTCTTCTCTCGGGAAAATAATGTTTTCTGACATTAATTGTCTGTCAGGTAGCCTTATCTGTGACAAAAAAAGACACCATGCAGCTATATTGTGTGCCCCCCCCCATAAAAAGTGTCAGGCGGTATTGTCTTATTTGACAATGTAAGTTGTTGAATATAAACACTTAAAACATATTGTTGCTACGGTTTCTGTAGTTGTCGGCACATTTTATGCACAATTGCTGACATTCAAGTTTCTCAGGACAAAAAGTAAACCTGGAGTAATCCAGGGACACAAAGCCACGGACCCCTCGCGGGCAGCCGGGCCGCCAAAGAGAATTCATATGTTGCGTAAGTAACTTTTGATGATACCGCCTTTGGCCTCTAGCGCTGCAAGGCGGTTTTATTTTGCTCTCCGGCAACCGTGAGAGAAGAGCGGCAGCAACAATTAAGTGGTGACTAGGAAACAGATCAACTTCGGCCCGAGACCCTCACCGGCAATACCGAATATGAGGGCGTGGAAGGTTAAGTTGCCTGTCACCTAAAATTATAACGTTAGAACAGCGAGTTCAATATCATGTGGGCTGGTTATTCCGGTCCGTCTTTTTTGTTTGGTTCAGATTAGCTATAGGGAGGTTTAAAATGAAAACAGAATTTCGTTCTCTTTACCAGATGTTGCTGCTGGCGCTGGTCCTGCTGCTTGTCAGCGTTCCTCAGGCAATCGCCCAGTCCGATGACGGTTTTGGCGATGGTCTTGGCAGTGAATTGTCGCTCTTTGAAGAGATTCCATCGGTCTTCGGCGCGTCGAAATATGATCAGAAGGTGACCGAGGCCCCTGCTTCGACCAGCATTATCACCTCAGACGAGATCAAGAAGTTCGGTTACCGGACCCTGTCAGACCTCCTCAACGGTCTGAGAGGATTCTATGTCACCAATGACCGGCTTAATGGTCATGTCGGAGTGCGCGGGTTCGGTCGCCCCGGGGATTACAATACCCGGCTGCTGTTTTTGATCAACGGTCACAGGGTCAACGACAATATTTACATGAGCGGCGTGGTCGGCAACGAACTCGGCCTGGATATCGACCTCATAGACCGGGTCGAGGTTATTCGCGGCCCCAGCTCCTCCCTGTACGGCACCAGCGCATTCTTCGGTGTTGTCAACATCATTACCAAGCGTGGACGTGACTATCAGGGGGCCGAAATCGCTGCTTCCGGCGAGACCGAGAAGGATGCTCTGGTCAGCAGGCTCAGCTACGGCGACAGGTATGCCAATGGCCTCGAAGTCTTGATTTCGGGAACCGCCGGCGATGTCCGGGGCGAAGACTGGTTCTACCGCGAGTTTGATGATCCGGACACCAATAACGGTCTGGCCGATGGCCGCGATGGTGAGGACTTCTATAACGGTTACCTGAATCTTTCTTTTGCCGATTGGACCCTGTCCGGCTTAGCTAACAAGCGAGACAAAGACTATCCAACGGCGCCCTGGGCCACCATGTTCAACACCTCCCCTGCGTGGGAGAGCGATGAGCGCTATTACGTCGACCTTAAGTACGACAACACCTACGAAAACGGTCTGCAGGTGGTTGCTCGTGCCTACTACGACCACTATGAATACGAAGGTGTTTACCCTTATGACTGGGCCGACCCAGGCGATCCACCCTATGCTGTTTACGGCAAGGATGAAGCCGAAGGCAACTGGTGGGGCACAGAGATGCAGATGACCAAGATGGTCGCTGAAAAACATCACCTTATCCTCGGCGCCGAATATCAGGACAATATCAAGCAGGACCAGAGCTACGATGATGATCGCGATGATCCCAGTTCGCGGGTTCTCGATTCGAAAGAAGATTCCGACTATTGGGCAATTTATGTGCAGGACGAATTTAAGCTTTTCGATAATCTGACTGTCAACGTCGGCTTACGCCACGACGACTATTCGGTTTCCGGCAGCTCGACCAATCCCCGGATTGCCCTGATCTATACCCCGCTGGAAAAAACCACGGTGAAGCTCCTTTACGGCAAGGCTTTCCGTGCGCCGAATGTTTATGAGCTGTACTACAATGACGATGGCTATTCTGCAAATGCCAATCCCGACCTGGACCCGGAGACCATAGAAAGTATTGAACTCGTCCTGGAACAGTATCTCGGTGACAATGTGCGCACATCCCTGTCCGGTTACTATTATGAAATCGACGACCTGATCGATCAGGTTGAAGATGGCATCAATTATGACGGTGACACTGTGTATAAATTCGACAATACCGGTGAGGTTGAAGCCTGGGGGCTGGAAATGGAGCTGGAGGCGAAGCTTCCCTTTGATGCCACCGGTCAACTCAACTACGCCTACCAGCGTTCGGAAGATGATGATGGCAACAGCCTCAGCAACTCTCCCAAGCACCTGGTCAAGGCCGGCCTGATCGTCCCCGTCTGGAAAGAACTGCTTTTCTGCAGCATAGAAGAACAATACACCAGTAGCCGCAAGCTCATCTATGGCGGGGACACGGGCGGCTATGCCATAACTAACCTCAACCTCTTCAACCAGGGCCTGTACCAGGGGCTTGAACTCTCTGCCGGCGTTTACAACCTGTTTGATAAAGAGTACGGTGTCCCTGGAAGTACCGAGAACGAGCAGAGGACGATTGAACAGGATGGGCGGAGCTACCGTTTCAAGGTCTCTTTCGCTTTTTAATCGAAAGAGGGGGGATAATAAATGTTTTGGTCAAAACTGTTTCTGAAAGGCTTGTTGCTGTTAACGCTGACAGGCCTCATGGCTCCCGCTTCCGCACTGGCGGAAGATCGTCGGGTCGCCGTGCTGGTCGGCTCCGGGCAAGCCCCTTTCAAGGCCGCCGCGCAAGGGTTGGAAAATTACTTTTCCAGCCAGGCCGGTGATGTGGAACTGCTTCGCTTCCAGATGTCTAAAGAGAAGGCAGAGAGGGCCAAGGTGCTCAGTCAGGTGGCAACCTCGGGGGTGGACCTCGTGGTCGCCCTCGGCTCTTTAGCTGTTGACGAAGCTTCCGGAATTATTGATAATACGCCGATCGTTGCCGGGATGGTCATGGATCTGAAGCAAGGGGGCAGCAACATGACCGGCGTGTCTCTGGAAATCCCGATCGAAATTCAACTTGATTGGATGAAGCGTTTCTTGCCACGGGCGACTACAGTCGGTATCATTTACAACCCGCAGGAAAACAGCGCCAAGATTGCTTCTTTTTCGGATGTTGCTCTCGGCAGAAATGTCAAGATCGAAGGACGGACGGTCTCCGCTCCCAATGAGTTGATGCCGGCTCTGGAAGGTTTCGGCAATGATGTTGATGTGTTGCTGGGTATCGCTGACAAGGTTGCCCTCACATCGAAAACGGCCCAGAAGGTCCTGCTCTTCTCCTTTCGCAACCGAATCCCGTTTGTTGGCCTGTCTGAAGCGTGGGTCAAGGCGGGTGCGCTTTACGCCCTCGATCGCGATTACGAGGATATCGGAGTCCAGTGCGGCGAGCTGGCGTTGGACATTTTGAACGGGGCGAAGGTTGCCGAGCTGGCGCCTGTATACCCCAGAAAGATTCGCTATTCTCTGAATATGAAGTCCGCTGATCGTATGAAACTGCGCCTTGCCTCGGCACTGGTCGAGGGCGCGACAAAGGTCTATTGAAAGGCTTTTCTGTATTGTGAAAAAGAGAATGGGGCTCGCCTATAAATTCAGTTTCTTCACCATTCTCCTGGTGCTCTTGACGGTGTTGATCGTCACGTTTTACCAGGTTCGGCGTGAAGCCTCGACGGGTGGTGACGATTTGGTACGGCACGGTCGTGCACTGGCGGATATGGTTGCCAAGAATTGCGAATACGACCTTTATGTCGAGGATCGAGAAGCTCTGCAGCAACTCGTTGTCAGCGCTTTTTCAGAAGAGTCCGTCGCCTATATGGTTATCCTCAACCAGGCAGAAGTGCCACTGGCATCAAAAACCCGAACGTCTGAACTTACGATCCCCCCCCTTCCCGACAAATTCAAGCCGCGCGACAACAATGCCGAGATCACGCAATTCGAGGTTAAAAACAAAGGCGCCGGGTTTATAGAGATCGACGTACCCATTTTCAGCCAGACTCAAGAGGACTCTTTTGGCGACACCCTGGAGCAGGAGGCCACGGCGGCAGAACCCCAGCGTCTCGGCTTGGTCAGAATGGGGCTGACGCGTGAGATCCTGGAGGGCCGCATCCGTGAGGGCCTGTTTTCAGCACTCGGCCTGTCCGCCCTTCTGGTGCTGGCGGGCTCTGTCCTGACCCTGGTCGGTGTCAAAAAGATGACCTCCCCGCTCAAGGACATGACGAGTATTGCCGAGGAAATTGCCGACGGGGAAGGTGACCTGACCAAGTCATTCAAGGTTGGTTCCGGAGACGAGATCGGTCAACTCGGGAACGGCTTTAACCGGTTTGTCCAGCGACTTAGAGAAATGGTGCTGCGCACGCGTTCGGGGGCATCGGATATTGTCGAGGCTACGGAAAAAATCAAAGTTTCTTCCCATGGCGTCAGTGAGGGCGTTGCTCGCCAGGACCATGCTCTGGAAGACTCCTTCACGGCGCTGAAGGACATCGACTCATCTGCTGCCGATGTCGCCAGAAGCACTTCTTCCCTGGTCACTTCTGCCGAGGAGAGTTCCTCTGCGTCACTCGAATTGAGTGCGACTATCGAGGAAATCGTTGGTCAGGTAGACAGACTTTTTACGACCATCGATGAGGTTTCTACTTCCATCATCGAAATGACGACAACGGGCCAGCAGATATTCGGCAACATTGAGACTCTTTCCTCCGCAACGAGTGAAACGGCTTCTTCGGTAAGCCAGATGGATGTTTCAATTCGCGAGATCAAACAGACCGCCGAGATAACCAATACGCTTTCAGAGAAGGCGTCCACCGATGCCGAGCAGGGGATGACGGTGGTCGAAGCGTCGATCAGCGGCATCAATGAGGTCCGTGAGCTGGTCGATCACGCGGGCAATGCCATGCTGGAACTCGGGCAGAATTCTGAAGAAGTCGGCAAGATTTTGACCGTTATCGACGATGTCTCCGACCAAACGAGTCTTTTGGCGCTTAACGCGGCAATCATCGCCGCCCAGGCCGGAGAGCACGGCAGGGGGTTCGCCGTCGTCGCTGAGGAGATTCGCGAACTGGCCGATCGCTCTGCAACCTCTACCAGGGAGATCGCTGAGATCATCACCAGCATTCAGTCTGGAACGGAGACGGCAGTCAAGGCAATGAATGCCGGGCGGGACCGTGTCCATGAAGAAGTCTCCCGCTCCCAGCAGACCCGGTTGGCCCTGGAGCAGATCAAAGAAAGCTCTGTGGCGGCTGCGAACCAGGTGCGCGGTATCATGCGCGCCACCCATGAGCAGTCGCAAGGGAGCCAGCAGATCACCTCATCCATCAACCAGGTCAAGATCATGCTCGAGCAGATTTCCAGCTCCGCAAGTCAGCAGGGCAAGGGCAACGAGGATCTCTCCAAAGCTTCTGAGGTAATGCGTGAAATTGCCTCTCTGGTCAAGCACAGCACCGCAGAGCAGGCAAAGGGCAGCCGGCAGATCAGCGCACACATTGAGAATATCCGTTCCATGATCGAGCAGATCAACGATGCCACCCACAGCCAGAACGAGCGCAGCAAGCTGGTCTTGAACCTCTTTTCCGAACTGCGTGAGATCGCCGAGGCAAATTCGCAAAGTACCCGGGAACTTGATGAGGTCGTCGAGACGCTGACGCGACAGACAGCCGCGCTTGAAGAGGAGATGGGCGCCTTCAAAGTGTAACCTCCCATTCTCGCCTCCGAGTTTAGGTCATGCTGATTCTGCTTGGCTTTTTGTCAAAACTGTCGGGCAATTTTCAATCATTTTGTTACTGGCCCGGTTTTAAATTACGGCAACACAACAAATTACGGTGACACAATACTATTGTGTCACCGTAATTAATTATTGCGCCGCCAACTTTCGATTCAAGCCGTGGGTTCAATTGCTCTGTAGCGCAACTCCTCGTCAAATCTCCGGGCCCGCCGTCGTCATAACCAGCTTGCCGTGCTTCACTCCCTTGGTGCCGATCAATTCATCGGCCAGCCGCCTGACCTGGGAGGCCGTGCCGCGAACCACAACGACTTCCAGGCAGTGGTGGGCGTCGAGGTGGACATGCAGGGCGGAAACGATGGCATCGTGATGAGAGTGCTGATGTTCCGTCAGTTTGTCCGAGAGGTCGCGGGTGTGGTGGTCATAGACCAGCGTGACGGTGCCAACGGTCGGAGTCGTGTCGGCTCGTTCCACCTGGGCTTCGACTAGGGCGTTACGAATCATGTCGCGAATTGCCTCGGAGCGGTTGACGTAGCCCTTGTCGGAAATCAGCTGGTCGAAGCTCTCCAGCAGGCGTTGTTCGATGGAAATCCCGAAACGGGCAAGTTCAGTCATAAGTGTTCCTCACAGGTAGGTAGCTGATGCAAATTTTTACATGGGAATTTTGCATGGGTCAAGAATCTTACCTGCTTAGGGTTTGTTGTCGTCAGCTAATCCACAGGCTGTCCACCTGTTTTTGCACAATATGTAGTACGGAAATACGGTTTTTTTGTCTATATGTTGTGTTTTTTCTCTTTGTCCTCTCCCGGCTTTGTGATACTTTTCAAAAAGTGTTTTTTTAATGTGGGGGAGGTTGCATTGCTGGAATTTATTCGCAAGAGAGACGGTCGGCTAGTCGCATTTGAAGAAGAGAAGATCGTCTCGGCCATTCAGAAGACGGTCAAGGCCGTTGGTGGCTCCGATATGGAGATGGTCGCTGGAATCGGTCGGCAGGTGGTCGGCATCCTGGGGGTTATCTACAAGGACGGGCGTGTTCCGACGGTAGAGAATGTTCAGGATCTGGTCGAGAAGATCCTGATTGAGAACGGCCACGCCAAAACGGCCAAAGCCTACATCCTCTATCGCCAGCAACACGCATCCCTGCGTGAAACCAGGACCTTCATCAAGGAATCTATCGAGTCGATGGATTCCTACCTTACCCAGGAGGATTGGCGGGTCAACGAGAACGCCAACATGGGTTACTCCCTGCAGGGCCTTAACAACCATATCGCGTCGAATGTTACCAGTAACTACTGGCTGAACAAGATTTACCCGCAGTACGTCGCTGATGCCCATCGCCAGGGCGATTTCCATATCCACGATCTCGGCATGCTCTCGGTCTATTGTTGTGGCTGGGATCTCAAGGATCTGCTCTTGAAAGGGTTCAGTGGCGCTTATGGCAAGATTCAGAGTGCACCGCCCAAACATTTCCGCACCGCCCTCGGCCAGATTGTCAATTTCTTCTATACCCTTCAGGGTGAAGCTGCCGGGGCCCAGGCCTTTGCCAACTTTGATACCCTGCTTGCCCCCTTCATCCGCTACGACGGGCTCTCCTACCATGAAGTCCGCCAGTCGATGCAGGAATTTATCTTCAACATGAACGTACCGACCCGGGTCGGTTTCCAGACACCGTTTACCAATATCACCCTTGATCTTTCTCCACCGCGTGATGTCGGCCAGGAGGCGGTCATCGTCGGCGGCAAGCTGATGGATGCCACTTACGGCGATTTTCAGGACGAGATGGATCTCTTCAACCGGGCTTTCTGCGAAGTGATGATGGACGGTGACGCATCCGGGAGGATCTTCTCCTTCCCGATCCCGACTGTCAATATCACCAAGGAGCTTGATTGGGACAGCCCTCGTTTCCAGCCGGTCTGGGAGATGACCGCCAAGTACGGTATCCCCTACTTCAGTAACTTCATCAATTCCGACATGGACCCGGAAGATGCCCGTTCCATGTGCTGTCGGTTAAGGCTCGACAATCGCGAACTGCGACGACGCGGTGGCGGCCTGTTCGGCTCGAATCCACTGACCGGTTCGATCGGAGTGGTTACCCTCAACCTGCCGCGCGCAGCGTATCAGGCTGAGAATATGGAAGGGTTCTTCGCCAGGATCTCAGAGTTGATGCGTATGGCTTACGAATCCTTCGAGATCAAGCGCAAGCAGTTGGAGCGGCTCACCGACGAAGGCCTGTACCCCTACAGTCGTTTTTACCTGCAGGGAATTCGTGAACGCAGTGGCCGCTACTGGGACAACCACTTTTCCACCATCGGTCTGCTCGGCATGAACGAGGCGATGCTCAACCTGGTCGGTAAGGGGATTGACAGCACCGAAGGCAAGAGTATGGCCGTGCGCACACTGCAGTTCATGCGCAGCCAGTTGGAAGCCTTCCAGGAAGAAACCGGTCATCTCTATAATCTCGAAGCCACTCCTGCAGAAGGCACCAGCTTCCGGCTGGCCCGCGCTGACCGCGAGCTCTACGCAGACATTATCACTGCTGGTGACTCCGAGCCGTACTACACCAACTCGACCCAGCTGCCCGTTGGCACGACTGACGATATTTTCGAAGCACTCACCCATCAGGACTCGTTGCAGACCCTTTACACCGGCGGTACGGTTTTTCACGGTTTCCTGGGCGAGCGGCTTGACGATTGGCAGAGTGCCCGTCTGATGGTGCGGCGGATTGCCGAAAATTTCCATCTGCCTTATTTCACCATCAGCCCGACCTTCACCATCTGCCCTGAGCATGGCTATATTCAGGGTGAGCACTTCGCCTGCCCGCACACACATGAGGTACAGGCGGCTTAAAAGGCCCAGCCATTTGAATCAAGGGCTTATTAACAGGGATGGACAGGATGGCAAGGCAGACAAATCAAAGCTTTTTAGCTTTTGCTTGTGAAGCTTTTCCTATTCATCCTGCATATCCCTGTAAATTAAAGGTTGTGGGTGTCCTGATTGTCAGTCTGGTGTAGAAAGTAAAAAAATCTAAGGAGTACAACATGTCAACCAAGTGTAATGCCAAAACAGAAGTCTACTCCCGTGTTTGTGGTTTCTTTCGTCCTGTCCAACAATGGAACAAGGGCAAGAAGGAAGAGTTCAAGGATCGCCAGGAGTATATTGTCGAAGAAGGCAGAGGTTAGGCTTCTGTGTTGACAGCCCCGCCAGGGGCTATCACTCAATGTAACTATTATGGGTATCAAAGGTTTTCAAGGGACGAGTCTGCTCGATTTCCCCGGGCGGATTGCGTCTCTGGTATTCTGGGGAGGGTGTAATCTGACCTGTCCCTTCTGCCATAATCCTCCTCTGGTCCTCGAGCCGGACACTTATCCCGATCTTGATCCCACCGACCTTTTGGCCGACCTGGCCGATCGTAGCTCTTTTATTGATGGTGTCGTTGTCTCGGGCGGAGAGCCAACCCTTGATGGTGGTTTGCTCCCTTTCCTCAAAGAGGTCAAGTCGCTAGGGTTAGCCGTGAAGCTTGACACCAACGGGCTGGCCCCTCAGGTGGTCGATAAGCTGATCGACGAGGAGTTGGTCGATTATCTGGCCATCGATCTGAAGACCACCCCGGAGCGTTATCCTGAGCTGCATACGGGAGCGGTTTCACCGGACAAGCTGATTGAGACCATACGCCTTTGTGCCGGGGCAGCTGTTGAAATGGAGTATCGAACGACCTGTGTTCCCGGCTGGGTTGACGAGGAGGTCATCGTCAAACTGGGTGGGCTGATTGATGGCGCTCCGCTCTGGGCGTTGCAGCAATATCATCCGGAGCACGCGCTTTGTGAGAAAGCGCAGCAATCGACCCCCTATACACCCGGACAGCTCCAGTCCTTTGCCGAGTTGGCGAGCCGTTATGCGAAGCGTGTCATCGTCCGGGGTTTGTGACGCGTCTGGTTGAATGAGGGCGAGCCCTCATCTCGCACGATCATTGACCCTCAGAATCAATCCGTAGGCAACAAAAAACCCGGCCAATCAGCCGGGTTTAGTTTTTTTTAGAATGTAGAGTCAAAAGGCTAGAAGCGCAACCAGAGCAGGAAAGAGACGCTGATGATGGCCATGGAACTCCCAGCCAGAATATAGAGCAAGGTGTCCATGATGTTGAACTGTGTTCCGGTCTTCCTGTTGTCCAGTGCTCTTGGCATGCTCGACTCCATTGTTGATTGTTCTTGTGAACTCGTCTCGTCCATTGGCATGAGAATCTAACTAGATAGCAATGCCTGTGCCAATAAGATTAAAATGCTCCTTTGTAGATATAAGTGTCTGAAATTAAAGTAATAAATATTCGGAAGTTAGAGGGGGCTGTGAAGATATCGCCGGCGAGGGTGAGCGTGAATGGTGAAATGACGGTGTTGCTTGGCTAGATATCCCGGGGGGCTCTCAGGGGTTTTCCAGCTTGTGACAGAAGAGACAGCGATACTTGGCCGGGTGCCCTTCCGGGAAGGCTATATCGTCCTTGTTGTGGCACTGCTCGCAGAATTTCTCGGCAGCTTTTTTACCTTCAGCTTTAACGATGTCATAGTACTGGCGGTGATCATCATCGAAAGGTACGCGACTGGTCGACTCAGGTGGGGCTTGCCAGAGGAAAGCCAGGATTACGATGGCTATTCCGACCAGAAAGAAATCGCGTTTTTTGAGAGCAAAAGCCATGAGAACCTCAACTTTTTATACTTTTCAACCGGGTTTTGTCACCTACGCCGAAGACTTGCGCGGTCTTTGAAGCCAGGAGGGAAGATAGCATTCCTGGTTGAATACTGCAACCCGAGCCAACCGACCCGGTGAAAGTTTTGCCGGACTTTGAAGGTCTTGCCCGGAAAGTTTACGCAGTTAATCGTTCCGGATGAAGAGTAAATAGATGGCCATGAAAACAATAAACGCGCCACCGCCGATCAGGACGACGAGTGAGTCGGTCGGCATGCCGCCCTCCAGAGACGTCCCCTGGGAGAGGGTGTAGCCGAGCAGGTAGATAAAGCCGGTAATGGTCATCACCGTAACCAGTAACAACCGCCAGCGCATGAAGTAAGCAATGACGGCCAAGATGCCGACCCCGGCCAGAAAGTAGGGGTGCTCCATGACCGTTCTCAGATCCGCCTCCTGAAGGTAGATCATGATTTTGGTCGTTTCAAACTGTTTTAGAAAATCTATGATTGTTGAAAAATTCATTGGAGCCTCTCAGGTTTTCTGCCTTGTCCGCGCCTGAATATACTAGCATTTTTACAGAATGCAACAAAGGTTAAAAAACCGCCATAATTCTTGACTTTTCCCCGCTTGCTCACTAGAGTTGACAACTGCTGAGAGCTCAATAAAAGAGGGCCGGGACGAGTCATTGGCGTCTTTGACTCCGGGGCATGGCTTCACTGACTGAAGCGACCTGAGCCGCCGCTCAGTTTTCTCATTATTGGTATCCCCGGTTACTCCAGGTCAGGGAGGGGGAGAGCCAAAAATACCTCCGGCCTTTACCCGCAACTCGATCACGAAACCAGGTTGAATTAATGTCCAGAACTCATCATAAACCACACACCCCGCGGCAGAAATCATGGCGCAGGCGTCTGACCATGTGGGGGGGGCTCGTTGTTCTGCTCTTCTCCATTGGTCTTGTGATTGGTCACTTCAGAGCACAAGAAGAGTCTCAGCCGTCTCCGGTCGCGGACGGGACATCGTCACAACCGACCCGGGAGGTACTCCTCTACTTCGCATCGCATGACGGCAAGGCCCTGGTTGCGGAAGCGCGTGCGATCAACGAATGTCAGGTGGAGGAAGACTGCCTGCGCGAGATGATCCAGGCACTGATCGCCGGTCCGCAGGGTGACCTCGCGCCGATTTTGCCTGAGCAGGTCGCGCTACGCGATCTTGTAGTCGACGGCAGCCTGGTGAGCCTTGATTTCAGCCATGAGCTCATCGCCGCACATCCCGGCGGAACCCAGAGTGAACTGCTCACGACTTATGGCCTGGCCGATACTCTGGCCGTTAATTTCCCTCATCTGCGCCAGATGCAGATTCTGGTAGAAGGAACTGTGGCTGCAACGCTCAAGGGGCATGTTGATCTGCGCCAGCCGATCAGCCCCGATTTCAGCCTGGTGGAAGAAGGGCTGGCCCCGGCCGGAAAAATGACCAACTTGCCGGCAGGGGGAGACGAATGAACGATTTTCGCAAAGCGATAACGGAACGGGTGCTGGTCCTTGATGGCGCCATGGGCACCTTGCTCCAGGAGCGGGGCCTGCCGCCGGGAGGCTGTCCTGAAGAGATGAACCGGGTCGCACCGGAGGCCGTCACTGGTATCCATGCCGAGTATGCTGCTGCCGGTGCCGATATCCTGGTCGCCAACAGCTTCGGCGGCAATCGAGCCAAGCTGAGCCATTACGGCCTGGAAGATGCGGTCGATGAGCTGAATCGCCGCGCGGTTGAACTGGCGCGTGAAGCCGCAGGTGACCAGGTTTTTGTCGGTGGCTCTGTGGGGCCCACCGGGCGCTTTGTTGAGCCTGTCGGTGATGCTGGTTTTGCGGAGATGGTCGATATCTTCGCCGAACAGGTGTCCTCTCTGGCTAACGCCGGGGCCGACCTGATCACCTTCGAAACGTTTCTTGATATCCGCGAGCTGCGCGCCGGAATCATAGCCTGTCGCGATGTCTGCGACCTGCCGATTATTGCCCAGCTCACCTTCGATGACGCTGGCCGTACCGTACTCGGTACCCCGCCGGATGCCGCGGCCGTTACCCTTGATGGCCTGCAGGTTGATGTGATCGGCTCCAACTGTGGCCTCGGTATCGATGGTATTCATGATGTGCTTGCGCAGATGCGTCAAGTCACGCCCCGGCCCTTGATCGCCCAGGCCAATGCCGGCTTGCCGGTCCTCAGAGATGGCGAGACGGTGTTCCCGGGCACTCCCGAAGAGATGACGGCTTACCACGAACGCCTGATCGCCCTTGGTGTACGGGTTGTCGGCGGCTGTTGCGGTACGACACCCGAGCATATCCGGGCCATGCGCGCGGCGTTGGAAAGCTTCTCGCAAGCGTGGACCCCCCCGGCGCGGCGCGGCTTTCTCTCCAGTCGAAGCGCCGTCGCTGCCTTTGGCGGTGAAGCCCCCTGTGCCCTGATTGGCGAGCGTATCAACCCCACCGGTAAAAAAGGTTACACGGCAGAGCTCCTTTCCGGAAAAACCGCCTATGTTCGTCGTGAAGCGACAGCCCAGGTTGCCGCCGGCGCACACTTGCTGGATGTCAATTGCGGAGCCCCCGGCGTTGATGAACCCGCCGCCCTGGAACGAGCCGTTTTCGCTGTCAGCGGGGCTGCTACGGCACCGCTGGTGATCGACACCTCCGACCCGGTCGCGCTTGAGCGAGCTTTGCAGGCCGCTGATGGCAAAGTGCTGATCAACTCGGTCAATGGCGAAGCCAAAAGCCTCAAACAGATTCTGCCGCTCGCGCGCCGCTACGGGGCCGCGGTTATCGGCCTGACTCTCGATGAGGCCGGCATTCCGGAAACCGCCGAAGGACGAGTGGCGATTGCCCGGCGCATCCTTGATGCAGCCCTTGCCTTGGGGATTCCTCAGCAGGACCTGGTGATCGACTGCCTCACCTTGACCGTCTCCGCAGAACAAAAGCGCGCCCTTGAAACCCTGCGTGCCCTGCGCCAGGTCCGCGATGAACTCGGTCTAGCGACAGCCCTGGGTGTGAGCAATATCTCTTTCGGGCTGCCATCCCGGCCAGTGCTTTCTTCGACATTTTTTGCCATGGCCCTGGAGGCCGGTCTCAAGGCGGCGATCATCAACCCCAAAGATGAACAGATGATGGACGTTTATCGCTCGGCGCTGGTCCTGCTCTGCCAGGATGTGCGCGCCGAGGATTATATCGCCCACTACGCCGGGCAGGCCGCTACTGCAACGTCCGTATCCGTGGATAAGGATCTCCCCCAGGATATTCGCCAACGCCTCTCTGCGGCGATTGTCGCGGGCGACGCTGAAGGTATCGTGGCGCTGGTCAAGGAGGCCATGCAGGAAGGACTGGACTCCATGGCGGTCAGTAACGAAGGTCTGCTGCCGGGGCTCGAAGAGGTCGGACGCCGCTTTGCCGACAATCGCATCTTCCTGCCGCAGGTTATGCAGTCTGCCGAGACGATGCAGGCTGCGTTCGGTTATCTCAAGGAAAACTTCGCAGGTGAGAGCGGCCCGTCCCTCGGCAGAATCCTCATGGCAACCGTTGAGGGAGATATTCACGATATCGGCAAGAATATCGTTTGCACCCTGCTCGAAAACCACGGTTTTGAGGTCATTGATCTCGGTAAGAATGTTTCTGCCACGAGAATCCTCGAAGTCGCACTGGCAAAGGACGTTGACGCGGTCGGTCTGTCCGCCCTGATGACCACTACATTGCAACAGATGGATGTAACCCTGGGCAAACTCAGGGACGCCGGGATCAAGGTCTTTACCATGGTCGGTGGAGCTGTCGTCACCCAGGAGTACGCTGATAGCATCGGCGCCGACATCTATGCTATGGACGCAATCGAGGCCGTGGCCAAGGTCAAGGCTGCTTTGGGGCACTGAATCAGCCGGCTTGCGCTGTTTTTTTGCCTGTGTAAGAATGGGCGGGTTAAAGGTTAAAAGTTAAAGATAAAAGTTAAAAGTTAAAAGTTAAAAGTTAAAAGATAAAAGATAGAGGTTAAAGGTTAAATGCTAAAGGTTGAAAACGATAAGGTGCAAAGAACCCGGAGGTGGTCAAAGGCTTTTCCTTTCACCTTTCACCTTTCACCTTTCACTTAATTCATAGACACGGAGAGCACCGCAGAATGGTCGTCGGTTTTAATCATAACTTTCGTTACAAGGGTGAGCTCTACCACATCCAAACGGAGGATAGCGGGCTAAAGAGCCCCAATATCGTTACCCTGCTTTATCACGGAGGAACGATCCTCGGCTCGAAAAAAACCTCTTACGCCGATATTGCTAAAGTCGATAACCTGGACCAGGTCGTTGAGGAGCTGATGAAGGAACAGCACAAGCAGATGCTGCGCAGTCTCAAGTCCGGTGAATATGACGAGGTGATAAGCCGTTTTCTGGCAGGGAAAAAGATTCCGGTCCAGACTTTAGCAGGAGAGAAAAGTGCCGCGCCTTCGCCGTCGGCCACGCCGGTTGCCGTGCAAGCCCCACCCGCCCAACCTGTCGCGACCCCGGCCGTAGTAAAGGCGCCAGTTCCCAGTGCAACTCCCTGGCCACCTCAAGCTGTTCCGACTGCAGAGGCCCCTCCCTCTCCAGTCGTCGAAAATAGCCTGGATGAGGTAATCCTGTCCTACCTGATAGGAGATGATTAGCCAGACGTGCAAAAGAATGGGAGCGAAAAGCCAAAAGACATAATAACTGCATTCTTGACTGGCCGACTGTGAGTTAGGGGTCAGGTCTACACATTTCACAAAAAATGCGTAAACCTGACTCAAGATTGCTTTCTATCCCAGGCAACAAAGGTCGATTGGCCAGGAGGTTGAGAGGCTGGTTGTTCTTGAGGTCCATGCTTTACACAACAAAAAAATTCGACCAGCGTGGTGCTGTTCTGATCATGCTTATGGTCATGGTGGTGATTCTGGGGCTGTCTGCCAGTATGGCGGGCCGATCATTGCGTAGCACCATGCAGCAAGCGCGGGAAGATGAGCTACTCTGGCGGGGTCAGCAGTATCAGCAGGCGCTTGCCAGTTACTATGCTGTCAAGCACGGTCCGCAGCAAATGTTTCCGGCGGAGCTTGAGCACCTGCTACGCGACCCGCGCTTTCCGGGTGTGGTCAGACACTTGCGTAAGCTCTATAACGACCCGATGACTGGCGCAGACTGGCAGTTGATCACGGATCCGGCCGAGCGAATTATCGGCGTGCGCAGCAGTAGTGATCTGACGCCTTTCCGACGGGCTGGCTTCCCCAAAGCTCTGGAGAAGCTGAATGGGGCAACATCCTACAGTGAATGGGCGTTCGTTTTTGCTCCAGCGGCGAAGAAGAAGATCTCTGGCAAGACTTCCGTTAAACCTACGTTGTAAAAGATGAGACACTAAAGAACGGGGTACGATGTTTTTTAAGAGCCTGATCGGTCGGATCGTCATACTTTCTTTCCTGCTGTTTTTTTTCGCTATTGGCAGCGTGACCCTCTTTCATATCCGCCGCGAACACACTCATTCCACCAATGCCAGCCTGCGCACGGCAGACCTGATGATATCGATCATCGAACGTGCCATAAACAATTCCATGAGTGCCGGCAGGACCAGGGACGTTCAGAAAATTCTGGAAACTGTTGGCAGCGATCCGCGCCTGGCCGGAGTACGGATCTTTCATCCCGATGGTCGTGTCCTCAAATCGTCGGAGCCACACGAGATAGGGCGCCGGGTCGATCCTCACAGCCTGGCGACCTTTCTGGGTGGCAAGCGACACGACATCTTCCGCGCGTCCAGTGGCGGCGAAGTTGTAGGTGTCGTCAAGCCGATCTATACCGAAAAACGCTGCACGCCCTGCCATGGCGCTGGTCGGCGGGTTATCGGCGTCCTGAGCCTTGATCTCTCCCTGGCCGAAATGGAGGCCCAGCTGCTGGAGACCTCGCAACTGTTCGGCTTCACCATGCTGGCCATCGTACTGATTTTGACCTTGGGCATCTCACTCATCTTTCATCGCTTCGTGCGGTTGCCGCTGCAGAAGATTACCGGCAGGATGGCACAGGTTGAAAAAGGCGACTTGACCGTCACCCTTGTGCCGAAGGGAGATGATGAGGTCAGTGCCCTGATGCTCAGTTTCAACTCAATGGTCGATCGCCTGCGTACGGCCAATGATGAACTCCAGACCCTTCACTACCAGCAGATGGAGCGGGTCGACCGCCTGGCCTCTGTCGGCGAGATGTCGGCCGGCATTGCCCATGAGATCAAAAACCCACTGACGGCAATCAGCGGTGCCATCACGGTGTTGTCCGATGATTTCGCCAAGGACGACCCGCGTCGCGAGGTGGTCAGCAAGGTCCTTGAACAGATTTCGAGGCTTGACAAGGCTGCGACCGACCTGCTTTTTTTCGGCCGTCCCGGGAAGCCGACTCTGGACCATGTCGATACCAATGATCTGCTTAATAAGACGATGTTTTTCGTCAGTCAGCACCCCGAAGCCAAAAATGTGCACCAGAATAAAGAGATTACCCGAAATTTACCGCCAGTTTGGGTTGACGGGAAGCAGTTACAACAGGTATTTTTCAATATCATAATTAACGCCATCCAGGCGATGAAGGATGGAGGCACCCTGCTGTTGCAGACCGACCTCGTAGAGGTGCGGGGAAAAGAGGTCGTGCGGGTACTCATAGGTGATTCCGGCCCCGGCATCAAGCCGGAAGATCTGGAGATGATATTTGCCCCGTTTTTTACCACCAAAACCCAGGGCACTGGACTCGGTCTCGCTATCTGCCGTCAGCTAATGGAGCAGCAGGGCGGGACGATCGAAATCAACAGCCGCCTTGGTGAGGGAACCCGCGTTGTCATTACCCTTCCGGTCAGTACCGATGCTGCACCGGACAAGAGTTAAAGGAACATTATAGTGCGTAATTCAAGAATTCTGGTTGTTGATGATGAGCATCTGATTCGTTGGTCGCTGGAGCAGTCCCTGAAAAAACAGGGCTACGAAGTTACCATTGCCGCCAGTGGCGAAGAAGCTCTCAAGCAGGTGCAGGAAGATACCCCCGAGCTGATGCTGCTGGATATCCAGTTGCCCGGTATGGACGGCCTGGAAGTCCTGGAAAGAGTCAAAGAGATCGATAACGAGATTATTGTGGTCATGGTCACTGCCCTCGGTGTCCTGGAGACCGCCGTTAAAGCCATGCGCCTCGGTGCTCACGACTACATAAACAAGCCGTTCAATCTCGACGAGTTGTCGATTGTTGTCAAAAAGGCCCTTGAAACCCGGCAGCTGCGCAAAGAGGTCGCCCACCTGCGCTCCGCTCAAGCGAGCAAGTTTGGTATCGACAATATTATCGGTAACAGCCGTCATATGAACCAGGTTCTGGACATGGTGCGCAAGGTGGCCAAGAGTGACGCCAGCACGGTTTTGATCCAGGGCGAAAGCGGCACCGGTAAAGAACTGATTGCCAGGGCCATTCATATGGAGAGTTCCCGCAAAGACCAGCCCTTCATGGCAATCAACTGCGCCGCCGTGCCGGAGACTCTTCTCGAAAGCGAACTGATGGGACACGAAAAGGGCGCTTTCACCGATGCCAAGAGCCAGAAGCGTGGTCTCTTTGAAATGACCGATGGCGGAACTATTTTTCTCGATGAAATAGGTGATATGGAAGTGGGCATGCAGGCCAAACTGCTGCGTGTCCTCGAGGAGCGTACCGTCCGACGGGTGGGTGGCAACAAGGAAATTCCGGTTGACGTGCGGATTGTCTCCGCGACCAACCAGGAGTTGCTCAAGAAGATCGAAGAGAAGAGCTTCCGTAACGACCTCTATTACCGTTTGCAGGTTATCCCGATCTACTTACCGCCGTTGCGTGAGCGTCGGGCCGATATCATGCCGTTGGTTGAATTCTTTATCCAACACTATAATAAGGAGTTCGGCAAATCTGTAAAAGGTGTCTCCAAGATGGCCAGTAAATTCCTCGAGGAATACGAATGGCCGGGCAACGTGCGTGAACTACGCAATATAATCGAGCGGGCAATTATTCTCGAAAATGAAGAGACCCTTATGCTCGAGCATCTGCCCCGTGAGTTGATCTCGAAAACCGGTGATGTTGCCGCAGGGCCAATGAACCTGCGCATCCCCCCGGAAGGGATCGACATTGAAGACATCGAACGGGAGTTGATTCGCCAGTCCCTGGAGAT
>CAZXBD010000254.1:0-2652 GCA_964638305.1 uncultured Geobacteraceae bacterium | reverse complement strand
GTGACGCCGTCCAAAGATAGCAAGACCGCCTTGCAGGCCAAGATGCTTCGCGACTGGGCTCGCCGCCATGAGATCAAGGACTTCTTTGATGTCGGCCACAACGGGGTCTGTCACGCGCTCTTCCCGGAAAAAGGTTATATCCGTCCTGGCTTCACCGCAATTATGGGTGACTCTCATACCTGTACGCATGGTGCTTTTGGTGCCTTCGCAGCCGGTGTCGGTACCACCGACCTCGAAGTTGGTATGCTGAAAGGCGTTTGCGCCTTTCGCGAGCCGAAGACCATTCTCGTCAACCTGAATGGCAGCCTGCAACCGGGCGTCTATGCCAAGGACGTGATTCTCTATGTGATTGGACAGCTCGGTGTCAACGGGGCGACCGACCGGGTTATCGAGTTCCACGGTCCGGTTGTTGATGCCATGAGCATGGACGCACGCATGACTCTCTGTAATATGGCCATTGAAGCCGGTGGCACCTGCGGTATCTGCCAGCCGGACATGGTCACGGTTGATTACCTCTGGCCTTTCATTGACGGCGAGTTTGCCAGTAAAGAGGCCGCTCTCGAAGATTACAGCCAATGGTGTGCTGATGCCGACGCCGATTACGACAAAATCCTCGAATTTAATGTAACCGAGTTGGAGCCTCATGTGACTTATGGCTACAAGCCGGATTGTGTCAAGCCGGCGACTGAAATGGCAGGAACAAAGATAGACCAGGTCTATATCGGTACTTGCACCAACGGCCGGATCGAAGATTTGCGTCAGGCTGCCGAAGTTCTCAAGGGTCGCACCGTTGCTGATTCGGTTCGCGGTATTGTCTCCCCGGCTACGCCGAAGATTTTCCAGGAGGCGCTGTCCGAAGGAATTATCCAGATCTTCATGGATGCCGGCTTCTGTGTTACCAACCCGACTTGTGGTGCTTGTCTCGGTATGAGTAACGGTGTCCTTGCTGAAGGAGAAGCCTGTGCCTCGACCAGCAATCGTAACTTCAACGGCCGGATGGGCAAGGGTGGTATGGTTCACCTGATGAGCCCGTCCACCGCGGCCGCCACGGCGATCACCGGTGTCATCACTGATGCGCGTAATCTGTAATCTAAGGAGAGTCGTAATGAAAAAGGTTTTTGGCGGCCCGGCGATTGTTCTCGACCGGTCCGATATCAATACAGACGAAATCATTCCAGCCAAGTACCTCACAGAGGTGACCAAGGAGGCGCTCAAGCCTTACTGCCTGGAAGACCTCAAGTTAGAAGGTTTCGATCCCCAGGGAGAGCGACTGAAGAATGCCCGTGTAATCGTTACCCGCGAGAACTTCGGTTGCGGTTCTTCTCGCGAGCATGCCCCTTGGGTCTTCGAAGTTAACGACGTGCATACGGTTATCGCCGAGAGTTATGCCCGAATCTTCCGCCAGAACATCTTCAACTGTGGCATGTTGGCTATCGAACTGCCCAAAGCTGATATTGATGCTCTGATGACGCTGGAGAAAGAGGCCAATGGTGATGTCGAGGTAGAAGTCAACGTGCAGGAGCAGAAGGTTGTTGCGCGTGGCAATGGCAGGGAAGAATCGTTTAGCTTCGATGTAAGCCCGTTTGACAAGGCGCTGGTTGATGCTGGTGGCTGGGTAGAGTACGCTGACGCGCGTTACTAAACCCGCAACCAAGAGCTTGCTCCACTAGTTGTTTTTTTAAATAATCAAATGCAGGGCCGTATCGACAAGCTACGGCCTCAGATTGTTGACAAACCTCACATTGAAATAATGTGAGGTTTGTCTGTCTACAGCTTGATCGCTTTTGTGTTTTTCCGTTCGTCTTAGAGCAACAGATTGTGAATCTGTTGCTCCCATTATTAAGAACTATTTACTGCAAAGACAAAATCTGAACCGTCGGGGTTGCCCGACAGCAACTTCATTTTCTTTGTGGCGACAAAGAAAACGGAAGCAAAAGAAAGCTTGGCGCGGCGCTTGGCATGTCTGGCTCGCAAGTATGGCAACATCAATGCAGAGAAGTTACTCTGACAAGCATGCTACTGATCCCCCCCCTTCTTGACGAGCCCCGCCGGTTATGCTTTTGCTTTGGTGCTGACCCGTGTGGAGCTGGAGATGAATACTGCTTTCTCCCTAAGATTCAGAACGTTCGCGTGCCAGCTGCCAAAAGGCATAAACGCCGGGCCGTTGCAAGTTGCGTTTGCTGGTGCAAAGACCGACCTGGTACGATCCCAGCTGCGGGGCCTGATCGACATTGACGACATCATCGCGGAACGGGCTGCGATCCACAACCAGCTGCGGAACAATGCCGATGCCGCAGCCCAAACGAACCATCGGAATGATCGCTTCGTTGCCGGTGACCTCGGAGGTGATATTCGGAGTGATGCGCTGTTCTTTCAGCCACTGGTTCAAACGGCGCCGGGACAGACCGGTCTGCGGAAGGACCAGCGGAGCTCGGGAGAGATCAAGCTGCCCATTGATGGTTGGGACCTCTGTGACATCGCTCTTTGAGGCGATGAAAACCAATGGAGTTGTGGTGATCGGCAAAAATTCGATCCGCGAGCGGTGCCGGTCGGGCAGGGCGGCAACGGCCAGATCGATCTCCCCACTCTGCAATCTCTCTACCGCCTGTTCGGCAACCCCTGTGCGCAGCTCCAGCTGCACTTCTGGGTAAG
>CAZXBD010000253.1:0-11870 GCA_964638305.1 uncultured Geobacteraceae bacterium | reverse complement strand
GCATTTTCTGATTGAGTCTCAGGAGCTCGGTTACAACGTACCGGGTGACATGATGTCGAGAGGGCGTGATTACCTCCGCAGCTATGCACGACAGAAGGCGGGCGATCTCGAATCTGCTAGGATCCGTGCCTACGCAATCTATCTTCTGACGCGATTGGGGGATGTGATGACCAATGACCTGGTCAACCTCCAGACCAATCTCGAGAAGGAGCATCCGAAAACGTGGAAATCTGACCTAACGGCGGTCTATATGGCGGCAGCATACAGCCTGTTGCAGAAAGACGACGCAGCTTCGACCCTTGTTGGGAACTACCGCCTAGGTGATGCTTCTTGGGAAGGTTGCAGAGCTTTCCATTCTCCATTGACCCAGGATTCCCAGTACATCTTCCTCTTAACAAGACATTTCCCGGATCTTGCCGCGGATCTTGATGGTGAACAGGTACTCCGTTTGATCGACCCGATTTTCAAGGGGAGTTACAATACGATCTCCTCCGCTTACACGATCCTCGCGCTCGGCGCTTACAGTCAGATGCTGGGGCAAAACGGTTTCATGGAAACAGTCATGTTCAAGTTGATGAATAAAGACGTGAAGCAGCAAGATATCGCCGGTGCCAATGAACCATTCCCTACAGCACACATCAGCACAGGTACAACTTCATTCGAGACGCAAACTGATCGCGCACACTTCTACCTCCTTTCTCAGGCTGGCTACGATCGCACCATGCCAGATCAGGCTGTCCGTAACGGTTTGGAGATCACCCGCTCTTACTTCGACGATGATGGTAACGAGGTCACAACCATGGAGCAGGGTAAGGAAGTCAATGTTCGTTTGAAGATTCGTGCCTTGGGGAGGCCCGCCTGCAATATCGCCGTCATTGATCTTCTGCCCGGCGGGTTCGAGGTGATTCGCAGTTCTGTGCCGCGGACAGCCTATGGATGGATGGCCGATTATGTCGATGTTCGAGAAGACCGGGTTGTTTTCTATGGCAGCTTCGATACGACGGTCAGGGAGCTGAATTATAGAGCCAAAGTGACGGCTGCCGGGAGCTTTGTTGTGCCGCCGACCTATGCGGAATCGATGTATGATCGATCTGTGCGAGCTGGCGGGTTGCCCGGACGTTTTGAGGTAACGCCCACGCGATGAAACGTGTCCTGTGGCTGGCCGTCTTGATCATCTTGGTCATGGCGGCCGGCTATTATCTAATCCCACAGCCCGATCTCGTAACCCACCAGGGGTATTCGCAGGCATTCTTCGACAAAAACGGTCAGTTGCTGAGGTTGACACTGGCCGACGACCAGCGTTATCGACTCCACGTTGACCTTGACCAAGTCGCACCGCACCTGAAAACAGCAACCCTGTTGTATGAGGACCAGGATTATTATCAGCATCCCGGGGTCGACCCGGTGGCTTTGTTGCGCGCATTCTGGAGTAGTTACGTAGTCAGGGAGCGGGTCGTTGGTGGCTCCACCATCACCATGCAGGTTGCGCGACTGCGGTGGAGACTGAACACTCGAACCTTGCCAGGGAAGATGATCCAGATTTTCCGTGCATTGCAATTGACCCGGCATTACAGCAAGGACGAAATCTTCGAGGCATATCTCAATCTGGCGTCTTACGGCAGGAATATCGAAGGCATCGAGGCGGCCAGTCTGATCTATTTTGACAAACATGCAGGTGACCTGTCTCTTCCCGAGGCGTTAAGCCTCTGCGTGGTACCCCAGAACCCCGTCAAACGTAATCCGACAACTGATACTGGCTACATGCACCTGAAAACCGCTCGCGATGCACTGTTCGCGCGTTGGGTCGCCTCAATGCCAGATGATGCTGACAAGCAGTTGTTTTTCGATCTGCCGATGAATATCAGGGCGCCTGAGTCTCTCCCGTTCTACGCTCCCCATTTCGTCAATGAAGTTGATCAGAGTCTTCCCACGTTTCGCTACGGTCGGGTGGATACGACGATCGACATCGATCTTCAGAAAGCTGCCGAGCGGCGCCTGAAGAACTATATCGCGAGACATCGTGATCTTGGTTACAGCAATGGTTCGGTTGCTGTGCTAAACCATCAAACCATGGAATTGGAGGCCTTGGTCGGCTCGGCAGATTTCTGGAGCGATGAAATCGATGGGCAGGTTAACGGTACGGCGGCGAAGCGCTCTCCCGGTTCCACTCTCAAACCCTTCGTCTATGCATTGGCCATGGATCAGGGGCTGATTCACCCAATGACCATGCTCAAAGATTCACCGCGTCGCTATGCTGGCTTCACCCCGGAGAATTTCGATCAGGAGTTCCTTGGTCCAGTGTTTGCCAAGGACGCATTGGTACTCAGCCGCAATGTGCCGGCAGCAGACTTGCAGGCAAAACTTGATGCCCCGGACCTCTATCAATGGCTACAGACGGCAGGTGTTGAGGGGTTGCAGGGGAGGGGACACTATGGCCTAGCACTGTCTCTTGGCGGTGCCGAGTTGACCATGCTGGAGTTGCTGAAACTCTATGCGGTGTTGCCCAACGGCGGCAAGCTGAGGTCAATCAGGGTGTTGAAAGATGACCCTGTAGAGGATGGTGTTTCTGTTCTTACTCCTGAAGCCGCATTTCTGACACTGGATATTCTGAGCGACAATCCGCAACCGAATAGACCCGAACTGGTCGGTCAAGCCGATGATTTGTTGGAAGTTGCTTGGAAGACGGGGACGTCTTTCGCTTTTCGGGATTCCTGGGCGATCGGTGTGTCTGGCCCCTATGTAATTGCAGTCTGGGTTGGCAACTTCGATGGTTCTGGTAACCCGGAGTTTATAGGCCGTAAGGCCGCAGGACCGCTTCTGTTCGAACTTTTTCGCACAATCAGTGTTGGGGAGGCGTGGGCTGCGACTGGAAGCCTTAACCCGGGCTTGATGAACCTGAGGAAGGTCTCGGTTTGTAGTCTATCTGGAGATTTGCCGAATAAGTATTGTCCACATAAGACGGAAACTTGGTTCATCCCCGGTGTGTCGCCGATCAAAGTATCCAGGCTGCACCGAGCCGTGCCGGTCAATCCTCAGACCGGTTTGCGATCCTGTTGGCATCAACCGGGGAAGACTGAACTGAAAGTCTATGAGTTCTGGCCCTCCGACCTGCATCGAATTTACCGGCAGGCAGGGATATCTCTACTGACGCCACCAGGGTACGATCAAGATTGCGACATTGATGACATTGATGTTTCTGGGAAGCCGCCGTCGATAACTTCACCAGTGTGGGGGCTCGAATACAGTCTGCGTAGCGACCTTCAGGGGGAGGAGAGGATCCCCTTCACCGCTGTCGTGGAGACAGATGTCAAGCAGGTCTATTGGTTCGTTGATAACCGTTTTGTCGGTAAGTCGGCAGCGGGTGAGACACTATATTGGTCTCCGCATAGTGGCAAGTTTGCTGTTCGTGTCGTAGATGACCACGGAAGGGCTTCGCAACGGATGATTGATGTTGGTTTTGTTAAGGATGTAGTCAACAATAATTGATCTAACCTTTCCTTTATACACTGAGTGTGTCAGCGGCAGGGTTTCTAGGAATCATCCACAATGAGTGATTTTGACCTAGTCAGAGTTGCTGGCACAACTTCCGAGACATCCTCATAATTGACCGATTGCAATAATTCCGGTAGATTGGCGAGTGTGTCAGTTGCTTGGTGAATAGGACTCCTGAGGGGGATCAGTGAACTTTGACTACAAGCCATCTGCGCGACTGCGGATGGCTTTTTTATATGCGTCATAAACACGCAAGGTTATATGACGAAGTTTGGCAATGAGCGTTTCTCAGTAGTCGAAAGTCCTTAGCGGTATTTGTAGCTTTGATATTTACATCTACTTTCTTTAAACTGCTGAAGTTGTTTTACAAAAACAAAATTCAACACAAATTCACCGGGAATATTATATGGTTGCCTGGGAAAATTCAGTGCCATGGAGAAGAAGACATGCCTCATTTGTTCATCAATCGTCCTCGGCTACACAACCTGACAAGAGGTAGGGCAGACTTAGAGGCCCAGTTTCGTTGGGAAACCATCAATGCGGTCTTTTATAAAATCGGCGGTATCATTTTTATTATAGGTAGCATTCTTTTTTTCCCCCGGTTTGAAGCCTACGCGGACATCGGAGCCTGGACCTTCTTTATAGGCTCACTGTTCTATCTTGTCGTTACCGTTCATGATCTTTTTGAAGTTCGCCTTCATTGGCGAGCAGTAAATCATCACGATCGAAATAAAATTCTTGAATATACGGCGGCCGCAAGTTACGTCTTGGGTACGATTCTGTTTACGGTGGGCAGCATTTTCTTTCTTTCCGCCGTGGGGTGGTTTCAGGCCGGCGCTTGGATGTTTGTGGTCGGCAGCCTTTTGTTTGTGGTCGGTGCCTGCATCAACGTCCTCCAGATCGTTCAGTCCAAGTCTATCATAATCCTTCAACTCATGAACCTAACTGCGATATCATTTGTTGTCGGTTCCGTACTCTTTACCGTGGCCTCGATACCTTACCTTTGGGACGTGAAGGCCCCGTCTGACCGCACGACATTGTACGCTTTTCTGGCATGGCAATATCTGACCGGCAGCCTGTTCTTTTTTATTGGCGGTGTGTTTAATTACTGGCGTTCTTATTTGGTGATGCGTAAGGAGATCAAGGCCCAGCTCCAGCCAGCTTAGCTCGGGCCGTTAAGCTGACAGCGAAACAGGGTCGGTTCGCGTTTGACATTCTACTGGCTTGGGTTCCACAAGTTGCAGCTCAGGTCAAAACCGTTAGCCATCAATATGATTAAAAACACAATTTCAGTTGATAAGGCGATAATACAAATAGAACATGTGGAGTGTTCTGATCCAAGCTGGTGTCGTGAAAAATGCATTTTCCTTGAATCAAACAGCCAAGAGAACAACACCCTTACGACCATCAGTTTCAATGAAAGTCTCAGTATTTATGTTTTTTGGGAATCACACTCCTCAGCAGATTCCTTTGAAGTCCTATTTGCGCCAGAAACAGACGTCCTGTTCATCGGTTGCGGATCAATTTCAGCAAGAGTTTCAACAAATGAATCGAAACTAGTAGGCCTAGAATCTTTATGTCTTTTTTGGAGTTTTCGTCGCCATAAGGACTACGTACTAGAAACTGGCGAACTTGAGTGCTTTCTCTACACTTTAGACGGCGAGAAGGTATCGAGCACAAGTGTCGACCCTCCGTATGAAATGAAAATGCTAACTGAAGGAATTAAATTTGAGTCAATAGTTGTTGGAACGACATGGCTACGATATCCCAACAATGGCTAACAAGAAAATCAACACGGACGGGGAATAACTCTCTGCAAAATTGAAAAGAAAAATCAAACTGCGGGGGGTCGCAAGCAGCACGTCGTCCGCCGGTTATCTTAAACCGTTATGAAATGTCCTAGAAGTCACCATTTATAAAACACAAAAACCCTCGATCTTAGATTCGGGGGCTTTCATGTGTTACAGGATAAAAACGCATCAGGAGGTAGGCAATTATTATCCAAATTTAAGTTAAATATATAATGATCGCATTAGAATTAATGTAACCCAAATCACATTATCTGAAAATTATTTGTCACGACTTCTGAGACGAAAAACGGCCTATTATTGATAGAGGTATTTAGGAGAGGCTTTAATCCACAAAACTATGGCCACCTGGAAACGGGTGGCCATTCTTGTCGGTCGGGGACTCTGTTCATCCGACAAATAAAGACATCATTTTTGCCTTGGTGTTTCACAAAATTCAGTCGTAGACCCTTGATATAGAGCCAATAAGATAACCATTTGGAAGGAGTGTTTCAGGTGGTTCTTCATTTTTGTTTTGGCGCCATTTCATACGTTTGCATTGTGGTCGAAGATCACCCTCGCAATATGTAGCAATTAGGAACTCATATTGTCTGGAAATATCGTTTTTATAGGTTTTGAAGAAAGCACAGGTTGCAAACATTTCGCAAAGCATGGCCACCTCACTTTCCCCCTCTCAATACCAGTATAGAAGCTTTTTGGTGGACATCAAACATAGTCAGTTTTTCATACAGACCTAAACTGTGTTATCAAGTTGTCGACCTGCTCCAACGACGACGGGAAATTATGGCTATGGATGAGCCGTCAAACCCGTTTCTGTGACGATCTTATTTATTATTTATCAGCATTTATAAAACACGAAAGCCCTCTATCTTCGCATCGGGGGCTTTTCTTATATTGCAGGGATTTTAGGAAACTCTCGCTTTAGCCAATTTTACAGCAAATAGAATACAGAAGAGAGGATCCAAATAAATTTGACGATAACTTTATAATAGATATAGTTACATACAATTAATATTGAACCATAGGGCATGGGATGAAATTTCGACATTCAGGATGGGCAAATTTCTTCGTACTACTTTTGTCGTTGTGGTTATCTACCGCTGCGCTGGCTGATTCCGATCACCCGCTGGAGCCAATGGACCTGTCCAGTCCTAGGGCGACGCTGGGCAATTTCCTGGCAATGGGAGATGCTTTATTCAAACATATCCGTGACGAACACTGGAAAGATTCAAGTCGCGTGGCGGAAGAGCGCCTGCACAATTTTAATAACACTCTGCACCGCATGCTGGATCTGCGGGAATTTCCACCCGCATCCCGCTACGATTTAGGGCGTGATGCGTCTGTCTATTTGTACGAAGTTTTGTCTCGCATCGAGCTCCCTCCCGAGGCAGACATCCCCGATGCTGCGGCTTACGCAGATGCAGAAAAGGGCAAGAGTGCGGCTGCCGACGCTGAATATAGAGAGTGAAAAGAAAACTGTCGGCGAGTCAAAGACCTGGACAATTCCACATACTGAGATCACCTTGGTGCGTATCACAGATGGGCCGAATAAGGGACAATTCCTGTTCAGCACCTCTACGGTACTCCGCGCTCAAGACTTTTATAAAAAAGTAAGTACGCTGCCCTACCGGCGTGATGTCCCGATAAAAAACTACATCCAGAAGCGTCACAACCTGAACAGGCTATTTGCGCCGATCACCATTGAGAGGTTTCCCGAATGGTTGAAGCGTTCCGTGTTCCAGCAAGCGGTATGGAAATGGCTCGCCGTGGCGATTGCGATAACCCTTGCTGCATTGGTGACCTGGTTTGTTCACCTTCTGACGCTACGCTGGACTAGCGGTCGGGCTTTCATCAGATACTTACGCAGTCTTGCGACCCCATTAGCCCTGTTAGTGGCGTCGATAGTCTTCGAGCTGTTAAACAGAGAGCTTAACCTGACGGGATGGGCATCCGGTGGCATAAGCTGGCTGTCTCATGCCATCAGGTATTTTGCATTGGCATGGTTTGCCTGGACATGTCCGATGATTATTGCCGAGGTGATTATCTCTTCGCCGAGGATACCCGACCAGAGCCTGAACGCTCACTTGTTGCGTCTCGTTGCCCGGTCTTTAGGTATCGTGACTGCTATAGTCATTGCCTTATTCATCAGTAAGCAGCTCGGAGCACCGCTTTAAGGCATGGTCGCCGGCCTGGGAGTGGGCGGTCTTGCCCTGGCCCTGGCCGCCCAGCCCACGATTGAGAACTTTATCGGCAGCCTGAATCTATTTGCCGACAAGCCCATTCGTGTCGGTGACTTCTGCCGTTACGGAGAGGATCCGACCAAGGACTGGCAGCGCATCGGCTACATCGAGTCAATCGGGATTCGCTCGACACAGATCCGAGGACTCGATCATACACTGACCACCATCCCCAACGCCGATTTTTGAAAAATGCAAATCATTAGCTATAATATGCGCAGTCGCATGTTTCTGCTGACTGTACTGGGACTGCGTTATGAGACAACTGACGATCAGTTGCGGTCGGTGCTATCTTCTTTGCGTGACATGTTAACCGACCATCCTCAGGTCCTTGATGAGAAGCCGAGAGTGCGCTTCTCGGGTTTTGGTGATTTCTCTTTAAACGTGGAGATTCGAGTAGATATAGATACTTCATACATAGAGGAATACCGTGATATACGAGAGGATATTTTTCTACGTGTTAAAAAAGTTGTGAGAGATGCCGGTACCAGTTTCGCATTCCCCTCACGCACCGTTTACAATACCCGCGACAAGGGAATCAATGACGAGTGTCAACAAATAGCCGAAGAGGATACTTTCTAATAAGTCACGACATCTGGGACGAAAATCGGCTTATTATTGATAGAGACATTTAGGACGACAAAATGATGGCCACCAGGGTTCGCTCCTTGGTGGCCATTTCCTATTTATCAGAAACTTAAATGATCTTAGTTATAATTGCCGTGGGCCGATATCGTTCGCCAGTTTTTTGATATAATAGCCATAGTTATCAAATAGGAAAAAGCTATGTCCCAAACATTTAAAACAGTCTGTCTTGGCTTTGTCTGCTTTTTGTCTTTTGTTGCTACAGGGTGTGTCGAAACTTCAATGATGTATTATGGCAACTCACCTTCGTCTGCGATGAATGTTGTTTCGCTGCAGAAAGGTGGACCCCAGTCAGGAACGTGGAAAACTTTCGATATTACAATTGACTATAATTACATTCAAAATGCTGAAATTCTGGAAATCTCCGGGCATACGGTTCTCAGCGAACATTATCAAATGAATTACAGCCGCATCTCAAGATTAGACATCTTTTTGTTTTATCTGGACGAGAACTCACGAGTTTTGAAAACGGCTAAAATTACCCGATCCATGACAGGCGATGTGAATGAAATCATGACGTTCTCCCAGCAACTCACAGTTCCTACCGAGGCGAAAAACCTCTCCTTTGGTTACGATGGCATAGCTTTTGAGGAGTGGCGCGGCAATGCCAATTCTTTTTACGAGTTGCCTTTGAAAAAGAACTAATATGTTTTCTCTACATTGTTCTCTGATTTGCTTTTGTTCGTAGACGTAAAATGGCGTCAAGTTCGACCGGCAGGACAAGAAGGGTCGCAAAGCGCTGTCGCAGTACATCATCCGCAGCTCCATACTTATTAATAACGACATACAAAACACGAAAACCCTCAATCCTCAGATCGGGGGTTTTTCTTATATTGCAGGGTCAGTAAGAATTTGGCATTTCTGCCAGTTCCACATCCTCCAAACAATATGATAAATAAGAACGAAACACTTACCTAGCAGCCCCTAAAGAGGGGCAGTCACGTCTAAATATTTACCTTTGTTGACATATCATACTTACTTAGTAGTCTATTTACGAGAATGCTAACAATCATCAATGGGGACACCTTACATCGTGCTTCATTACCCAGAGAGAAACAAACAGTCTTATTAAAAAACTACTAAGGAGTTAACAAAATGGTGAGAAAAACAACAACTGTAATTATTACCTTTATGGCAGTGCTTTTCTTCGGAGTGCTCGTGCAAGAGGCGCAAGCTGTTGAGGAGATAACCACAACCGACGTTGTCAAAACAGTTTATAAAGTGGAAAATCTTGTCCGAATCGCTGACAACGTTGTCATTATGTTTGATAGCTCAGGTTCGATGGGAGAGCCATTTGGTGACAGTGGGATGACTAAGCTTCAAGCCGCAAAGAAGTTGCTCAAACAAAGAACGGACGCCTTCCCGGGGGAATACTCCGACCTAAATGTTGGTCTATATCTGTATACGCCACCGGCGAACACCGTCGCAAATGCTGCGAATGCTGAAATTTATAAAATGCAACCTTTCAATAAAGCTGGGTTTCATGCTGCCGTAGACCTTTTGCCTAATGAGGCAAGTGGGCCCACCCTTATGGTGAGTGGTATGCGGCGTCTCGCCAAAGTGATCGATACTCTCTCTGGTCGCACGGTTGTGTTCCTGTTTACTGACGGCTCACACAGTGATGCTGGTGCGACCGAAAGTCCACTCGATTTAGCAAAGAAAATCGTGCAGAAGCATGATGTTGATTTTAAAATTGTCAGCACAACCGACATTAAAACAAACATTGAGATGATGGAGATTGTTGCTTCGATTAACGAAGCCTCCACAGTGACTCCTTTAGAATGGGTTATCAACCGTCCAGAGGTTTTTACGGGGGCGGTTTTTGCTCTTGAGGAGGATTATGTCATTACTGCAACGACACGCGACAAAGTTGTTGGGTTCAAGCTAGACCATATTGAATTTGGTTTCGATAAATCAGACATTGATATCGACTTCGCTATGGAGTTGGATACGGTTGGAGAGATTCTCAACCAAAACCCGGAGAGCTATATCGTACTAGCTGGGCATACTGACAACAAGGGGTCGGAAGAATACAATCTTTCGCTGTCGCATCAGCGTGTTGAGGCCGTCGCCGGCTATCTTGCTAAGGAGTTCAATATAGACTTAAGTCGGGTTTCAATGTTTTGGTACGGTGAGGCTGCTCCGGTGGCTAGCAACGATACCGATGAAGGGCGGCAACAAAACCGTAGGGTTGTTGGTTTTATTGCCGGGATTAACTAAACACAGGCTTTTTATTGATAGAGCTTATTGAGGAACAATTTTAACCTATATAAGAAAGGCAGCCTGGAAACGGGCGGCTTTTCTTATTTGTCAGGGGTAGTAGGAATTTCGCATTTCAGCCAATCTGAGAGCCCCAGAACAATGTAGGAACATAAATGAGAAATTCACATCGTGACCCTGATCTATGAGAGGGTATAATTGACCATGCTTTACATATGCATGAATCGGGGAATCCGTAGGGGATTGATGAAACAATACACAAGCAGTCTGTAGCTTAACAGATGGCTTGTCTTGTTTTGAACTGTCCATTTTGTGGGAAGCTTACGATCAATCTAATGTCGGAACACGTTTATGAAACATTTGGCTAAGGTTTTAGGCAAAACTTTTCTTCGATTTTGCCTGCTGGCGATTGCGGGCTGGGCTTCGATTGCCATTTTCTATTCAAACCTGCCCGCTCCTGTTCGGCCATGGGTTGCCGGTGCTTTTGCTCTCGGCAGCCTGCTGGTTCTGCTTGGCAAGTACAGCACCCGGCGAACGCGTCTGGGATTTTTGGCAGCATTTACATTGGTTCTCACATATTGGCTGCTCATGCCGCCGAGCAATAACCGTGACTGGCAACCCGACCTGGCGACTCTTGCCTGGGCCGAGATTGCCGGAGACAAGGTCACAATCCATAACATCCGCAACAACGATTACCGGACCGAGAACGACTTCACCGTCCATCACTACGACAAGACATTTGACCTGTCCAAATTGAAGGGGGTTGATTTCTTTCTGGTCTATTGGGGCTCGCCGGAAATTGCTCACACCATGATGAGCTTTGACTTCGGGGAACAGGGCAACGTCTGCTTCTCCATCGAGACCCGCAAGGAGAAGGGGGAGGATTATTCCACCGTCAAGGGGTTTTTCCGCCAGTACGAGATCATCTATGTTGTCGCTGACGAACGGGACCTAGTCCGCCTGCGGACAAACTACCGTGAGCAGGGCAAGGGTGAGGATGTCTACCTGTATCGACTGAATGCAAGCCCGGAGCTTACCCGCAAGGTGCTTTTTAGCTACCTTGAAGAGGTCAACCGGCTTAAAGAACAGCCTCAGTGGTACAACGCCCTGACTGACAATTGCACCACCAGTATTCTGCAGCACACCATGCCCTATAACCCCAATGCCCGGTTTGACTGGCGACTGATTGTCAACGGTTATGTCGACGAGATGCTCTATGAGAGGAAGACGATTAATAACAGCCTGCCGTTCGTCGAGTTGAAACAGCGCAGCTATATCAATCCAAAGGCCCAGGCAGCAGACCAGGATTCTGTCTTCTCGCAGTTGATTCGTGTGGGACTTCCGGGGAAGGAAATCTAGAAATGATGACGAAAATGATTCGTGTCAGTGCAGGTTCCATGCTGCTGGTTTGCCTGGTATTGCTCTCCGGTTGTGCCACTCCGATCGGGGTCAAGAAGCTCTCCCCGCA
>CAZXBD010000252.1:0-1622 GCA_964638305.1 uncultured Geobacteraceae bacterium | reverse complement strand
TTATCATTACCTCTACATCCCTCTCTACATTCACCCTCATTAGTAACACTTACCCCAGCTTCTGCGGCTTCGCAGACATTATCATAGATCTTCCCATCACAGCCGCAAACCGGTTCGGTTACCACGTCACAGGGAACAGATGATTTTTCTATGCATACTCCCTCACCCTCACAGTTTCCAGGGGCCTTTATGCAATAGGAATCAGGTGGACAATCAGAGTTTTCTTGACAGCAAGCAGTCATAAAAAAGAGGATCTTCTGGGTTTGTTGTGCATAGAAACTAGCCCTTTTAAGGTTCTTTGATAAATGACGTTATAACTTTGAGCATCAGGTACTCTTGATCTTTGATGCCGTATGCTCTGCGCTGGATGACACGAATCTTGTTATTTAAACCTTCCATGAATCCAAGAGAAACCTTGTGATCAGGGTGGCAGTAACTGATGATTCCGTCCCAGTGGCGCTCAATCATCGCAGCAAACTTCTCAAATGGTTTTAGCCGCTGCCAGCGTAACTGGGATTTCCAGCTTACAAAGAACTTTCGGGCCCAGGTCGGATTGTTATAATCCCAAAGCTGGCCGAAGGACTCTTTCAACAGATAGGCTTTATTGAGCCGTGTATTCGCTTTTAACAGCATCCGCAAGGCCCGCCGGCCTTCGATGTCCAAATTGGCTTTATGGGAGAGCAGCGTATAGCGCTGCCCCTTGATGAATCGACGTTCTTTCTCATTGACACGTTTGTACTCGCTGCGCCTGACCTGATCAAGAGCATTGGCCAAATGACGCATGATATGAAACTTGTCGTAGACAATCTGTGCGTTGGGAGCATGCTTAAGGGTTGCTTTGCGGAATGGCTTCCACATATCCATAACCGCCAGCTCAATTGTATTGCAGCGCTCAGTGCCCATACTGTCGAAGAATAGCTGCAAGTCCTGTTCGGTGCGTCCTTGTCCGCCCAGCCAGATCGGTCGCCGCTGGTCAAGATCGGCGACAACGACGGCGTAGGTGTGACCTTTACGGATCGATATTTCGTCGATGCCAATGGCCCGAAGCTGTTTTGAAGCTGGATGCTGTTCCAGCAGTCTGCGCATGTAGCATTTCTCCATGCGCCATACCTGGTCCCAACTCAGGTTGTTAAGTTCAGCCACGCGTTTGACCGTCATTTCGCGGCAGAGCTCTCCGATCCGGTCTTCGAACCGCTGTGTGAACCGGGCCGACTTGGCCAGCATTGCAAGGGTCTCGCGCTTCACGGCTTTACAGTCCGGACAGGCAACCCGGCGGTATTCGAATTCAAGGTATATGCGGGTTGCACCGGCATCCAGGTCTCGGACCACGTGAGTTCGTCGGTCTCGAAAGCTTGATACTGTCTGACCACATCCAGAGCAGACTGTTTTTTTTGGCGCCGTTCAAGCCTCACAATCCGTCCGCCAGGATCTTTCGGATGAGGCTTTAGCCTGGCACGGGCACGAAAGCCTGGAAAACTATAGATGTCTCGTAGTGTTTTTATTGTTTCCATTTAGCTACTGTATCCGAGTTCAGGAAACGTGTCAATTTTCAAAGAACATTTATAAAGCTTTTACAGGGTGTTATCTCTGTTTTGCGGCACAACAAAGTCAGTTCATCCATT
>CAZXBD010000251.1:0-2481 GCA_964638305.1 uncultured Geobacteraceae bacterium | reverse complement strand
TGTGCCCACAAACCGAAAACCCAAGCCTGAAACGGGTCTACAAAGCAGCTACCATGGAATTAGCTGAGTCTGAGCTTGATGCCTTAGATACAAAATGGAACGATAAGTATCCCATTGTGATACAGTCCTGGCGAAATAATTGGGAAAGGCTTAGCCAATTTTTCAAATATCCTGGAGATATTCGGCGAATTATCTATACTCATCTTCTACAGTTGAAAAATACTAATTCAATAATTTAAACACATTACGGCCCATAAAAAAAGTGTTGGCACTACCTGGGATAATTGATCAGAAGATAGATCGTTCATACCTCACGAATGGTGGTGGGCAAGGCGACACCAACTGCCCGAAAAACTTTGCCACAGGTTTCAATGCATGCAGTACGGACAGCAAGCCTTTTATCATTCTCTTCCACAGTGACCTCCTGCAGTGCTTCCAGGTCTCGCTTGATATCTTTCCACTCGAAGTGCTGTCCCGAAAACTCCAACCGGCGATCCAGTTCTTTTCGCAGGACCAGGGCCAGAAAACTGCAAAAGACATGACCACGGATCGTTTCATCCAGTTTGTGAAAAACAGGCCTGGTATCCAGAACCGATTTCACATCCCGAAAGACTTGCTCGACCTGCCACAGTTCTTTGTATTTGAGAGCTACCCGTTCGGCAGAGAGATTCGTATTGGTACGCAGGACCCATTTACCGTCGAAACGGGCCTCCTGCTCGATTTTTTCCTGGTTGATTGTCATACTACCTTTTCTGAGCTTGAGGTATCTGGCATAGCCGCGGTTTCCAACAAGCCCCTTTGGATTATTTTTGATGCGTTCTTCGAGAGCTCCTATGATGACCTGCCTGGCAGACTCGTCTTTTCTTGCCTGCCGAGAGTTGCGGCAGACAACATAACGTCTTCCCGAAACCATGACCTCTTTGACCGACAATGGGGCCGGATCCTTGGACCGCGTTCCCTCAGGGTAGACTTCGCGATAACGTCCGGCCCGAGAAAGCACATCTTCCTGAATCTCTGTTACCCGACGCATCCTGGCACCCAGGATGTACGGGATGCTGCGCTCATCCAAAGCAGCAATGGTCTTAGTGCTGATCATACCCCGGTCCGCCACGATACAGAATCGCTCGATCCCAAAACGCCCTTTCAGTCGTTCTACCACTGGCAGCAGACTCTTGACATCAGCAGTGTTTCCCGGCCACATCTCACAACAGATGGGCCGGCCGCTGTCGTCAAGGATGGCCCCGACCACCATCTGTTTCCGGTCCGACCTGTGGTCTTTACTGTTGCCAAACCGGCCGATAGTTTCACCGCCCGAGCCCTCGAAATAGATGGAGGTGGTGTCGAAGAAAACCAGCTCAAGTCCAGTGAAAAGATCTCGTTGCCGGGCAAACATAGCCTCTTCTATCAGGTCTTTTGTGCATCGCGGCGAGAAAGGAGTCGCACCATCCTGGTCAAGCAACACCTCTCCAAGAAAGGCCATGGCCCGATAGGTATGGTGAAGAGCGATATCGTCAACTCCGGCGATGGCATAGTCGCGCCGCCACTTAAGACACGAGCGGTCGGAGCCGGATTCGAAGAGTCGATGCAGCACCGTGAGGAAGATAGCACGCTCGACATCGAATTGAAATTTCCTCTGGGCAAGCAGTTCTGTGATAATCGCTGGCAAGCCAAGTTCGTTCCAGAGTCGTTCAAAGATCAGAGTCGGGCCAATTTTGACGGCATGTGCAGAGACATCGACTTTACCGGAGAGTACGAGCAGGGTGCTCTCCGAGAACCTGGAGAGAGAACGGATAAGCGTTTCAATGTTCCCTTTGGCCTGAAGTTGATCGAGGCGGCCGACAGTAGAGATAACACGCTGGCGGACCTTGCCAGCGATCTTTTTGTTTTCAACAATCTGCAGGTACTGATACCGACCGGATTTTTTGACTCGAACAAACATGAGGGGCTCCCTTATTAAGGACACCCTCTAATATACGTTAACATCAAATGAAATCAACTAAAAAAAGCTCTTCCGTTGGCACTACCTTTTTGGGGTTACCAAAAACACAATCCAGTAAATTCAATGGATTCCGAGCGACGAACCCTCAAAAAAGCCTCTCAACTGTAGAAGAAAAGCTAAGGTAATCAGTTTTGGCATTGCCCTCTACTTTAGGTGTTTCCTGTCAATCTTCTATGAAGGAAACAGAGATTGGAGGGTATAAATGTCAGCCTGATCTAAACTTCCCCTCTTAACTTGACAGGTCAAATCTCGATTTCTACAATTATGGCGTTTTGATTGCTCCTTGTTGGAAATGATATAAATGGTTCCAACAACCATAATAAGCTGTCGCCCTTTCAGGTTGATCGTGTGGGGCGATAGTTCCCTTGACGTTGTTATAATCAATATTCGCCGCCTCTTTGCCGCAGTAATAACCCCAGTCTTCTTTTATAACTTTAGTTCGGTATCGATAGTCGGCGTTCGTTAGGGTAATTATTTCGTTT
>CAZXBD010000250.1:0-1565 GCA_964638305.1 uncultured Geobacteraceae bacterium | reverse complement strand
TCTGCTGCACAGGTACGCGGTGAAGGACGACCAGCAGCTGGTTGCGAAGCCAGAGGCGGTCCGCAGCTCTTACGTCGCCCCGGCACCGGCGCCGGAGAAGAGGCTGTTGGAAAAGGCGGCGGACGGCGTCCTGGATGTTTTGCAGTTGGGTGACGAGGATGCTTTTTCTCCGGAGAACGTCGGCATCGTGCGGCAGAATTCTGAAGCGAAGCAGGGTGTCTGGAGGAGCCCGAACCTGAATGGCCACCCGGTCGGCATTGCGGTCGCGGACCTGGACGGAGATGGCCTGCAGGAGATTGCCATCGCCCTGAACAACAGCTTGCGGATTGTCCAGAACAACCGGGGCGAATACCTGGAAAAAGCGGAGGTGCCGATCCCGTCGTGGCTGAACCTCCTCAGCCTGGATGCGATGGATCTCGACAAGGACGGTCGTCCCGAGCTCTACCTGACGGCGAAAGTTAAATATGAACTGGCGTCCTTCATGGTCAAGTTCAATGGCACTGATTACGAAATCGCCATTGATAAGGTCAGATGGTACCTGCGTGCCGTCGAGATGACCGCGGGTGACCCGGTTCTCATCGGTCAGGAAATGAGCAATGATGAGAATAACTTTTCCGGCAACCCTTTTCAGGTCCACCTGGAAGGGAATACCCTGGTCAAAGGCGAAGAGATCCTTCTGCCTGGCCTGGCGAACATGTACAGCTTCATGCCGTTCGCTGATAATGAGGGCCAGCCTTACTATGTTTACCTGACCGCTGGCGACTATCTCAAGGTTGTCTCGGCTGCCGGCGTCGTGCTGTGGGAGTCTGGTGAGTATTACGGTGGTTCGGAAACCTGTTTCGACAACCGGCCGGCTGGTGAAGGTTATACGGTGCTGCCAACCTGTATCACTCCCCGGATCATTAAAACCGCCGATAACGAAGTACTGGTGGCCCAGAATGATGGCCAGAGGCTTATGCAGCGCTATCGCAAATACAAGGAAAGCCGGTTGCTGGCTCTGAGCTGGAATGGTTTTGCGATGGAAGAGAATTGGCGAACAGCGAGCCAGAAAGGCTACCTGGGTGATTTTGTTGTCGCCGATGCCGACAACGATGGCAGGCAGGATGTGGTCATGGCCGTCAAGTACAAGCACAGGGGTTACATTGCCAAGGCCCGGTCGGCTGTGGTTATCTACGCACTGGATTAAATGAGTGTCCTTCGCGAGGCGGCTGTTGCCGGATGCGAAGTGAGTCAATGTTGCTATATCAAAAACGGAAGTCTTAAAGGCTTCCGTTTTTGATTTTTGACAAACCCCGATTTGGTTTGTATGCGGGGTTTGTTGCGTATAGGAAATTGAGTCTCTTTGAATTCTTATTTATAACCTGAGAGCAACAGATCGTTAATCTGTTGCTCTTTTTGTTGGAGTTTGCAAGCTAAGGATAAAAGCAAAACCGTCGGGGTTGCCCGACAGCAACGTCATTTTCTTTGTGGCGACAAAGAAAACGAAGCAAAAGAAAGCTTGGCGCTGCGCTTGGCATGTCTTGCTCGGGGGTTGCTGGTGGCAAGTGTCATAGGTATGAATCTTT
>CAZXBD010000249.1:0-28207 GCA_964638305.1 uncultured Geobacteraceae bacterium | reverse complement strand
TGTTCCCTGAAACTGGCGATAATCACCTTGATTCTGCTGGCGACGACCTCGATCATCGGTACGGTCATCGAGCAGAACAAGTCCCCCCAGGAGTACATGCAGAATTACGGCATGAGCGAGTCGACCTACAAGGCGCTTGATGCCCTGCAGTTTTTCGACATGTACCATTCCTATTGGTTCCTGTCCCTGATGGGGCTGTTTGCCGTTAACCTGATCTGCTGCTCGATCAAACGCCTGCCGCGCATTATCAAAATCGTGCGTGAGCCGACCCTGGTGGCTGATGATGGTCTGTTCCGCACCTTTTCCAACAGGGCGGAAGTGGTCGCCGAAGGCACCGTCGAGAGCGTGCGCGACAAGGTGGTCGCTCTGCTGGGTGACAAGTTCGCAGCTCCTGTGGTAACCGAGCAGGACGACAAGGTTTACCTCTTTTCACAAAAAGGTGCCCTGTCACGATTTGGCGTCTACGTCACCCACTCCTCGATCCTGATCATCTTCCTCGGTGCCATGATCGGCAACGTCTGGGGCTACAAGGCGTACATCAACATCGTCGAGGGCAAAACGGTCAACGCGGTCTGGCCGCGCGCCGGCCAGGAGCCGATTCCGCTCGACTTTGAACTGCGCTGCGACGACTTTGAGGTCACCTTCTACGAAGGCGGCGGCCGCCCCAAGGATTTCAAGAGCGACCTGGTGGTGCTCGAGAATGGCCAGGAAGTTTTGAAAAAGACCATTGAAGTCAATGATCCCCTGACCTACAAGGGACTGACCTTTTACCAGTCGAGCTACGGCCCGGCCGGTGATCCGATCTACCAGTTCCGCGTCAAGTATCGCGAGACCGGTGAAACGGTCACGGTCACGGGGGCGCAGGGCAAGCACCTGCCGCTGCCGGGCGGTTCTGATCTGATTCCGATGGGCTATGCCGAAAGTTACCAGAACTTCGGCCCGGCTGCGCAGGTGAACATCGACGCCGGCGGCCACCAGCACGGTACGCCGTTCATTGTTTTCCAAAACTATCCGCAGTTTGACGAAAAACGCGGCGGCAAGTATTCGATCGACCTGGTCAAGGTGGATCAGAGCTATTACACCGGTTTACAGGTGGCCAAGGACCCCGGCGTCTGGGTGGTCTGGCTCGGTTGCCTGCTGATCGTGCTCGGCTCCTGCGGCGCGTTCTTTCTCTCCCATCGCCGCATCTGGGTGACGATCGAGGCTCTCGATAAGGGTATTGGTGTCAAGATCGGCGGCAACGCCCATCGCAACCAGCCGGCCTTTGCGCTCTACTTTGACGAACTGAAAAAAGATTTCGACGACGCGCTGTCGTCCTGATGGAGGAATAGGACATGAATAGCTCATTTTTGTTTAACGTCACGACGATCGCCTACTTTGCGGCCATGGTGGTCTTTATCGTCTACCTGGCCGGCAAGAGTAAAGCGGTGGGCTTTGTCGCCACCCTGATCTGCTGGGTCGGTTTTGTCGCCAATACCGGCGCTATCGGCATGCGCTGGTACGAAGCCTATGCCATGGGTTATGAACAGGCGCCGCTCTCGAACCTGTACGAATCGGTGGTCTTCTTCGCCTGGTCGATTTTGCTGATTTACCTGCTCTTTGATCTCAAGTACAAGCAGCGCGCGATCGGCGCCTTTGTCATCCCCTTTGCCTTTGGCGGCATGATCTGGGCGCAGTGGAGCCTTGACGCGACGATCGCGCCGCTGGTGCCTGCGCTGCAGAGCAACTGGCTGACTTATCACGTCTTTACCTGCTTTATCGGTTATGCGGCGTTTGCCATGGCCTGCGGTGTTTCGATCATGTACCTGATCAAGGTCGGCAAGGAAGAAAAATCGGCCGAAGAGTCGCCGATCGGCGGTATCCTGGGCCTGTTCCCGAGCACCAAGGTGCTTGATGACCTGAACTACAAGGCGATCATGGTCGGTTTCCCGATGCTGACGCTCGGCATTATCACCGGCGCCGCCTGGGCGAACTACGCCTGGGGTACCTATTGGAGCTGGGACCCGAAAGAGACCTGGAGCCTGATCGTCTGGTTTATCTACGCCGCGTTTTTACATGCCCGCTTTACCCGGGGCTGGGTTGGCAGAAGAGTTGCGTGGCTGTCGATCTTCGGCTTTGCAGCGACCATCTTCTGCTACCTGGGCGTCAACCTGGTGCTCTCCGGACTGCACTCTTACGGAGGTTGAGAACGCTCGTGGTGCGTAGCTCGAAAAACCAGGGCAGCCCCCTTGCGGGGGCTGCCCTTTCTGTAGGTAAGTTTACATCCTCAACAGATAACGGCTGTGAGAAAGTTTGGTATGAAGATGCCATAGAGTTAATCAATTGAGGTTACTCACCGACAAAAGCTCGCTTGCAGTGATACACATGCAAAAAAGAAGGTCTCTACACAACACAATCGTGCCACCGAAGAGAGATCGTCCAAGAGGATAAAACAACACCTGCCTTCCTTGGTTGTTGAGGAGACTCAACTACATTTTCTAGATTAAAGATAAATTTTTAATCGTGCCTTTCTCATGCCGATAACCTGGATGACATGCTAGCTCTTGGACAGAGATGGCAAGTCAAGAGCGAACCGCTTCACGTTCTTAAATCCAGCGGCATTTCTGTTTTCCCCAGAACGGTACGCAGTGCGAACGATGATTGAACACGCATCACTCCAGGCAGGCTGGTGAGCTTGTTGTGAACGCGGACATAATCATCATTGTCTCGGGTGATGACTCGCAGCAGATAGTCAAAGTCTCCAGACATTAGATAACATTCCATCACCTCTGATACTTTGCTGATCCCTGCTTCAAAGGCAGCCAGTTTCTCCCGTTGCTGGCCGTCAAGGGAAACTCTTACGAAAACATTACCAGGCTTCCCTATCGCGCCCTGATTGATCAACATGACATATCGATCGATAATGCCACTTTCTTCGAGAATCTTGACTCGTCTCAGGCATGCTGATTCCGACAGGCCAACTTCGGTGGCAAGTTGCACGTTTGACAGACGGCCATTCTTCTGTAACTTGTTTAGAATAGAATGATCTATAGCGTCTAAGTTTATGCTTGGCATGATCTGCTCCATTTGTGTCTTATAATGGTATTATCTCCTAATAAATAGGCGAATTGTTGGTAGTTTGCAAGATAATTTACTCTCTTTGATGCTAGACTCTGAGTCTAAAAAAAATAATCCGTGGTTAAGGGGGCTTTATTATGATTGTAGGCATACTTAAAGAGATCAAGGTAGCTGAAAACCGAGTTTGCATGACTCCGGCAGGTGCTGAGATTATGTGCAAGAAGGGTCATGTTGTCCTGGTTGAGACACAGGCTGGCGTAGGAAGTGGTTTCAGTGATGCCGATTACCTCGCTTCTGGAGCAGAGATTGTTGCGACGCCCGAAGAGGTTTTTCGTCGCGCAGAGATGGTCATGCATGTCAAAGAGCCGCAGCCCTCAGAATATCCACTGATTCGCTCAGGACAGATTATCTTTACTTACTTCCATTTTGCTGCCAGTGAGGAGCTGACCAAAGCGATGATTGCCAGTGGTGCCGTCTGCATTGCCTATGAAACGATTGTCGGTTCTGATGGAAGTTTGCCCTTGCTCACTCCTATGAGTGAGGTTGCGGGGCGTATGGCAGCTCAAGAAGCAGCAAAGTATGCTGAGCGGACACAGGGTGGTCGTGGAATTCTACTCGGTGGCGTGCCGGGCGTACTGCCGGCGATGGTTTTGGTCCTCGGTGGCGGTATCGTTGGCACGCATGCCGCCCAGATGGCCTGTGGTTTGGGGGCCAGGGTCTATCTGCTCGATACGAACCTTGAACGGCTTCGGCACCTCGCCGAAATTATGCCGAAGAACTGTTTCCCGATCATGTCATCGCCAGCCACAATTCGTGAATTGGTTCAAGAGGCTGATGTGGTTATCGGTGCTGTCCTGTTGCATGGTGCCAAAGCACCCAGGTTGATCAGCCGCGAGATGTTGAAAACCATGAAGCCGGGGGCTGTGATGGTTGATGTGGCCATTGACCAGGGGGGCTGTTTCGAGACTTCCCGGGCGACCACTCATAGCGAGCCGACCTTTGTCGTGGACGGTGTCGTTCATTACTGTGTGGCCAACATGCCGGGAGCCGTGCCATTGACGTCTACCATTGCACTAACCAATGCGACACTGCCCTATGCTGCGAAGATCGCTGATGAGGGTTGGCCGGAGATTGTCAACGTCAAACATGGGGTCAGGGAAGGTTTGAACATAGTACTCGGTAAAGTAACCTATAAGGGTGTTGCAGAGGCTTTTGCCCTAGAATACACATCCATTGAAGATGCTTTTTCAAATTGACCGTGGAGCTTTATGAACGTTTCTACTGGAAAGCGGAGTTTTTTGCTCTGCTGAAGTAGGGGCAGTTTGCCTTGGCACATTCCCTGTTGCGAGCAATATCAACACAATATTGATGACCCTCAGGCGGCGGGAACTCGATGTTGAACTCCTCGGCAAAAAAGGCTCGCCCCGCGGCGACGGTTTTCCTCAGTGCCCGCTTGCAACACCGGGCCTCGTCATCACCACAGTGTATTAATGCCCTGGCGGTTGCCCTGTGAGCCATGCCCCGGGCCAGTCCGGTGACGGGAGTGGCCCCGGTGAGCAGGCTGACGGCAACACCAAGAGACACCGCACCGCCACATGCCCCGTGGTAGCCGCAGGTCCCGCTCGGAATCTGCATGCACCGACGAATCGTTTCCTCAAGGTAGCCATCTGCTAGTTTTAGTCCTGTACGTTCAGTTGCCAGCAAAAGAGCAAGCCCCGACAGGGCATGGTGTTCGGGACCGTGCATCGGCAGGTTGGGCAGGATGATTAACGCTTCGAGGATATCTTCCGGAGCGTGGCCAACGGTTCTCCTAGCAAGCTCAGGCAGTTGCCTTAGAAAAAAATCGCTATGGCAGGTGTCGCAGACATAGTGCCCCGATGGACAGGTGATGGCACTGTTCTCTTGTCGACCACAATGCGCGCAGCAGACGGTTTCACCCTGCTCGCCATAAATCAGGGCTTCTCCACAAACCATGCAGTGTTCCGAGTTGTGTTCCGACATGATGAAAACCCTCTTCCTCATTATTTGACAGCAGGGTAACCCACCGCTCGGCAATCGTCAAAGTTTCAATCTGCCCAATACATTGAAATTTATATTTTAAGCGGTAGAATCTAAGAGAATCTTAACTTGTGGAGGATGTCTATGGAGCAGATTGTTTTTCGTAAGGACCCTCTAGCTGGGTTTGCATCTGCATCCACCTATCAGGGGAAACTTACCATTGTTCACGACGTTTTAAAAAAACGCTGTCAGGGGATCGACCGGATCAGCATCGCTCTCTATGACAATCAGACCCAAACACTGAAGACGTTTATTGCCTCGCCTCTTACCGAAAGTCCCTTGAAAAATTACGAAGCGGTATTCGCTGCAGAGTCTGCACTTGGTGAGATGGCCAAAAGTACCCTTCCACGAATCGTCAATGATCTGCGAATCTACGAAGAGCACGATGCCATCCATTCCCGTGCAATCGTAGGTCATGGCTTTGCCTCCAGTTACACTCATCCTATCTACCGTAACAAGGAACTCTCTGGTTTCGTCTTTTTTAACTCTCTACACAATCGGTATTTTCGTGACCGTGTTGTGGAACAGGTAGAAATTTTTTCACATCTTTTGTCCGAGATGATTGCCAACGATCTTGTGGTCACGCGTGCTCTTCTTGGTGCCATGCGGACATCAGTCAGTATGGTGCAGAAGCACGATATAGAGACGGGCAGTCACCTGGAGCGGATGTCTCGTTATACAAGGCTGATTGCACGAACCCTGGCGAAAAAAGGGCTTGAAACGCTTGATGATGAACAGATAGAGCAGATCTCCCTCTTTTCACCGTTGCATGATGTAGGAAAAATTGGCATCCCTGAACAGATCTTGCAAAAACCCGCGCGACTCAATCAGGCAGAACGGAAAATTATGAATAGCCATACAGTTCTGGGACGTCAGATTGTCGATGACCTGATCAGTAATTTCGGCTTTGAGCAGATTCCATATATTGATTACCTGAGACGCATAACCGAGTTGCATCATGAAGCCGTGGATGGCAGTGGTTACCCCCATGGGCTGAAAGGGCGGGAAATATCACTGGAGGCGCGAATTACCGCTGTCAGTGATATCTTCGACGCATTAACAACCCCGCGTCCTTATAAGGACCCCTGGTCAAACGAGCACGCATTCGCTATGTTACAGCTCTTGTCCATTGATAAACTGGACAAGGGATGCGTCAACGCACTGGTTGAGCATCCTTACGAGATCTCACAGATTCAGCGACAATTTGCTGAGCTGCATTGAGGACGGCGGCTACACTACAGAAAAAGAGTGGATTTATAATCCAATAGAGGGCGAAAGTACCTAAACCATTTTTTTAAGCAGAGGCGCAGAGAAACAGAAAAGGCCGCCTTCTTACGAAGTCGGCCTTTGTCGTGTCGGAAGGTAAGAAACCTGTTGCGTCTGTTACATCTCGTTGTCAGTTGTGGACTGGTTGGCAGAGGCAGTTAACTGTTGGGGTTCAGCACTCAGGGCAAAATCGTAGGTATCTTTAAGCTTTTTGGTGAAAATAGTCCCCAGCCAGAGAGGGCTCCAGACGGCGCCGGCAACCAGCCAGCGGCTGCGGGCTTCGGTATCAACCTCGTCTGTTACAACGACGAAATTAACCGGGTCAAAACCCTTCTTGGCGATCATGACCTCGTGGGTTTCATTGGTGCTGAGTTTGTAGTCAAAAGCGCAAGGAGTCACGCCTATTTCCTGTCCATCAACAAAGACCTGAGCCCCCGGTGGGGTTGAGACAAACGCTGCCTGCTGTGCACAGGCGCTGGTGAAAGTGGCGAGCAGTATAACGATAAACAGTTTTCGTAACATACGGCCTCTTCCTTCTCCCCAGGTGTTTTAGACAATTCATTTATAAAGGGAAATGAGAAATAAAAATGTAACCTGAATCACAAATCGGGATTTTCTTCAAAAAAACTTTGTCTGATCAGCATGTGACAATTATTCCCCATGATCATCACGCCCTCTTTTTCCCACCTATCGATTATTCGGGTGACCGTTTCACGGGTCAGCCCTGTCATATCGGCAATCTTTTAATAAAGCAAACGATGTGCCAAAAACGAATAGACTGTAGTCGCGATTTCAGGAGCTGCTGGGGGGGCTCCGATGGGTTTTTAGGAAGATGTATCATTCTAATAGTTTGGCTACATTTATTGGTAACGATATTTGTCTTATTTAATGGTTTGCATTTGGCCTTTCCGGTAAGAATGTGGCCTTTGTATGCAAATATCATCGCCTGCTACTGATGTAAAATTTCAACAAGTGGTTTAAAGACGGCACAGTTTTCATGTCAAATGGCAAGACTGAAGATGAGTGTTCTGCCTCTTTGGCGCATTATTCGATCCGGACACATCTGGAAGAGAAAATATATACGTGTTAGTATGCGGCTCTTTTCGTGAGATAATGCGCTGTAGGAACTGGGAAGTGAGACTGTAATTACAAGTAAGTAGCTGATTTGTTTATGAAAAGATTCTTGTTGATCAGAGATTTTAGCTTCTAACAAAGACTGCGTACTCGCTCAGGTTGTCGATGTTTTTAATATCTCAATATTATCAGACTAATACGGGAGGTTGAGCCCATGTCATGGTTTGGCAAGATTATGGGAGGTAGTGTTGGCTTCATGTTGGGTGGGCCGATTGGTGCATTGATCGGCGTTTCTCTCGGCCATACACTGATTGATGACAAAACTCGTGCCGGCTATGCTGAACAGGGTCGCTTGACCGGTCAGGAGCAGCGTCAGGCCGTCTTTTTTACGGCAACATTTGCCATGCTTGGCAAGATGGCCAAGGCTGATGGCCGGGTCTGTGAAGATGAAATCAACGTGGTGCGAAGTTTCATGCACGACAAACTGCGTCTTGATAAGGTCACTCAGCAATTTGCCATGGGCGTTTTCAACGAGGCGAAAGACAATAATACCCCTTTTGAAGATTATGCCCGTCAGCTCGGCCAGGTTTTTCAGGCTGAACAGCAGCTGCGCATGATGTTTTTTGAAATGCTTTTTACCGTGGCCCTGGCTGATGGCGTGCTGCACCCCGCAGAAGAAAAAATCCTGCGTGAAGCCCCACCAATGCTTGGTTTGCACGGAGACATCTTTAACACTGTCAAACGGCAGTTTGTCAGCGACCTTTCACACCACTACGCCATGCTCGGGCTGGAGGATGGCGCAGATATGGCGATGGTAAAGAAGGCGTACCGTAAACTGGTCAGTGAGTATCATCCCGACAAGGTGGTGTCCAAGGGGCTGCCGGAGGACTTTATCACCTTTGCCGAAGGGAAGTTCCGTGAGATCAACGAGGCTTATGAAGCGATAAAGAAAGCGCAAAGTGCATAGCGCGAAGAGGCCTTTTCCTGCTACTTGCCACTTGCCACTTGCTACTTGCTACTTGCTACTTGCTACGGAGTCTATATGACCTACGGAATCACCCGGGAACAAGCGCTCGAGTTGGTCAAACAGCATGTCACGAGCCCCAACATGTTCAACCACTGCCTGGCAGCTGAAGCGGTTATGCGGGCATTGGCTGAACAGGTCGGTGAAGATCCCGTAAAATGGGGGCTGGCCGGTCTGCTGCATGACCTGGATGCCGAGACACATACCGATCTCACTGTTCATACCCGGGAAACGTCACGGATTCTAAGAGCGCAGGGTGTCGATGAAGAGATCATCGAAGCGATTCGACTGCACAATGAGCAGGCCCACCCAGGTGAACAGCGCAGCACGCGATTTCAGCATCTGCTTGCGGCAGGCGAGACCATTACTGGCCTGGTCGTCGCTACAGCTCTGGTCTATCCAGACAAGAAGCTGGCTAGCGTCAAACCCAAGTCGGTTCGCAAGCGTATCAAGGAGAAGGCTTTTGCCGCCGGAGCCAACCGCGACATCATCCGCGAGTGTGAACTTGGCGGCGTTCCCTTGGCGGAATTTTGCGATATAGCCCTGTTGGCGATGCAGGGGATTGCCGACGAACTGGGCTTGTAACGGTGAGCCCGGGCAGGCTAGAATGGCTTCAACAATTTCAGGAGGAAATCATGAAGCGTTATCAGAAACCGAAAGTTGTTGGCAGCAGCAATGTTCACCCATGCTGATAGAAAAGCCGGGTTCTTTCCCGGCTTTTTTGTTCTGTTAGCTTTAAACAAAATATCGAGTGAGGAATCAAAATGCGTACGTCTAATCCGATGATGAAAGAGCGTATTTTCACCCAGGCCATTTCGGGCGCTGAAACCATGACCCTGCAGGGGGCTGTGAACAAGACCATTGCCCTGTTGGCGTTGGTTGTCATCGGTGCCAGTTATTCCTGGAACCTTTTTTACAACCAGGGGCCAGAGGCAGTCCAACCGTGGATGATTGGCGGTTTTGTCGGTGCTTTTGTCTTCGCCATGATCACCATCTTCAAGGCGACCTGGGCACCGAAAACGGCTCCAATCTACGCCGTTTTGGAAGGACTGGCTCTCGGCGGTATCTCTGCCTTTTTCGAAGTGCGTTTCCCCGGTATTGTCATCCAGGCCGTTGGTCTGACCTTCGGTACACTCTTTGCCCTTCTGTTTGCTTACAAGGCACGACTGATTCGAGCCACTGAAAACTTCAGACTCGGTGTCTTCGCGGCCACCGGTGGCATTGCACTGGTGTACCTCGTTAGTATTGTTGGCAGAATGTTCGGTTGGCAGATGCCGCTGATCCACGAATCAGGGCCGATGGGGATTCTTTTCAGTCTTTTTGTGGTTGTTGTGGCCGCACTTAATCTTGTTCTTGATTTTGATTTCATCGAGCGTGGCGATGGTGTTGCACCTCGTTATATGGAGTGGTATGCGGCTTTCGGTCTGGTCGTTACTCTGGCTTGGCTTTACCTTGAATTGTTGAGGCTTTTATCCAAATTGCGTGATAGATAAATTTTCAAGTCATATGACTTGAAATACAAATCATTTCTTGGTGTTAGGTCGCTTAGCTTGTTTGTTAATCCAGCATTAACGAAATAAAATACAAGAACATTACAACGCCCCGTTAATAACTTAGCGGGGCGTTGTTGCATTCCCCGAGTAGCAAGGTAAAGTATGGAACGGGTTTTGCTGACAACTAAGAAAGAAATAACCTTCCCACACCACACAGGAGGAAACCATGAAGCTCTTACTACGCGTAACTTTGTCCCTGGTTGTTTGTCTTGGATTGGCCGTTCCGGCCCTGGCGACCGATTACGTTGGTTCCGAGAAATGCTTTTCTTGTCACGAAGATCAGTTCAACCTGTGGCAGGCAAGCGGTCATCCCTGGAAACTGCGCAAGATGGAAAAGGCTCGTTATGCCAAGTTGCCTCTGCCTCCTGGTTACAGCTGGGACGATGTCAGCTATGTGATTGGTGGAGCCAACAAAAAAGCGCGTTTTATCGACAATGAAGGTTACATCATTACAACAGCCAAAGATGGTTCCGAGGCCAAGACCCAGTACAATCTTCAGGATGGCAGCTGGTCCTTCTACCACAAAGGTGAGAAGAAGCCTTATAAATGTGGTCCTTGCCATATGACTGCTTACAGTAAGGAAGGTAACCAGGACGGTATGAAAGGCATGATCGGAACCTGGGCTGAGGATGGCATCGGCTGTGAAGAGTGCCATGGCCCTGGTGGCGACCATATCAAGAAGCCTGGCAAAGCGACGATCGCTATCGATCGCTCTGCTGAAGCCTGCGGTAAATGTCACCAGCGTGGCGGCATGGATCCACAGCCGCCGGCAAAAGGTGGCTTTATCAAGCATCATGAGCAGATCAACGAGTTGAAAGCTGGCGTTCATAAGGATCTGGCTTGCATCGAGTGCCACAATCCGCATGATCGGGCGATTCATGCCAAGAACAACTGTGCCGAATGCCACAGTGACGTTGCCGCCGGTTACGCCAAGAGTCGCCACGGCTTGCAGGGCACGCGTTGTATCGATTGCCATATGCCGATGGCAAGCAAGTCGGCGATCAGCGTGGCAAGTTATATCGGTGACGTGCGCACCCACATTTTCAAGATCAACGTAGATCCGAAGGCTGATATGTTCAAGACGATTGAAGAAAACGGCAAGAAATCAACTTTTGCCAAGAACTTCGTCACCGTTGAGTACGCTTGCCTGAGCTGCCATGCCAGTCGTGACAAGGCCTGGGCGGCATCGAAAGCCAAAGGCTTCCACAAGTAAATCAATTGTTAGATGGTGTATAAAAGAGGGGCCGGAGTTTTTACTCCGGCCCCTCTTGTGTTCCTGGTGGTGAGATCTTCTGCCCGGGAAATGCAACCCGTTTTTTTATAACGTCCGTGCTAGTGGATCGTGGCAAGCATGGCTTCAATTTCATTTTCCAGCATGTGACGGGCATGCTCGCTGTAGGACTCGCCCATAAGCATGATGAATTCGCTGGATTCAACAATGGCAAAGCGTTGGTCGAGCGGGATTTGTCGCCAGAGTTCAGTGTTGTCAAGCAGGGCAACTATCTGGCGGCGCTCGAAGAGCAGGGCCTGCAGGTTGGTGATATCAATATATATCTTTTCCATGACACCCTCCTCGTAGAAAATATCTGGAGAGACTGCTGGTACTCCTTGTACCTGCGTTTCTGATAGTACTGTAGAGCAAAAGTTGTTCCTTTCCCGGTTGACTCGTGCCAATATCTGACTTTTAAAAGCGCCTCATATTAAGAAAAACCTATAATATCGAATGTTTGTATGGCCCTGTGTGTTTGGTTGGCAATTAGCTTAATCTGTAGAGGTCGTGTCATCCAGTGTGATTACGCCATAAAGCCGTGCAAAAGTTGCATGTGGCTGCTTAGCAATGTTTTACAATTGTCCTTTAATGCCGACATATGTAATGATACTAAACTGTTCGGTGGTTTTAACGGCTGCAGGGTTTGGGAATTTACTTTTTCTGACGACTAAAGTGTTGGATTGCATGACCATGAATGAAGACAATGTTTCAGACCTGAAGGGTGTTCAACTCTTTTCCGATCTCACCGAGGAAGAAATCACTTTTATCTCTACCCGGGTGACGCTTCGCGAGTTTCAAAAAGGGCAGACTATCCTTTTTGAAGAGGACGCCAACAACTACATGTATTCAGTTCTGAAGGGGGAAGTGAAGGTCTACTATAGTAACGCAGAAGGCAAGGAATCGATTGTCGCTTTTCATGGTAGCGGAGATTCTTTTGGAGAAGTGTCCCTGATTGATCAGCAGGCGATTCCGGCGGCGGTTGTGGCGACGGAAAAATCTCTTGTGGCTATTGTGGGCAGAGAGGATTTCTTTGAAATTGTCCTGAGCCAGCCCAAGGTCCTGAACAACTTGCTCCTCATGTTGACAGGGCGTCTGCGCCATTCCTGGAACCAGGTTCGGATGCTGCACTTCAAGGATGCGTCCTTTCGTGTCAGAACTTTATTCAGGGAGATGGCCGAAGAACGTGGAGAAGCTGTCGCGGAAGGTGTGTCTCTCAAACTTCGCCTGACGCATCAGAACATTGCCGATATGACAGGCCTGACGCGTGAAACGGTCACCCGCATTGTCGATAAGTGGAAAAAGGCAGGTACGGTGACCATGGGGAGCAATCGCCAGATGTTGATCAGGCACAGTTTCTTTGAAGAAAACCTCGATTTGTGATTCAGATTACATTATTTTCTCTCATTTCCATTTATAAATAACTTAAATAATCACGATCAAGCATTTGATCTGTACTCTGCTCAGAGCAAACCGTGGGAAACCATGGGACGCAGAGCCACGGGGCTAATGGAAAGAATTTTCTTCCGATGCTCGCCGAGCCGCCAGGGTTATCAAAACACTGGTGGTATTCTGTTTTGTGGAATAAGGAGGTTCAGGAATGAAGAACTATAGGCAGTGTGAATCCGGCAGTAAAGTTTCTGGGCTCGCAGGTTCTATGAAAATGACGTGCCTGATGGTATTGCTTGTGCTTCCCTTGTTTTTTGCGGCTGTTGACGCTGAAGCGGCGCACATTACTTTTGAGCCGAACGGCGCAACAATCAGCGCGACTCCGGGAGAAATGGTCTCGGTTCCTGTTGCGGCCACCTTATCTGGAGCTTCGCTACCAAACGCTTATGCCAGCTTCAGCCTGGCTCAAACTGACGGCGATCTTGAGCGCACGTGGGTCAACGGCCAGGCTTATTTGTCGCTGAATAGCTGGTACAAGACGCGCAAGGCCCTGTTACGGATCAACGTTCCGGCCTCTGCTGCTGGCGGTAAGTACACCGGTGTTTTCAGTACAATGGGCCTGAGATCAAACGAACAGGTGGAGCCGGTCAGCTTCGTGCTCAATGTAGATGTAGAGGCTGACGGCTGTAACCAGAGCCCCGATTTTTCGGAAATCTTGTCTTCTGACGATGCTATCCACACACCTAATAACAAAATGGTTGCTGTAGAGCTGTCAGGTTCTGTCGACGCGACAGCAGGGTGTAGTATTGTTAACGTGTGGTATCAACTTACCGACGAATATGATGAGCTGGAACAAACTGATGAACCCGTAGAGATTAATGCTGATGGGGCTTTCAACGTTTCGGTGCCGATGATTGCCTCCCGCAAGGGCGATGATAAGGACGGCAGACTTTATACCGTGATCTTTACCGCAGAAAATGAAGCGGGTCTGTCCGAGAGCGCTGAGACCAGGTTCATCGTCAGTCATGACAACGGTAAAAAAGGTACAAAGGATAAAAAATAGCCAGTAGTCACATGCAGATGAATCCTGTCTTCACAGACATGATCCTCTGCTGATGTACGAAGAAAATCCTTTTGCAGATAAAAACAAGAAGAGCTTTCTGGTTAACTCCAGGAGGCTCTTTTTTACTTGTAAGCCCCTTATTCTGTGCCCATTGTCGAAGGCTTTTTTCAGGGAAGCATCCGCTCAATCCCCTCCAGACCTTCAACCGCTCCGCAAGGCAAGGAAACATGTCCCCCCGAGATATGAGCTTCCCTCGGGTTGATACGTATGACTGTAGCATCATGTCGTTGACCAATTCGTTCACTCATGTAGCGGATGGTCGGGATTGCGGTTCCAGCACCCATCTCAATAACCACAACCGGTTCCTCTTGATGTTGAGCAAGAAAACTTTCAAGGCGCATTTCCTGACCATGGGTGCGGTCTGAAAGCCAGGAGTAGTCTCCGAACATGAGGATGTTAGGGCGAGCTGGATGGCTGCAGTGACGACACCGGGGAATATGTTGCGCACGCATGGTGTCTAAGTCGACCGGTATCGTTTCTTCATTGTCCCAGATGTTATGACCGCAAGGGGTGAGGCATTGCAGATGGTGAATCGAGCCGTGAACTTCCAGAAGCTGGTCTTGCCGATACCCGGCTTTTTGAAACTGCCCGTCGACGTTTGAGGTGACCACAAAAGCATCCTGATTGAATTCGGCCGCCCAGTCCTGCAGCATCCTGAAGCCCTGGTGCGGTTCCGTCTCCCGGTAAAGGTTGGTGCGATGGCCGTAAAACCCCCATCCAAAGGCCGGATCACCCTCAAAATTAGCCGGGTTGGCCGCGCCGATAAAATTTATCCCAAGGCGTTCGTACATCGGATAAGCTTTCCAGAAACCCTGGTCGCCGCGGAAATCAGGCAGACCGGAATCGACCCCCATGCCGGCACCGGAGGTGACAATCATGGCACGAGCATTCTGGACAGCTTCTGCGGCTTTTGCAAAACGATCTTGAAGACTCATAATCTCCCCCTGGAACTGGTGACGAGTGTGCACGCCGTACGCTAATTTATCCCAACCTTAACAAGTACAGGACTCAGTAAATCGATGACAACCTGTGGCGCAAGGCAAACCAGAAACCCTCGCTTGCCGCCGTTGATATAGATTTCTGTCAGCTCCTGTATGCTTCTCTCCATGTAAACAGGCATCTCTCTGCGCGTCGCAAAGGGCGAAGTGCCGCCGACCAGATAACCGGTATGCTTGAGTGCTGTGCCCAGATTGCAGGAGCTAACGGTTTTGACGTCAAGCGTTCTCGCAAGTTCCTTGGTGGAAACTTCCCGGTCGCCATGCATCAGGACAATCAGGGGCTTGCGTTGATCATCTTCCATGACCAGTGTTTTGATGATCTGGTGTTCGTCAACATTGAGTTCACGGGCGGATACGGTGGTGCCACCACGTTCCTCATAATCGTAGAGGTGCGGGGTGAAGCTGGCCCGGGCCTGTTTGAGAAGACGAATCGCCGGTGTAACGGGAATTTTTGTTTTAGCCATGATTCCTTTTTACCTCCATTCCCCACTGTATTCAAGACGAAGGCGCTGAGATGCGGTGCCTGAGCAAGGGTCTTTATCTGGAGAAAATACTTATTGAGACCCAGTCATTCGCATAGGGCATGCTTTTTCTTGCGGTGCCCTCATCCAATGATCCAGGACAGGACCATTATGAGCAAACTGGCTGCGGTGGCCAGAATGCAGATGGCTCCCAGACCATTGAAAAAGAGACGCAGGGTCTGACGCCCGCGAATGCCGATTGGCAAGGCCAGCCCGAACAGGGCGCCGCCTATTGCACCGCCGAGGTGGCCAGCGTTGTCGGCTCCCACCAGGAGCCCAAAGACAAAAGCAATCGCCGCCCAGCGCAACATGAAGTTTCGGTAATTGTGAGCCGCAGGCCCACCAACCCGGTGGTAGTAGGTTATTGCAAAGCCTATAAGGCCGAAGAGGGAGCCCGACGCGCCAACGACAGGGACCCACTGCTTGATGTAGACAACCTGCCAGGCGAATCCGGCAAGAGTGGCGGTCAAAGCGGTCAGCACGTAGAGGCTGACGAAACGGATCGTGCCGATTTCCTCTTCAACCATGGGGCCGATCTGGTAAAGAACCATCATGTTGAAGGCGAGATGGATCAGCCCGCCATGGGCGAAGGCATAAGTGATACAGCGCCACCACTGCCCTTCGGCAAGGACCAGTGGCCAGTACTGGGCACCTGCATGTATCAACAGATAGCCACCGGGACGGAGTATGGTCGACATTCCCAGTCCGCCTCCGATTCCCTGGGCGGCCATAAGGCCGTAGAGCAGCAGGTTGATGGCGATCAGAACTTTTGCCGCAGACCAGCTGCCGCCGGAAGGGTTCCCCTGCAGCAGCCCGCTCAGATTGCGTTCCCACTTCATTATGCGCCATTGCCAGCGGGTGCCATTCATGCCAAGCTGATCAAAAAATGTTTTCCAGTCCATTTAGAGCCTCTTACTCGCTTGCCAGCGCAGGCTTGATGTCGAGTAGCAGCGTGCCATCAAGACAGTCGAGGCCGCGTACCGAGATAATGCCGGCATCAATCCGCTCTATCGGCAGTACGGCAGCACCTATCGGGTTCCTGCGATTGGGGGTGCGTAAGGAAAATATCCCTGCAAGTTCTCCGGTGCGTCGCGAATTCTGTTGAAGCGTGTCCCTGTTCGCCTGTCCTAGCCAGTACAGGACCAGAATCCGTTGGCCGACACGCAACCCCATCATGCCGGCTTGTAAATCTTCTTTGATGACAAGCTCGCACAGTGGCCCCTGTTGTTCAATGTTTCTCGGACATTCGGATAAGGCCTTGTATGGCGTGACAATATGGCCGATCGCTTCGATTGTCATTCGCTCGCTCATGATTATCTCTCGGCCGTTATCAGTTTTACGGCCAGACCGATAAAAATGGTCCCGGCCACCCGGTTCATCGCCCGCTGTGCCCGCTCGGAACGGTTGAGCCACTCACCCAGGGCTGCTCCAATCAAGGCCATAGAGCCAAAAACCAGGATTGTGGTCAGGATGAATATGCCACCCAGAGCGAGCATCTGTACACTTATAGGGCCGCGGTCAGGGTCAGCGAACTGGGGCAGGAAGGCGAGGAAAAAAATCGACACCTTCGGGTTGGTAACATTCATGATAATGCCTCGTCGATAGAGCGTCCCCAGGCTCTTCTGCTGGTTACCGCTTATGTGGAGCTGTTCCGGCGAGACGCGAAAGAGCTGCCAGGCCAACCAGAGCAGGTAGGCGGCACCGATAATCTTTAGCAGGGTAAAGGCAAAGGCGGAAGCCTGGAAAATAACAGCAACTCCAAAGGCGACGGCTCCGGTATGAACGAGTAAGCCGGTACACAAGCCGAACATGACAACCAGTCCGGAGAGTCTGCCATGCAACGCTGATTGGGTCAGGACAAAGACGTTGTCAGGCCCCGGAGCTATTGCCAGAAGTGAAGAAGCAAGAAAAAAAGCGGAAACAGTCTCGATCGATAACATGATTGCCTGTCTGGTTTGAACGTTTATGCCTCTAAAACAATGAGGAATCTTCGGGCCGAATGGATGGTATCTTAAGCGAGACACAGGTCCCTCTGCCGACCGTACTCTCGACCCAGATACGGCCGCCATGGCCTTCCACGATAGCTTTGACAATGCTCATCCCCAGGCCGAGGCCACTGATCGCCGTATTAGAGCTGTCAGCCCGGTAAAATTTATCAAAGACACGCTCTATCTGTTCGGCGGACATCCCACAGCCCTGGTCTTCGATGTCGATCCGCAGCCATTCTTCCTGTAGTGTAGATATTAGAGTGATTTCGCCTCCGTCAGGTGAATATTTGATCGCATTGCTGATCAGGTTTTCGAAGATCTGGGTCATTTTGTTGCAGTCAACATGGATCCTGGCTTCACCCTTGAGAACGGTCTTGAAGTGATGTTTCGTGATATGATCCTGGTAGTGATGGATGACGTCACGGATGATCTTGTGCAGGTCACATTCCGTCTTTTCAATGGGTAATGGCAATCCGGCTTCGATGCGACTGATATCGAAAAGATCATCAACGATTTGCGCCAGAGCCTCACCTTTACGGTAGGCTTCGACAAGGAACTCCTGCTGCTTCTCTGCAGAGAAGTGGCCGAATTGCCCCTTGTCCATGAGCATCTCGATATATCCCATGATGACCGACATCGGCGTCCTCATTTCATGGGCTGCTGTTGAAATAAACTCGTTTTTTATCTGATCAAGTTCACGCTCACGAGTGGCGTCATAAAGCAGAGTAACGACACCGGTCATCTCTCCTGATTCTTCCCGAAGAATTGATGAGCGGGCCTGAACTATCCTTGGGAAACGGGAACCGGAGAGATCCAGTTTAAAGTCCAGTTGTCGGGATTCAAGGTCACTCGCGACCAGAAAAGTACTTACCTGCTTGCGTAGATGACTATCTGTAAAGAGTTTGGTAAATGATTTTCCGATTACGTCCTCGGCGCGGATGCCCAGCATCTCCTCTGCAGTCCGGTTGATGTGGGTGACGCGCCTGCGACGGTTGGTTACGACCAGTCCATCTGCAACACTGCTGAGGATGTTATCGACCTGTTGTTTCGCCTCCTGTGCGTCACGAAGAGTTTGCCTCTGCTCTTCTTCGGCCCTTTTTCGTTCTGATATGTCTCGGGCCAGAGCGATGACCCTGCCGCCGTCCTGATCGGTGTGGCATAGACTGACTTCGACAGGGAATACTCTGCCATCCTTGGAGTGGTGATAGTCTTCAACCGTTGATTTATGATCGGATTTCATCCCCTTTTGCAGTTCATTGAATAGACTCGGGTCGTAATTAGCAGAAATCTCGGGAACCTTCATGCTCAACAGTTCTTCACGGGTATAACCGAGGCTTGAACAGGCCTGCTGGTTGACATCAATGATCTGGCCTTCTTCGTCGTGCAGGAAGAAGGCGTCAGCAGCGTTCTCTACCAGTACTCTGAAGCGTTTCTCGCTCTCGATCAGGGCCTGCTCAGAGAGCTTTCGATCCGTAATGTCGAGGAAGATGCCTATCATACCGGCAGGATCGCCATTTATATCGTTGAAGATTTTTTTATGGTAAATCACGTCGTGCAGAGAACCGTCGGCAAACTTGATCGAGGCTTCGTATCTCTGTTCTTCACCCGAGGCCCAAAGCTCAACGTCGGCCTGATGGTAGACTTCTGCCAGGTCCGGTGGAGCGATATCGAAGACTGATTTGCCAATTAGTTTCTCACGCTTAATGCCAATGTATTTTTCAAAGGCCCGATTGCACCCTATATAACGAAAATCTTTGTCTTTATAGAAAATTGGTTCGGTGATGGTGTCGCCCAGATTCTGCAAAAAGACCAACTGATCATTTAAGCTCTTACGCTTGTTTGAGATGTCTGTGATCAGTCTCTGAACAGAATCTGCGAGGTCGCCAAGTTCCTCATATTCGCTAGCCTCAAGAATCAGTGAATCATCTTGATTACGGGCCAGGATACGCACTTTATCGGTCAGATTAACCAGGGGAGAGATTAGCCTTTTGCTGAGAAGGCCGACCCCCAGAACCGTTGTTGCTGAAAGAAATGCGAGGGCAAAGGCAAGGTAAATCCGGGTCTGACGAACTGGCCGAAAATTCTCAGCCGACGGTGAGAGCGCAATCAGCGTCCAGTCAAGCGGTGTGACGTGCTGAAAAGAACCGATCATCTCCTGATCATTCAATGTTGTTTTGGTGACGTGGCCGCGACTGTTTTTCAGGAATTTGATTATTTGCTCCGAAGGAAAAAATATCTCTGCTGAACGCAGAATATTCTCCCTTTCCGGGTGAATAACCATTGTTCCCTTCTGGTCGATCATCAGGTAATAGCCCTCGTCACCGACTTTGCTGGTAATTAAGCCCTGCAGGAAATTGTTACCATAAAGGTCAAAACTGCCGCCGAGGATTGCTACGATCTCTCCCTTTTTATTGATAACCGGTTCTGCCAGCATGATGATCGGATGTTGATGCTTCTGACGTGATTTGAAAGGCGTCGAGATGTAAGGTTGCCGTGATTGCAGGGGAATCTTGATATAGTCATGAAAAGAGAAGTCCATGCCAATGACATCCTCTTGCCGTGGATTGATAGCGAGAAGCTGGCCATCAGTGCCAAAGAGCATAATACCGTTGTCAAATGTCAGCAGGGTCGTTTGCAACTTGTCGAGAAAACTCTGCATCTTCTCCGGACTGTTCAGAATTTCTTCCGGGATGCTTTCCCTGACCACCTCAAGAGTATGCAGGGCGTGTTCTATTCTGCTGGAAATCCCGTTTGAAGTGACCGACAGGCTGTCGGCAAGGCGTGCAAAGGTTGCAGTTTTGAATTCTTCCTCAAAATAAGACAGGCCCACCCAGCCAAAAATAGTCATCAAGACCAAAATCAGCAGGGTGACGGAAATTGCTATTCGTGTTTTCAGGTGATAGGCCATGCAGATATTTGATTCTCCGACTTCTCCAAGTCGGCTGTTCCTTTGCAGATATGAAATTGTTCGTTCCATCATAACGTTCGGACCTTGTGCATGCAAGGGCTCAGAATCATTATGAACCTTTCATGGACGGCCAACCTTCAAGTGCTTTGTTAAGGTGTAAAAAGAACTGAGCGAAAAGAACCCAAACAGTAGAGAAAGGTAGAGATGTTTTGTTAATGTGTCAGGGGATTTGCCAAATGATGCTCGGTTGATTACCATTGATATTGGAACGTGCAACGGAAACCATTATGACCAAGCTTCTGAAAACGACAATAACTCTCCTTTGCCTCTGGGTTACCCCGGTTTGCGCTGATGAGCTTTCCAGTGTCGATGCGCTGTTTGATCAAGAGACCAGCGAACAGATTGAAGCCCTCCTGGAAAGTCGCGAAACCACCTCGGTTTCTCAGGTCGGGGTTTCGCGTTTGCTCTCGCATGAACAGATATTTACACTGTATAGCCAGAGAGAATTTCTGCCGATCTGGTTGGATGGCTGGGAACTGAAGCCTGAGGTGGCTGAACTTCTGGAAAGCTTGCGCAGTGCCGATGCGCACGGTCTCTGCGGCAGTGATTACCTGCTTGCTGAGTTGGAGGGGTTGATGCAGATCCAACGGGATTTTGCGCGGCATCATCTGCCCCTGGGACCTGATAATCGTGCGGTCCTCGACCTCTTTCTTTCCCAGGCGTTTCTGACTTTTGCGACACACATGGTGGAGGGTCAGGTAGACCCGGCTCTGGCCCATGTCGACTGGAAAGCCAGACGACGCAAGGCTGACCTGATCAAGCTCATCGAATATGCTGTTGAAAATAGTCGGATGACAGAAGTCCTCACAGGGTTTCTTCCTCCTCATGAAGAGTACCGAAAACTTGTCGAAATCCTCCGTAAATACCGTGAGATTTCTGCCCATGGTAGCTGGCCCGAGGTCCCTTCCGGGCCGACAATCAGGCCAGGTGATCGTGATGAAAGGGTTCCCCTGTTGAGGACTGTGTTGCAGCAGACAGGTGATCTTGGCGGGGTTGGACTCTCAGCCCTTGTCTACGATCCCGCGACACGGGACGGAGTGCTCCTGTTTCAAAGCAGGCACGGACTGGTCGTTGACGGAATTGTCGGACCAAAAACTCTTGCAGCCCTAAACGTTTCGGTGGAAGAACGCATACGTCAGATCGAATTGAATCTCGAGCGCTGGCGCTGGATGCCGAAAAGCTTCGGTCCACGGCATATAAGAGTTAATGTCGCCGATTTTTCGCTGCAAGTGTATGAAGATGGTGAAATGATCATGCGGATGCCGGTAATTGTCGGGACGCAATATCGCAAGACGCCGGTTTTCTCAGCGCGCATGACCTACCTGGAGTTTGCTCCCTACTGGACCGTTCCGCCAACTATTCTGCGTGAAGATAAACTGCCGAAGATCAAGCAAAACCCCGATTATCTGGAAGAGAAGCATTTCAGAATTATCTCAAGAGTCGAGCGGGACACGAAGATTGATCCCCAGACGATCGACTGGACTGAGGTGGAGGCGAACAATTTCCCGGGGCTGCTACGAATGGAACCCGGTCCATGGAATCCTCTGGGGCGGGTTAAGTTCATGTTCCCCAACCGTTTTAATGTCTACCTTCACGATACCAACGAGACATATTTGTTCGGCAACAATGTACGGTCTTTCAGCTCTGGCTGTATTCGGGTCGAGCGTCCCCGGGAGCTTGCCTCGTACTTGTTGGATGAGGACTTTGCCATGGATCGGCTGCAAGAACTTTTAGACGCCACCACCCCTCAGCAGGTTCCCATTGACCCCCTGTCGGTACACATCCAGTACTGGACGGCCTGGGTTGATCAGAATGGACTGGTCCACTTTCGTCCGGATGTTTATTCCAGAGATCTTGACCTTGATGTTGCTTTGACAGAGCCCGCATACCGGGTCATGGAACAGTTGAGAGTCAGCGCTTGGACACGCATGGCGAAAAAGTAATTCACACTGAAAGAGTGTTGTTAGGGGTCAGGTCTACACATTTCACAAAAAATGTATTTTTTGCAGAAAAAATGAAGGGTGTAGACCCCTAATCCACGTTTAAAAGAGGTCTTTGAGCCAGCCGAAAGCGACCATGGTGCCGATAGCAGAGCCAAGGGAAGAGAAGAAGAAGACCAGCAGGACCCTGGTCAGGCGGTTTTTCCACCATCCACCCAATCCGGCAATGTCTACTGCGACGTGCTCCATGTCCTTAACTTGTGGTGGAGCCACAAAGGCCTGAACCAGTCCGGTAACAAAGCCGGCGCCGATGGTTGGATTGAGTGAAGTGATCGGGGCGGCAATAAAGGCCGCCAGAATTGTCAGGGGGTGTCCCAGTGCTATCAATGCTCCAAGGGCTGAGAGCACACCGTTAGCAAGAATCCATGCCACAGCCGCATTCGCAAGTTGCTGTGTATCTCCCGCGATAAAGCCAACAACAAAAAGACCCAACACGACGGCTGGTATCAGCCATGGTAAAAGCTTCGACAACTTAGTCTTTTCGGGGATAACGGACAGATCTGCGATCTCTTCATCAGAAAAAGACCGCCCCAGTTTTTTAAGAATCCCCGGCATGTGAGCCGCGCCGACAATTGCCACGATCTTCTCACCAGGTGATTGATAGATGTGATGGGCCATGTAAGTGTCGCGTTCATCGACCAGGATTGTTTTGACCGTCGGTAGCACATCCGCCATTTCGTCCAGCATGGCCGAGAGGGTGTCGGTTTCGCGCAATTTGGCGAGTTCCTCCTCATCAAGCTTCTGGGAATCAAACATGCTGGCCAGCAGGGTGGAGAGCAGAGTCATCTTTTTCCAGAAGCCTGCTTTGCGCCAGGCCCGCAGCAAGGTTGTGCGAATTTCACGATCAACCAGCCGGATTTCTTTGCCGAGTTCCTCGGCCGTGTCTGCAGCTGCCGCCAATTCAGCGCCTGGTTTAACGCCTGTTTGCAGACCCATTCGTTTTTGAAATGAAGCCAGAGCCAGATTTGCCAGTAGAAAAGGAGCCTGTCCCTGCTTGAGGACTTGGACCAAATTGAGAGATTCCCAGTGGCGGGGATTGCGCAACGCACGATGCCGCTGTTCATCAAGTTCGATACAGACTGTATCCGGATTCTCTTCCTGAATCACCTTGTTGACGGTTTCTACGGAGTCCTGGGATATATGTGCGGTGCCGACCAGGACATACTCGCGACCGTCGATTGTCACACGTTTAATGTCAGTGTTATCAGGGGTTTTCATAAATGACCTTCCGGTAAAAATTCGAGCAAAGATAGCATAGGACAGGGTTCAGAAAAAGGGGGTATTGCAACCTTCCTTATAGAGAAAAAATCCAGGACGTGAGCTGTGGGAAACAAAAAGACGCCGGGTCTGCCGACGTCTTCTCTATAGCTCTCCACACCTGTCGTGGGTCCGTGGCCTCACGACGACGGCCAACTAAGTGGGCGGGTCTGTGAATGCTTCAGGCGTCCCGCTCCGCGACGGGCTTGCACACCACTTTCACAAGGAACCTTCCCGATGAAAAAGTATTCCGCGTGGGCATAGCGACCTCACCTACAGGGCAGAGAGCTGAACGAATAACTCAATGCCGCTTCAGTATAAGAAAATTGTGGCTTTAACTCAAGGAGAAACCCCGAGGTGGAAGAGATGATCTGCTTAAAAAGTCGGCAGGCAATGCACGGATACGGGCAGAAGGTTTTTGCCATCGAAAGAAGTATTGTTAAAGCCACTGATATCGTTGCCTTTTTTCCTGTTCCCGATGGCATGACTTATGCTTTACATATCTTTGAGATGATTGCTGCAAGTTTGTCAAATATATCGGAGCGGAAGTCCGGGCGCTTATTGAATGCTCTGATCGAGATCGGCCATGAGCTGGCGTCGACAACCGACCTTGAAGAACTCCTTGATTCGGTGCTTCGCGTCGCCCGTGATGTGTTCCGTTTCGAAAATGCGATTGTGCGCTTGCTTGGTGATGATGGCCTCCATCTGATTACTGCCGCTGCCTACGGTTATACAGAGGACGCCATGAAACCGATCCAGATCGGCCACGGTGTTATGGGACGGACTGCTGAAGTTCAGAAGCCGATCCTGGTCGAAGACGTGCGCAATTTGCCTGACTACGTTCCTGGGATTCCCGGTGCACGCTGTGAATTGGCCGTGCCTTTGACCTGCAAAAACAAACTGGTCGGTGTTCTCAATGTCGAGAGTCCGCGGCCGGGCGCTTTTTCTTCTGGAGATATCGAGCCCCTCATGATTCTGGGCCGACAGGCTGCTATTGCCATAGAGAATGCGCGACTTCACAATCGTCTCAGGACGATGGCTGATGGGTATCGCAACCTGCACGAGTTCAACGAACGGATTCTAAAAAGTGTCAGCCTCGGTATTTACACTGTCGATAATGACCTGATGATTACTTCATGGAACCATCGAATGGTCGAAATGAGTGGTGTTTCGGTTGAGCGGGCGGTTGGTGCCAAACTTCATGAGCTTTTCCCAAACCTGATTGCCGAAGGGGTGATTGAAAGGGTCAACCAGGTCCTGCAGAGCGGCAAAAAGGCAAAGCTGCGACTGCTGCACAGGCAGTTGAACGGAACCAACCGGTTCCAGAAGCGCAGGTTGGCTCCTTTGCACGATGGTGAAGATGTGACAGGTGTCGTCATTATTGTCGAAGACATTACCGAATTCAAACGTCTCCTGGACCAGACCGTCCAGAGTGAAAAACTGGCAGAGGTTGGTCGGCTTTCCGCTGGAATTGCGCACGAGATCAATAACCCGCTGGCCATGGTGGCCTATGCAACGGAACTGCTTAAGCGAGAAAAACCCCTCTCCGCTTTTCAGGAGGAGATGCTGGAAAAGATCGAAGTGGAGGTTGAGCGACTGAAGAACCTGACCGGGGGCCTGCTCTCTTTCTCAAGTAATCGGGAGACGCAGAGCCGGGTTGTTAATTTAACTGATTTGATTGCTGAGGTCCTCAAGCTGCTGCGATTCGAGCTGCAGCGTAAATCAATTCAGTTGGAAACGGATTTTGGCGAGACCCCCGTTATCTCTGCCGACCCGAACAAGCTCAAACAGGTGATTATCAACCTGGTGATGAATTCTGTGCACGCAATGCAAAGTCAGGGCAGGATCCTGCTGACGACCAGAGTCAACTCTGACGGTATGCTGGAACTTCTCATCAGGGATGATGGCCCGGGCATCGCTGCGGAGCTCATGGGACAGGTCTTCGAACCTTTCTTTACAACCAAGGCGGAAGGAGAGGGGACCGGCTTGGGTCTCTACATCTGTCAGAATATTATTCGTGAGCACGGCGGCACCATTACCGTGGAGAGCCAGCCGGGAGAGGGGACTTCATTCATAATCAGTCTGCCTGCAGAATGACGTCTTTAATCTAATCATCGCTGGTGATTATTTAGGCAGATTGAGTAGACTGCCCGAAAATAGAATTCGCAACATGCTGGAATAATAGGTTTTTTGGTTTTGGCACGGCAGATGCTATATAGAGAACCCAGATCAGGCCACTTCTAAGAAAAGTTTAGTCCTGGCCAACATATCAGCACAGACAGCGAGACAACGAAGTCTCGCTTTAAGTTGCTAGGCAATGGCGCCTTAACTTCCCGGTTCGGAAGTTGGGGCGCTTTTTTGTTTTTTACTCTGGAAAGGAGATCAAGACATGATGAAAAAAGTGGAATGTATCGTCAAGCCGTTCAAGCTGGATGATGTCAAAAGCGCGATTACTGACTTGGGTATCAGCGGCATGACTGTGAGTGAGGTGCGTGGTTTCGGAAGACAGAAGGGTCACACCGAACTTTATCGCGGTGCTGAGTACCAGGTGGATTTTCTGCCAAAAATCAAAATTGACCTCGTCGTTGCTGAAGAGCAGGTGCCGTCCATTATCGAAGCGGTAAAAAAGGAAGCCTGCACCGGCCGTATCGGTGACGGCAAGATTTTCGTTACAGATGTTGAACAGTCAATCCGTATTCGTACCGGCGAAAATGGTCCTGAATCTCTCTAAATCACTACTGCTAGAAAGAAATAAAAGGAGAAAAGACATGAAGAAGTTTCGTATTGCCCTGTTTGCCGGTTTGATGATAGCTCTGCCGGCTCTCGCTCTGGCCGAGGATGCTCCCGTATCCGAAATGAGTTACATCCTTAACACCTTTTCCTTCCTGATCATGGGTGTCCTGGTCATGTGGATGGCTGCAGGTTTCGGTATGCTCGAAGCTGGTCTGGTCCGCTCCAAGAACGTTGCCACAATCTGCCTCAAGAACATCTCACTCTTTGGTATCGCAGGCATCCTCTTCTATCTCTGTGGTTACAACTTGATGTACGCCGGTGTTGATGGCGGCTATATCGGTTCATTAGGTCTCTGGGCTGCTGATGATGCTGCGGCTCTTGCTGGTGACTACTCTGCTGGTTACTCTGCCTCTTCCGACTGGTTCTTCCAGATGGTCTTCTGCGGCGCGGCCTGTTCGATCGTTTCCGGTTGTGTTGCCGAGCGTATCAAACTCTGGTCCTTCCTGCTCTTCTGCGCCATCCTCTGCGGGGTTATCTATCCAATCCAGGGCTCCTGGGGTTGGGGCGGTGGCTGGCTCTCAGAAATGGGTTTTGCTGATTACGCCGGTTCCACCATTGTTCACTCGGTCGGTGGCTGGGCAGCGTTGACAGGCGCCATTATCCTCGGCGCGCGTAAAGGCAAGTACGGCAAAGACGGTCGCGTTAATCCGATGCCTGGTTCGAACATTCCTATGGCAACTCTTGGTACCTTCATCCTCTGGATGGGTTGGTACGGATTCAACGGCGGTTCGGTGCTCGCTCTCGGTGATGCCGCTTCTGCTATCGAAATGTCCAACGTTATGGTCAACACCAACCTGGCTGCCTGTGGCGGCATGATCGCCGCTATGGCCATGGTCCAGGTCCTCTACAAGAAAGTTGACGTCACCATGGGCCTCAACGGCGCACTGGCTGGCCTGGTTTCGATTACGGCCGGGCCCGCTACGCCCTCCCTCGGTGCTGCTGTCCTGATCGGTGCGGTCGGTGGTGTGCTGGTTGTCCTCGCCGTACCGTTCTTCGACAAGCTCAAAATTGACGATGTGGTTGGTGCGCTCTCGGTTCACCTGGTCTGCGGTATCTGGGGCACGATGGCTGTTCCGTTCACTGACGGCGAAGCCAGCTTTTTGACCCAGTTTATTGGTGTGGCCGCCACTGCAGCCTTTGTCCTGATCGCATCTTCAATCGTCTGGTTGGCTATCAAGTACACCATCGGTATCCGTTGCAGTGAAGAAGACGAGTATCGTGGACTTGATGTCTCTGAGATCGGTATGGAAGCTTACCCTGATTTCCAGACTGTACATCTCGGTGGCATGGGCAGCCCGGCTCCCGGATTTGGTGATGCTCCTGCTGCAGCACGTGTTGCTACAGCGCCGGTGCGCCAGAACTGATAACTCGGATATCTCCCGCGGGACACTGTGTCCCGCGGGTTTTTTAGTGCCAAATTTCTATACCAAGCTAAGGAGAATGAAGAAATGAAGAAGGTAATTGTAATCGCATTTGCACTAACGCTGGCCCTGGTAACTGTAAGTACTCCAGTCCTGGCTGCCATTGAAGTTGAAGGTGATGCTTATATCGGAGTCTTTGACAAGTACTTGTGGCGCGGATTCAACCTGAGTGGCAGCATGCCGGTTGCCCAGGGCGGCGTTGATTTGACAGCAGGGAGTTTCACTCTGAGCTACTGGACCAATGTGCAACTCAGCAGTGATTCGGGCGAAGACTACAGGAGCGGTGAAGCGACTGAGAACGATCTTACTATCGACTATTCTCGTGCCATTAATGATCTGGTTTCGATCAGCGTCGGCAATATTTACTACATGCTCGACGGCATTAATGACACCAATGATCTTTATCTTGCTGTCGGTTTGTCGACCATCCTTGAACCTTCCTTTACGGTT
>CAZXBD010000248.1:0-10279 GCA_964638305.1 uncultured Geobacteraceae bacterium | reverse complement strand
ACTTATGCTCACCAGAAGGCCGCACTACCGATAACTGCACTACAACAGATACCTTCTTCCAACTTCATGCTGATTATGGTTTTAATTGGCTTCATCTGCCGGAAGAACTTCAGTTGATTCTGGAAGATATCGGAGGGCAGTTACATGACACTTTGGAGCATCCCGATACAGCAACGAACTTTGAAAGCACTCCAGAGCAGTTGCTAACAAGGGTCCACTGTTTGAGCTTCTAAGGACCCATTCACTTTCTTATAAGTCACGACTTCTGAGAGGAAAACCGACTTATTATTGATAGAGGTATCTGAGAGACAGTTTAATACACAAAACTATGGCCACCAGGGTTCGATCCTTGGTGGCCGTTTTTATTAGTCACTTCTTGTAAGAGGCAAAAAAATGGGGAACAGGAGGCTCTTGGGTATCATCATAAGCTTCAAAGCTCTCTTCGCTTAAACCACATCGCATAAAGCAATCTATCTCGTCTTTATCAAGAGGAAGGGGGATGTCATCTTCTTGTTCTCCCTTTAAGCGACTCCTGCATGAGACCAGAAGAGATCCCTGCGGTGCCAGGAGTGAGACCATGGCATCACGTGCTTGCAATCTGTACTTACCGGGTAAAACCTGGATTGTGTTACACTCATAAACCAGTTCAAAGATTTCAGCCCATTGTGGTGGGTAATCAAAAAGATCTGCGACAAGGTAGTTGACTGTGGTGTCTGGATAACGCTTCTTACAAAGACGTATCGCTTCAGGAGAAATATCAAAAGCTATTACCTCATATCCGGTTTCACTCAAAGCCTCAGCATCATCTCCAACCCCACATCCAATAACGATAGCCTTGCATCCTTCATGTTTAAAAGAACAGTTTTTCAACCACTTTAAAAGGTAAGGGTTCGGTTCAAGGTCTGCCCAGAAAACAGATTTATGATCTCCCTGGGCATCCGTGTAGATACTATCAAACCAGCCGGTAGGATCGTCTCTATCCTGGTAAGATTTGACCTTTTTTTTGTATGCAACAGGGTCAAACTCTTTCATGCTATTTTACCTCTGGAATCTAACCTATCAATTTACCCAGTATCCTAGACGCTCACGATTTTGTCAAAACTCACGTCTTGCGAGAAGAGAATCAGCTTCTTATTGATAGAGGTATTCAGGAAGCTCATTAATGCGCAAAACTTCGGCCACTAACTGGTTTGTTCCTTGGTGGTTTTTCCCCTTTAGCATTTTCTTGTTGACATACCTGACAAAACAGGTAAGATATTAACCACAGAACAGAGCGTTTCATTTTTTACCTCCTAAAAACCCATAGTAAACCCGTTGCCCCACAGTCCCCCTCCTGGACTGTGGGGCTTTTTTTCTTTAATCTCAGGGTCAGTAAGAATTATGCGTTCTCGCCAATCTGAACCATCCCAACGTGCCGCCCTGCATAACTCTTGAAACGCTTCAATCTGAAATAAGTCTCCCGCTCCCGTTCGGCCAGGTACTGGGCCATGGCGTGAATATCCACATGCAATTCCGGAGTTATCCGTTCTTCGAGAATCCGGATGCGTCTGGTCAGGCGCACCAACTCTTCGGCCAGTCGCCGGAATTTTCCTTCAAAACTCGCCAGAGAAAGCATCTCCTCGACAATCCCCTCGAATTCATCAATCGCTTCCTCGAGCCACGCTGAACTGCCGAGCATGTCGTAGGGCCGCTCATCGAAAGTGCGTGCCACCGTTTCGTTCATGATCAGGTCGCGGAAGCGCAGGCCGAGCAGGTTGCCTTCAGCAACCTCTACAGCGATCTTGCGGCGATTGATGGCTGCCAGTGCATTGACCGCTGCCGGAGTTTCACGGGCTTTGCTGATTTGCAAGGCATCAATGGCTCGTGCGTAGGCTTTGCTGACATCCTCCCGGGATTGCATCAACGGTTTGGTGATCTTGAGGAACTCCTTGATCAGTGCCTGTCGCCTTCCTTTCAGGATGGTGGTGCAGTTGAGAACTGCGTGCAGGCGATCTTTGAGCAGAAGCAGGTTAGTGCGGGTCGGCTGGATCATCGCGCCACCTCCCGGAATGCGTCGAGCATACTCTTCGCGGCATCAAGGGTCACATCGATGCTGCGCCGGGTCTTGCCTTGATGGACGAAGTCGGCCTCGAAGCGATCCGCAAAGTCGAGCAGTCGTCGATCATCGGCAAGCATGCCATCGCGGCCAACCACTGCCTCAAGGCGGCGCAGGTCGCTGCCTTTGGCGTAGGTTCGGTAGAGTTGATTGGCCAGGTCGCGATGGTCTTTTCGGGTCTGACCCTTGCCGATGCCGTACTGCATCAGGCGCGAAAGGCTCGGCAAGATATCTACCGGTGGATAGATCCCCTTTTGATGCAGATCACGCGAGAGGACAATCTGCCCTTCGGTGATGTAGCCGGTCAAGTCGGGGATCGGGTGGGTGATATCGTCTTCCGGCATGGTGACGGTGGGCAACAGGGTGACCGAACCCTTGCGATTGTGGATGCGGCCGGCACGCTCGTAAAGGGAGGCCAGATCGGAATACATATGGCCGGGGTAGCCGCGCCGGCCGGGTAGCTCTTCGCGAGCGGTGGATATTTCGCGCAGGGCATCGCAATAGTTGGTCATGTCGGTGATGATCACCAGCACGTCCATCTCCTGACGGAAGGCCAGGTCCTCGGCGACAGTCAAAGCCAGTCTTGGTGCCAACAAGCGTTCAACCACCGGATCATCAGCCAGGTTGATGAAAGCGACGAAGCGACTCTGCATATGGGCGAGGGTCTGGCGATAAAACTGATATTCGAAATGGGTGAGGCCGAGAGCAACAAAAACCAACACGAAGGGGCCGCCATCGGGGAGCCGGGCCTGGCGCAGGAGCTGATCGGTCATCTCGCGCGCGGGCAAGCCTGCGCAGGTGAAGATCGGCAGTTTCTGTCCTTTGACCAGGGTGTTCAAGCCATCTATAGTCGAGAAGCCGGTTTCGATGAATTCAACCGGATGGGCACGCGCCACCGGGTTGATCGGTGCGCCGACCACCGGTACGCGGAATTCCGGGATGAACATGGGCAGGTCGTCGCGCGGCCGGAAGGAACCGTCGAAGACCCGTCCCAGGATGCCGGCACCGAGGGGCGCGCGCATCACGGCATCGCTGAAGCTGACAGTCGTGTGCTGCGTATCCAGCCCCTGGGTGCCGCCGAAGACCTGGATTAGCACCTGGTCACCGAAGATCTTGAGCACTTCTCCGCTCAGCGACCGACCGTCCGGCGATTCAATTCGGACCAGCTCACCAAGACGGGCGGCAATGACCTTGTCGAGAAAAAGCAGGGGGCCGCGGATGGCACTGATCGAGCGATATTGATGTTCAGAGAGGCGCATCGACGACCTCTTTGAGTAGATCATCGAGCAGAGCACCATCATTCAGGGCGGTAGCAAGTCGATCGTGTTCGGCGACCAGAGTGGCGATATGCTCGACCGTGCTCTGTGGCGTGGCATAGGCATCGTCGGTGAAGCTGTTCTGGCAGAGAAAGTCGAGGCGGGTCTTTTCAGCGGTGCGCATCAGCAGGCGATCGCCATCCTGCAACCCCTCCATGCCGACCACTTCAGCCACCTCGCGCAGGGCGTCCTCGCGCTGCAAAATGTTGCGGCAGCGAGCCTGCAGCTTGGCCCATTCGCCATGCTGCTCGGTGAAGTGGCCCATGGCGGTGTCGCTGTAGAGAGAGAAGCTCTGGGTCCAGTTGATCGCCGGGAAGTGGCGGCGGTGAGCCAGGTTTGTGTCAAGCATATAAAGGGCGCCGGCTACGCGCAGGCAGGCTTGGGTGACCGGTTCGGCAAAATCGGCGCCCGGCGGTGAAACCGCCAGGATCATGCTCAGTGAGCCCTGCCCTCCGGCTACTGTTTCCACCACTCCGGCCCGTTCGATAAAGCCGGAAAGCCGCGAGCCGAGATAGGTCGGGTAGCCGTCCTCGCCGGGCATTTCTTCGAGAGCTGCGGAAATTTCGCGTAGCGCTTCGGCCCACCGCGACAGGCTGTCGGCAAGAAAGAGCACGTCGAGACCCATGTCCCGATAATATTCCGCCATGGTTACACCCGTGAAGATCGACGACTCGCGGGCGGCTACCGGCATGTTGGAGGTGTTGGCGACAATGATGGTGCGCTCCATAAGTGGCCGGTTGCTGCGTGGATCCACAAGCTCGGAAAATTCATCGAGCAGTCCGGCCATTTCGTTGCCACGCTCACCGCACCCAACATAGACCACCACATCGACATCGGCGTGCTTGGCGATGGTTTGCTCAAGGACGGTCTTGCCGGTGCCAAAACCACCGGGAACGATGGCGACGCCACCTTTGAGCAAGGGGAAGAGAAAGTCGAGGCAGCGCTGTCCGGTGACCAGTGGTGTGGTTGGCGGCAGTTTGGCTCGATAAGGACGTGCGTTACGTACCGGCCAGCTGTGCCAGCCATGCAGAACCTGATTCTCTTCGAGTATTGCTGCCGGCTGCTCAAGCTGCAGTTCACCCACGTGTAGTTGCGTCAGGATGCCGTCCTTTGGTGTCAGCAACAGGTGATCGATATGACCTTCTCTGACCTTGCCGAAGGCTTCGCCGTGCTTCAATTCATCGCCCGGCTTGCGTTCCGAGCTGAATACCCAACTTCTGCTGCAATCGAGTGGAAAAGGATTCTGACCGCTGGCAATGAAATCGCCGCTACTCTCACGAAGCACTGGGAGCGGGCGCTGCAGGCCATCGAAAACCCCACCGAGCAGACCTGGGCCGAGATGCACGGTTAAAGGGCCCTTAGTGCTGACGACCGGCTCACCGACACCAAGGCCGCGGTTCTCTTCAAAGACCTGCACCGTGGCGATAGTGCCATCAAGGCGCACCACCTCTCCGGTCAGGCGGCTGGTGCCGACAAAGACCCGGTCACCGACTTTCAGGCCGGGAAGATCGACGCATACTGTGGCGCCACTGATGCTGGTGACTGTACCATTCATCTCTGCAGCCTCACGTGATAGCCAAGCGCCCTTTGCACCAGGCGCTGCAACTCGTCACTCGGCGAAGTGCGCTTGTCGGCAGGGGCCGGCAAGGTGACCAGAACCCCGGACCAGTGGTCGGTTAACTCACGCAACCTGACTTGGTCAAGCTTCTCCAGCAATCGGGTGTCGGCGGCAACTACCCCAACTTCGGGATCGGCACAGGCCTTCTGGATCGTCGACCAGGCTTCTTCCCGGCTCAACGTCTGTTGACGGACGCCGGTAAGGGCAAAGCCCGGTGCACTGTCTTCCAAGGTTAAGAAGAGAATCTCCTTCATGGCAGCAGAACCTCCTCAAGCAGTTCTTCACGGTCGAGGGCGAGAGTCTGTCGTAGCAGCTGATTGTGTACCGCAATCTGAGCCAGCCAGAGATATTCGATGATTACGGCCAGCCCTAGAGGATCGCGTCCGGCCCGCCGCAACAATCGGGTCAAACCTCTGAGCAGAGACTGTTCCATGCCGATGGCTTCTGTGGAGATCAATGGCTCTCCTGCCAGCCGAGAGGTCAAACTGGTAAGGCGGTCACTGTCGTGGGTTGCCCAGATACGCTGCATTCTGTTGGTTGCAAGCATGCCGCCAATCGTTAGCTGTGGTGCTTGGCTCACTTGCCAGCGCCAGAGCTTGTTAATCATCAAACAATTGCGCATGTCAACCAGGTAACGCAGCGTTGCTTTGAGAATATCGTTGCCGGCCCGGGCCAGGCCGTGTTGCAGGATGCCGTCGGCAAGCTGCTGCTCAACGCCACCGGGGCCCTGGTTCTGGTAGACAGCAGTCAGCCCGACTGCAAACGGATAGTCGTTCGTGAGGGCCGCTTCGAGCTGTGCGATGGTGTTTTCAGTCTCCTCTGTCGCCATGACCAGGCGTTGCAAAGGTTTGGCGAGCAGGGAACTGTTAATCAAAGAGGCGGGCGGTGTTTCGTCCGCAAGAGTATAACGCAGGGCCAGGGTCAGGTTGCGCATTGCGAGCAGATCGAGAAACGGCTCGAGCCGTTTGCGCAGACGACAGTTGAGTCGTTTATAAACCCAGGAGACGACATCCGTGGCGGGAGTGTCAGTCACATGCTCGGCAGCCAGATTGATAGCCGCACGACGACATCGCAGACGAGCCAGGAGAGCTTCTGTCGGCAGTTCAGACGGTTGTGTCGATGCGAGCAGTTTCATCATCGTTCACCTGTTTGCGAAGTTCGCTTAACAGTTTCGGCAGTAGATCGGGCCAGACACGCATCAAGCGACAGCTTAATGAATTGTCGATGCGGATCGTGCCATCGGCGCTGGTTACGATCAGTCCACCACCGAGCGTTTCATCCCTTTCAATTTCGGCCACCGGGAAATCGCGATCTGCCAGCTTGTGGTCTGCGGGATGAACTTTGAGAGCTGTCCAGTCAGTCGCTGGTAATTCTTCACAGAGGGCTTGCCACAGTGCTGAACGATCGTCGTTTGCCAGCTCCGGCAGTATCTGGTGGGCCAGATGCAGCAAACGCTCTTCAAGTGCCGCCTCCTCGTGCAATCGATGTCCCATGGCTCGAGTCTGGGCTTCAAAGAGTACATTGTTGCGCAGTACGGAGGCTTCCGCCTGTAATTTGCGGTCAGTCTCGGTACGCAATTGCAGTCGTTCGGCTTCGATCTCCTTGCGCCGCGTTGCCACTATGGCTTCGGCCTGCTGCCAGAAAGTGCCGACCTGTGCCTCGCCTTCGCGCTGCAGGGCTTTTTTTAGCTCGGATTCACCCATTGCCTGATGCCCTTACAGCATGAGCAGAATCATTGCGGCGACGACAAAGCCGAGAATGACCATGGTCTCTGGAATGGCGACCAGGATGAGGATAATACCGGTCAACTCCGGTCTTTCCGCCAGAGTCCCGGCTCCGGCGGCACCGATGCGTGACTGGGCCCAGGCTGTAGCGATGGCTGGCAGTCCTATCGCCAGCGCGGCGGCAAATGCAATCAAGGCTTTTTCCATGAGGCTTCTCCTTCTCTGTCACGTGCTAAGGATGGTGCTTATGCCAGGGTTCGAAACGGCGTCCCCCCAGATCGAGAAATTTGCTAAAAAATTCCACGTAATGCAGACGCAGAGAGTGAACCGTAGGAGCAAAGACCCCCAGCAGCAGGTTGAAGGCATGCAGAATCCCAGCGACCAGAATCCCGACCATGATATCTCCGGTCATGCCGCCCAGTTTGTTAGCGACCACGGCCAGCAACACCGAGCTGAAGCCGATAGCCATGATCCGGACGTAGGAGATGATGTTACCCACGGTTTTAAGCAGCTCAAGCGGGGCGAGTAGCCCCTCAGCAGCGATCAGGACCGGCATGAGAATGCCGACACCGATCAATAGCGGTCCAATGTCCAGCCATGATTGAGGATAGAACCAGCCGACCACAGCCAACACCAGCAGCAGAACGGCGAGGAGCATGGCCAGCTTGAGAAGTGCCTGGCGCGGTTGGTGGCGGCGCAGATCGGAGAGGGCCCCGAGGGTGATGCCAAGCAGTATGTGCACAACGCCGACGGTCAGGGCAAAGATGGTCATGGGCAGAATGTCCTTGCTACGATCGAACCATAGGGGATGTAGCCCCAGCCAGACTTCTCCCAGGTCGCCGAAGAACTCGCCATAAAGAAAGCCAAAAAGAAGTGTGTAGAGAGCCGCCGCACCGAGTACTTTGCCTATGTCGCTGGCTAACCGTTGTGGAGGAAAGTGCCTGGCAAGGAAAATGGCAATGACCAACAGGATCGCTCCGTAGCCGATATCACCGAGGATCATGCCGAAGAAGACAGGAAAGAAAAGGCCGATCATTGGAGTTGGATCGTAGGAAGAGTATTTAGGTAACGGCAGTAGGCGCGACAGGATTTCGAAAGGGGCAAAATAGCCGGGGTTGCGTAACATGACCGGCACCTGGTCGAGATCTTCGTCAAGGATGGCCTGTTGTTCGAGTACCACCCGACCATCAAAAGCGCGGTTGAGGTCGGTGTGCAAGCTGACAACTTCGGCATGTTCCATCCACCCATGGATGATGAAGCAGAGGCGGGTCGTGTAGGCGGCGGCGGTGGCGCGGTAGAGGGTGAGCCGCTCTTCCAGCCAAAGCAGGGCACGGTGATAAGTCGGCCTCCAGCGGCGGGAAAATTCCAGCAGTTTTGTGTCGAGTTTGCGGCAGCTGGCGGTCTGTGTCTTCAGGTATTCATGCAAAGCAGTGACGCGCTGTGGTAGCGGCAGGTTGGCCAGTTCTGCCGGCAATAACATCTCTGGAACTCGCTCATCGGTCAAGGCCTGATGCAGGCTTTCAGCGATCTCCCGGTCTGTGGCAATCAATCCGATCAGCGAGCCGTCGGCTGTCTTCGTGCTGCTGATGTGACAGCGACCCCCGGTGCGTTTTTGCAGCAGCTCTTCGAGGGCCTGTAGTTGTTGGCCATCACGGATGGTGACTCCTAATAGCTCCAGATTAGAATGTGCTGGCAAGTTTACAATCAGGGGTTCCAGTGCCTGCCAGAATATCAAATCGCCCTGCAGATCTTCAACCTCCTTGCGGCATTCAGTCAGAATACGAACCAGCTCTCGCGTACTTGCCAAGTGCTGATCGACAAGTTCATCAAGAATATCCATGACTGGTAGTGGCTGCAACGGCGAGAGGTAATCGATCGTTTCAGGAAGGAGTTCCAGCAGTGCGGCAACACGTTCGTAAAGGTCCTGAAAGAAGCTGCGCTCGCGCAGGTCGTGTTCATCGAGAATGAGAGCTTGCAGACGATCATCGTCAGCCAACTCGACCCGTTCCAGAAGTTGCGGATCGGGTTGAAAAATGCCCCGGTTGTGCAGGATGTCGAGGGTGGTCAGTAGGTCCTGTTTGGGGCCGACGATTTCAACTTTGGCCATGCGGATGATCATGGTCACCCCCTGGCAAAATGGTTGCCAGATGCCGTTTCAATACGTCGCGTAGGTTTGCATCGTCCAGCTCTGACAGGCGCTGGCACCACGCGGATGAGGTTGCTTCCAGGGCAGCGCCTTCATTTTGCAACTCAGCTTTTTTTCCGGCCAGCATCTGCCTGTAGCGCTCCTCATCGGCAGTCAACGCTGCAGTAAAGGAACTCTCGATGGCGGTCAGTTCACGTTGTTGCCATTCGTCAGCACGTGCCCGCTCGGCAGTTACCTCGGACTGGATGTTTTTTTCCAGTTGAATGATATTTTCCAGCAACCCGTCTGTCATGACAAACCATGTGTTGGTGTTAATGCTTTCATTGTATCAGAGTGGTTACGCTTTGCAGGGAAGCAGAGTGTATGAAAATTCGTGACCTGGTGTGAAAAATGTACTAGATGGCCCTGGTTCATTCTGAGCTTTAAAGTTAGGACCAAGGCGCGTACCCTGTGAACTGAGCACTACCAACATTTCCTATAAACCACCATTTATAAAACATAAAATCCCTCAAGCTTCGGATTGGGGGATTTCTTACATTGCAGGGTCAGTAATAATTTTGCAATTCGGCCAACTCCATACCCATCAAACATTGTAAGAGGACAAATAAGAAACCCTCTCCTTTGACCTCAGTCTATAAAGGGTTATAGTTAACAAAGAGTGATTTGTGTAGGTATCTGGGATTCATAGGGACCACCGTAATGACAATCATGGCAAAACGACTTCTGAACAAGATGGTGGTGAACGACATGCGGCACTTGGGTCCGACTGGAACGCTAAAATTAATGGAGGGCTTGATTGATAATGACCTGTCGCACCTTGATCAAAACGCGGAACTGTTAGCGGAAGGACTGTATGAGGAACTGAGGGTACAGGGGAAACTGGAGCCCCTGTCGTATAAGTCGATTATGTATAAGGAGGAAGAGGTCCCCTTGGCACTGAGCCTGAATGATTTGAGTTATTAGTTTGATAGTTCTTGAAACATAGACCTGAAACGGTTATTGATAAATAGCCTGTATTTTTACAACAGGCCCTGCTGACGCGGCCTCTGGGGATTGTCCTCAGGGGTCGTTTCTTATTTGTCACGACTTCTGAGAGGAAAATCAGCTTCTTATAGATAGAGGTATTCAGGAGATGTTTTAATCCATAAAACTATGGCCACCCAGAAACGGGTGGCCTGTTCTTATTTGTCAGAACTTATCGTGTTCGATCGATTTGATGGAAGCCGCGGCATGGCAGAGAGTGCTTTAAAGCAGGCAGGTAGACCGTTCAGACGTGTACATCGCCGAAGGTCAACTCTCCCTCCTGTGTCCGATGCCGGATCATTACGTAAAACAGCCAACCATAGAAGATCAGCACGCCCACCAAGACGAACCCACCCG
>CAZXBD010000247.1:0-5554 GCA_964638305.1 uncultured Geobacteraceae bacterium | reverse complement strand
TGAAATTATGATGCCAGCATCGTCAGCTCTGGATGACTGGCAGATGACGGCTTTATTTCATATCGGTCACATGTCTGTCACCGTAATGTCACGGTTCAGTCACCTTAAATTTAATGACGCAGGGAAGACCGGCAGCCGATGCCGGAACATGGTTCACCAGTGTTTGTTGTTGAAATAGATTCAGGCAGTTTGAAACAGGGGGCTATAGATGCTGGCTACTGAGCACTTCATAAAGTTCGCGTCTTGATCGTTCAATGGCATCCAGCAATACATTGAAGGATGCTCTTCGGGTTTCCTTTTTTTCTGTGTCAGTATGCCGGGACATTCTTCTGAATCTCCCGCCATTGAGCTCCACATGAATATGGTCGTAAAGCGCCGTGGTTTCCGGCATCGGCTCAATATCAAGCTCAACCTTTAGCCATGAACGGAAATCCTTAAACTGACGTAGTGCCTGGGCGCGCTGCCCATTGAGTACATACAACCACATGACCTGACATTGTGTCGATTCACGCGCCGGGTCCACGGCCAGTAACCGACGGCCAATATCCAGGGCATCTTCATAACGCCGTTGTTGACCCAACCAGTGCATCAGGATCGTCATGCCGCGAATTTGAATATTAAACAATCTCTCCCGCTCGGTGAGAGCCCAATCAGACGTTACACCATCCAGGAATGGTGCATCACAAGCATCCAGCGCCTTGTGCAGCCTGTCAGCAAGTGCAGCGCTCATGGTCTCATTCAGGGAAATGGAATGCACGGTTTCAGTCAATTCGCGAACATCGATCTTGACAGTTTCAGCAATACCCAGAAATACCGCGGGACCCTCACATATTAATTCCACTCCCTCGATACCCGCCAATTGTCTTTTAATTCTGCAAATGGCCGAATTTAGCGCAGATCGCTGACGCACGGACGATGAGCCACGCCAAAACAGTTCGGCCAGGAATTCCCTGCGGGTCTCCTTGCCGGTGTTGATTAGCAGAAATCGAAACAAACTCTCGGTAGGACCTGAAATTCCCAGGTGGTGGGGCTGGCCATTGACCCGCACCGGATAGGATCCAAACAGGCAGAGACATATTTCGCCGTTTTTAGTCATCGGCAACAGCAGCTACAAGCAACGACAGAATCACGTTGAACTAAAAAGCAATTATCGCTACACCAAAAAAAATTAACTGCGTTCATCCTGCCCCCCGGGCACACTGTGTGGTAACACCTGCAGGACCAGGAAAGATTAGCAATCAGTCTGCGGATGTCACCGGTTAATAGTGACTTTCGTCAGCCAACGCCCTCCCCTTGCACGACTTTCGTCGCACATGGCTTTGTCTAACTTACATCCGCAGTAAAAATTAAAACAATTTATTTTTTGTCTTCTTACTTTAAATTTAGCACAAAATTATTTTTTTGCACTCTTATCATGTCACGTGGGGATCTTCCCGTTTTTGCAGACCCTGCCCTTTGCTGCCCGCCGTGTGCAGAGCAAACAGTGCTAAATCATTTTACTGACGTTGTATTTGAATTTATGGAGAGCACCGCGGCTTGCCCACCGGTCTTGTCCGGCTTCATCGTTGATTACTCATATCACTTCCTCCTATGCTCGGATCATAGCTCGGAAGTGTCCGTCGAACTTAGGGCACTCCACCCTAGCAACCGGATTTAAATTCCAAGCCGGATAAGATACAGTAAGCCTTCAGGGTTAAAGGCCGCAGTGGGCTCGAAGGCGATCGGATTTCGCTCGGCAGGCTCTCCAGGAGCCGACACAATACGATGATGAAACAGTCCAGCTTCAAAGAAGATAAAATTAGGCGAGGACATCAGTGATTTAGAGGGGTGTCAATTGAGTTCAAGAATTAAAGAAATTAGAATCAGAAACTGGTCCAATTACATGGACATCGTGGAAAACTGGGTTGGTTTCAGGAATTGGGCATTTCGAGGCCAGGCTTCTGCTGAGTGGCCGCTGGTTTCCTCATTGTCAAGGCATGTCAAATTTTCCAACATCAATCCCGCAACCTGGCCGAGCCAAGAACAACGGATAAGAAGAATTTTCGAACGTAAAGCCCACTTGTATCTGGATGACCTTCCCAGGGATGAACTCGAGTGGCTCTCATTGATGCAACACCATGGGGCGCCCACCCGTTTACTCGACTTGTCTTGGTCCCCCTATGTTGCCGCTTTTTTTGCCCTGGAGCATGCGGAAAACGATGCTGCTGTATGGGCTTTTAATTTGCCACTTATTTGGCAGGAGACGCAACAGAGCAGCAAACCCGACATGAGAAAAACGGACCCTCGAGACCAAAGTAACTATCAGCAATATTACCTGCCCAACAAACACGACTTTGTTTGGCAGGGCGACCCGTTTCGCATGCCAAGGCGCGTGATCGCCCAGTCCGGTACTTTTTTGATTTCTGGAAATCTCGGCCTCAGCATCGAGGAAATACTGGAAAGCTATACTCAGAAAAAACATCGAAATTTGAGAAATAACGACTATTTACTCGTCAAGATTGTGTTTGACACCGGTAAGGTCCGTAAAGAAGCCATGGCATCGATGTACTCAATGAACATTACCCAGGCAACGTTATTTCCCGATCTGGATGGACTTGCTCGATCCATGGCGTACGAGTTCGAATATAGTTGGGAATTTGACTTGCAGTCAAACAAGGTTCGACCAACATTACGCGATGGCAGATTACCAGCGGAAATCATGTCGAGGCTGGATAAAAATAAATAATGATTGTCTTCACGCAAACCGGAAGTACAAAACCAATGACAGGATCAATGAAGCGTAATGTATACATTCAAATCATTGCCTGAGTACAAGTAAAACTACAGCAAGACGTTCAATCCCCCCGACTTCTTCGATGGATATTTTGTCTTGTAGTGATAGCGCTTCTTGAGGGTAGATTCAGCCCAAAGCTCGTTTAACAAGCTGCGGTAGTTAAAATAAAGAGTTGGGTTCTTACCTCCATGAAGAATGACACGTGCAATGGCTTCGCGGTCGGGATGGTAGAAGATACCACCACTGCTCGAGACGAGGTAACGCGGACAGTCCAGTTGATCAAGCAGTTCGACCGTAGTTGCGTTACCGCTACCGTGGTGCGACAGTTTAAGGGCGTCCAGTTTTAATTTCTCACCCTCCTTCCCTCGTGCCTTCTGTAATGACTTAATCGACCTGGCAAGCACATTTGCATGGGCATCCCCTGTCAGTAACATCGAACGGCCTTCGAACTCAAGGAGCAACGCGATACTGCTACCGTTAGGCACACTGGTGTCTTTCTTGGGTTTTTTCCCCGCAAGGCTGGCGAGATCAAACGCAGCGAAGTCCGTTACTGGCGGCGGCGCTCTTTTTCGGCCGAGTAAGGCCTTGCCCGGCTCAAGTTCGAGCAGTGCCTTCTGCCAATTGCGTCCCAAAGATTTGAGCTGATTAGCTCCCGGGGAGAGTAGTGTCAGGTTAAGACCATCAGGCAGCTCATAAGTCCATGGAGCTCCGTCCGGAGAGAGAACGACAGGCGCAGGGTACTTGGCACCTTCGGAGGTTACGGCTCGATTCCAATGCAGCTTTAATTCGGGATTCTCGAGCAGCTCAGAGAATTCCTCGCCCTGCCTGATACTCAGAAACTGGCTCACCTGGCGCCAGCCATTAAACCATATGTCCTTGAATTGCTTGCTCACATCCACATCGGAAAACAAGGGTATTGCTCCCGTTATGTGGTCCGAATCAATGTGAGTCAGTACGAACAATTCAAACTTTGCCTCTTCCGAGGTTCCGAGCTTACGGATTCGGGTACCAAGTGCCGTAGCCGCAGACTTGGCGCCGCAGTCGATCAGAACCCGCCGCGGGCGGCCGGGGTTTCCATACTCGATCCAGAGGCAGTCACCGTTATCGGCAGGCAGCATTTCAATCGAAAAAACCGATTGATGGTTTCCTCCTTTCGAAGACGTATTTGAAAGGGTGGGTTTCTTGTCAGGCTCGGAAACAACCTGGGAAGACTGCGTTTTGACGGTACCTTTGTCCTCGGGCTTGGGGCTTGATTCAGGACCTGGTCTATTCGCGCCACACAACAGTTGTACGACCTTCCTGGCAGTTGGCACCAATCCGAAATCCAGATGCAAGTGTGGTTGCTCCGGCACTCGAAGATCATCAAGCTCCGGCTGCGGATCGGAGTCTCCCCACCAATCAACATAACGTTGAAACTGGCGCGATGTCTTGAATGCTTGTTCGGACCCTGGACCAAGCAGTTCGAGAAAACGGCGTGCGTGTGTAAGCGATTCTTCTCCGTACTGCTTTCTCTTATCCGGGAGTAATTCCGAATCAGAAAGCCTTAGCAATGCGAGTTCGCACAGGCTTACATGGGCCCATGCACGCTTGCTTTCATCAGGGCTGTCGAGATCAACCTTGGCGGCAAAGGATGCAGACATTCGCAATGCAGGATCGAGTGGGCGTCCAAGTATTACGTCCAACGACAGCACCTGACCGAGCACCCAGTGAAGATTACCTTTCCTCTGGACTGTGTCCACCGATGGCTGTATGAACCATTTGGCCGCAGTCCAATACTTGTCTCTAGCCCTTTGCATGCGATACAGGCTTTTGTCGAGTTGCTTCTCCCGCCAACTTTCCGGCACGTCAGTTGCCTTTACCACTCTGAAATCCGCCAGTGCTATACGCTTTTCAGCAGAGGCCCGAAGGCCGGCGCAATCAAGGGCATAGGAGCCCTTATTTGGCAAGTTATTGGACGCTGCCTCGACGTCCTTGATCGCATTCTCAAAGCGGGTTTTAATGTCCGGTTCACCTGAAGGTAAAAAGCCATCCTGAACCTTAACCGCCAACTCCTCGAGACGATTCAATACCAGGTAAAGAGCACGTCTCGCCTGTCTGTACCGCAATTCTTCCAGTTGGCTAATCAGGTTTGATGGAAATGCTTCGTACACAACGAGGCTGGCCCAGTCGTGAGTATCAGGTTCCATTCGGCTATGCAGTTCCAATCGCACCTTGTAGAGCGAGACCAGTGGGTGCTTGCCCCGCAGCTGCCCATGGTAAAACATCTCAGTGAAAAGCACGGAACCCTCCACACTGAGTGGGAATTGCGACGCCACCACCAGTGGAATGCCCTGATCATGGAGATGATGAGCTACACTGGCGTCAGTCGTTCTCACATCGGAAACCTGGCCGCTGTCACAACTAGCCAATGTCACCACGACCGGCCGGGTGACCTCGTGTTCTGTAGTCACGGCTAATGTTGACGCAAGCCGGCCACCACCAATCACACCCTCGCCTTCGTTTTCATTGAGATAGAGGCCCACCGGTGAGTACCGGTCGTCTTCATCGGTACGCGCACCGTGCGCAAGTATGTGCACATGTGTGAAGTCTTTCCCTACTCGCGCCGCGGCATGGAGTTTATTTGCTATGGTGGCAAGACTTGGATCCTTTAGTATTACAAGCTGTTCCGGAATGGCTGTCGCATCCTTGCACCAGGGTGAGATTGCCTTCAGTAATACTCGCTTATGCTCCTCGAAAGGACGGTCAGTGTCAGGTCCTGCAATGAAGAGAATACGCGGTCTG
>CAZXBD010000246.1:0-24098 GCA_964638305.1 uncultured Geobacteraceae bacterium | reverse complement strand
TGCCGACCGTTATTTCGGCCGACATGGTCAACGATCCGGATACCATCGCCATGGTGGCTGCTTCGGCCGCTGTTGCTATCTCCGACATCCCCTTCGAAGGTCCGATCGCTGCTGTTCGTGTCGGCCGCGTCGATGGCAAGCTGATTGCCAACCCGACGATTGAGCAGCAGGAGCAGAGTGATGTTGAGATCGTTGTCTCCGGTTCGAAAGATGCGGTGATGATGGTTGAGGGTGAGTCAAACTTCCTGTCCGAATCAGAGATGCTTGATGCAATCTTTTTCGGTCACGAGTCGCTGCAGCCCCTGATCGTTGCTCAAACTGAACTGGCTAAACTGGTTGGTCTTGAGAAGCGCGAATTCATCGTTGCCGAGACTGATCCAGCACTCGAAGCTAAAGTCACTGAACTGGCTGAAGCCAACGTTAAGGTCGCTGCCAAGATTCAGACCAAGCAGGAGCGTTATGCTGCTCTGGGCGACAATCGTACCGCAGTCAAGGAAGCCCTTGCTGAAGAGTTCGAAGGTCGCGAAGAAGAGATCAAAGCTATCCTCGGTTCGATCGAGAAGCGCGTTATCCGTCAGATGGTCGCCAAAGATCGTGTCCGCATCGACGGTCGCGACATGAACACTGTCCGCCCGATCACTTGTGATACAGGTATTCTGCCCCGTTCTCACGGTAGCGCATTGTTTACCCGTGGTGAGACCCAGGCTCTGGTTGCCGCAACTCTTGGCACCAAGACTGACGAGCAGCGCATGGACAACGTTCAAGGTATGGAGTTCAAGAAGTTTATGCTGCATTACAACTTCCCTCCATTCTGTGTTGGTGAAACCAGCATGCGTCTCTTCCCCGGTCGCCGTGAGATTGGTCACGGCATGCTTGCCGAGCGCAGCGCAGCGCAAATCCTGCCCAAGCACGAAGATTTCCCGTATACGATCCGTATCGTCTCCGACGTTCTCGAATCAAACGGTTCCTCTTCAATGGCTTCTGTCTGTGGCGCTTCTCTGGCACTGATGGACGCTGGTGTGCCGGTCAAGGAAGCTATTTCCGGTATTGCCATGGGTCTGATCAAAGAAGGTGACGACATCGCCATCCTCTCAGACATCCTTGGTGACGAGGACCACCTTGGCGACATGGACTTCAAGGTCACCGGTACTGCTGAAGGCATTACCGCTCTGCAGATGGACATCAAGATTTCCGGTGTCACGAAAGAGATCATGACCCAGGCGCTGGCGCAGGCCAAAGAAGGCCGCATCCATATCCTCGGTGAAATGGCCAAGGCGATTGATGCCCCGCGCGACGATCTTTCGAAGTACGCACCGCGTATCACCAGCATCAAGGTCAAAACCGACCAGGTTCGTACGGTCATCGGCGCGGGCGGCAAGAACGTCCGTGGTGTTATCGAGGCAACCGGTTGTGCGATTGACATTCAGGACGACGGCACCATCCATATCGCTTCTTCCGATGGTGATGCCGCCAAGCTGGCAATCAAGATGATCAGGGACCTGATCCAGGAAGCCGAAGTTGGCAAACTGTATGAAGGTACGGTCCGTAAGGTTATGGAGTTCGGCGCTTTTGTCGAAATCTTCCCCGGCACAGACGGCCTGGTGCATATCTCAGAGCTGGATAAAGAGCGTGTGCGCACAGTCACTGATGTTCTAAACGAAGGTGACAAGGTTCTGGTCAAGTGCATAGGTATTGACCGTCAGGGCAAGATCAAACTTTCCCGTAAAGAAGCTTTGGGGCAGAGCATGCCTGAAGGCGAGTAATCAGTCCTCCCATGATTAAACGTACGACGCTGGATAATGGCATCCGGGTGCTTTCCGAAAAAGTGCCCGGGTGCCATTCTATTTCACTCGGTGTTTGGGTGAATAATGGCTCTCGTCACGAACCTGTCGAACTCAACGGCATCTCCCATTTTGTAGAACATATGCTCTTTAAGGGCACCGACCGACGCAGCGCTCAGGCTATAGCTCGAGAAGTGGACTCGGTCGGCGGCCTCCTCAATGGCTTTACCAGTCGTGAACACAGTTGTTACTTTGTTAAAATCCTCGCAGAGAAGCTGCCGATGGCAGTTGATCTGCTCGGTGACATGATTTGTAACTCCAGGTTCGATCTTGATGACATTGAAAAGGAGCGTCGGGTCATCCTTCAGGAAGTCGCCATGATTGAGGACAGCCCGGAAGAATTGATTCACGACCAATTCACAACAGATTTCTGGGCCGCACACCCCCTGGGCACGCCGATCACCGGAACGCGTTCATCGGTTGGAGATATTGATCGCAGGCAGATGCTTGGTTTTTTAAGTGAACGTTATGTGGGCAATAACCTCTGTGTGGTCGCTGCCGGCTGTCTTGATCATGATCACCTCGTCGCACTGACTGAACATGCCCTTAATCAGGTTCCTGCCACAGGAGAGAGCAGGGCAGAGGTCGCCCCTGTTGTCAGTCGTCATGTCGTTATCACCCCACGTGATCTAGAACAGACCCATATATGCCTCGGCGTTGAGGGCTTGCCACAGAATCACGACGACCGATATGGCAGTTACCTGCTCAACACCATTCTCGGCGGCAATATGAGTTCAAGGCTCTTTCAGCAGGTTCGCGAGGAGCTTGGTCTGGCATATTCTGTTTACAGCTTCCACCATAATCACTCCGACAGCGGCTCCTTTATGATTTATGCAGGGACCTCTGCTGAAAGTGCTCCCCTTGTCACACGAACGATCCTTGCGGAACTTTCCCGGTTGCGTGACACACCGGTAAGCGAAGAAGAGCTGCAAAGCGCGAAGGACTATCTTAAAGGCGGTATGTTGCTTTCCATGGAAAGCATGGACAATCGTATGACCCGCCTGGCCAAGAACGAACTATTCCTTCGCAATGTTGGCATCAGTCTTGAAGAAAGTCGTTCGATGATAGATGCCGTAACGGTTGAACTGGTTCAACATCTCGCAGGGAAGCTGTTTGTCAACGAGACCTTTAACCTGCATGTCGCCGGACGGGTAGCTCAATCTGATTTCCCCGATGTCGATCTGCAGATAAGATGAGACAGCTTTAGCGCTGTAAAGCTTTAAAGCCATTGCATGCTTTTGGAATATTATGATTGAAGTAAAGGTTAAAAAACTCCATCCGCTGGCGGTTATCCCCGTTTATATGACCGAGCACGCGGCTGGCATGGACCTCTGTACAGTGGTTGACGCGCCTGTCGTGCTGAACCCTGGTGAACGAACTTTACTGCCGACCGGGCTGGCTATGGAGATCCCGCCGGGTTATGAAGGCCAGGTTCGTCCTCGTTCAGGTCTGGCGTTGAAGCAGGGGATTGCTCTGGTCAACTCTCCGGGAACGATTGATGCCGACTACCGTGGCGAGATTGGTGTTATTATTATCAATCATGGCAGTGAACCGGTTGAGTTCTTGCCTGGAGATCGTATTGCACAGATGATTATTGCTCCTGTGTCACGGGCGAATCTTGTCGAAGTCGAGAAATTGAACGACTCAACACGCAGTTCGGGTGGTTTTGGTCACACCGGAGTCAACAAAAAGCCATGACCCCTTCCGATTTGTCGCCAGAATTGATAGAATTCCCTTGTCCTTTTGAATTCAAGGCGTTTGGTCCGGGTGGAGAGGAAAGCGGCTTCTTCGATCAAGTCCTCAAGGCCGTTGCGACGGTTGTCCAGGTTGCACGGCAGTCGATGCGGACTCGTCCCAGTTCCGGTGGTAAATACCAGTGTGTCAGCGTATTGGTTACTTTGCAGAACCGGAGCCAGCTCGAAGCCGTCTACACGGCGCTGCGTAAAGTTGAAGGCATTAAATACGTATTGTAATCTGATGTATGGCAAAAGACATTAACGGAACGGGTCAGGGTCATGCTACTGCAAATCAACCAGGAAAATCCCCAGGGCCGTCTAATCGGCAGGGTCGTTGAAATCTTGAAACAGGGTGGTTTGATTGCCTATCCCACCGATACTACCTATGGCATCGGTTGCAATATTTTCAACCGCCGTGGCGTCAAGAATATTTACCAGATCAAGCAGCGCGATGCCCGCAAGCCTTTCTCCTTTATCTGTTCCGACCTTTCTGATGCCGCTAATTATGCCCATGTCAGCAACTTTGCTTTCAAGATCATGAAACGCCATCTGCCAGGGCCCTATACCTTTGTGCTTGATGCCAACAGAGTTGTGCCTGACATCCTGACCACACGTCAGAAGACAGTTGGTATCCGTATCCCCGATGACGAAATTGCCTTGGCGATCGTGCGTGAACTGGGTCACCCCCTGGTGACAACCAGTGCCAACCTGACCGGTGAGACTCCCCTGCATGATCCTGTAGAAATCGACGAGATCATGGGCCGCATGCTCGACCTTGTTGTCGACGGCGGGATTCGCTATGGTGATCCTTCCACGATTATCAGCTTGATCGACGATAAGGTCGAAGTACTCCGAGAAGGTTGTGGTGATATCTCCTGGATAGACCAGTTATGACCCGCTTCTTCAGCCACCTTATGGCCCCTTTTGTTCTCCTTTCACTCCTGGTGGCTCCGGGTTTCTCGGAGGATCAGCCCTTCGGTGGTGTCGGCCTTCAAGTTGTGCCAACGATCAATGGCGAACTGGTGGTCTTGAATGTTCTGGAGAAGGCGCCTGCTGCTGAAAATGGGCTGTTGCCGGGTGACCTGATATTCCAGGTCGATGAATTCCCTTTGCATGGCAGTGATTTTGGCCAGGTTGTTTCAGAACATCTCTGGGGCCCGGTGGGCAGCAAAGTTGAACTTTTTTACCGTCGGCCCGGAATTGCAGGGGTGAGTAGGGTTGTGCTGCAGCGTTCAGCAATGGACCCGCGTCTGACCGTAACGCCGTCAGTGCAAAACGGATCTGTGGGCCCTGCCGGAGATAATTGAGAATGCAAAAAGAGATAACTGTCGTTCTGTACGGTTACCGTCTCGCCAGTCGGGAGTGGGCTCCGGACGTTGATATGGATGCCTTGCAGGGGTTTGTTGCAAATCTTCACGACGAAGTGAATACTCTCGGTATTACAGTCTCTTATCTTGAAGAGATTGATAATATTCTTGAAGTAAAAGGCTACGGTGACCTGCTCAATACAATCCGTCTGCGCTCCCCTCAAGATCACATCAACAATCTCTGCCTCGGTCATATTATTGGACAAAGCGCCAATTGTGATTTTTTAGAAGATATCCGTCGCGGCGTGTCGCGTATCGCCTTTGCTCCCGAGATGATTGAACCTCAAGGAAGCAACAAGGTTGTCTGCCACAATTGCGGGTGTGGGTGTTAACCCTGCGGCGCGTGGCGTGTGGTGTGTGGCGGGAAAAAACCAAATCATAAAGCAAAGGGGACAGAATCAATTCTGTCCCCTTTGTTGTGAAAAGCTTTTTGTTGGACTTTGGAATCTAAGGATAAAACCAAAATCGTCGGGGTTGCCCGACAGCAACGTCATTTTCTTTGTGGCGACAAAGAAAACGAAGCAAAAGAAAGCTTGGCGCTGCGCTGGGCATGTCTTGTTCGGGGATTGCTGGTGGCAATTGTCATAGGTATGAATCTTTAGCTGTCTACATATCCCCAGTTATCCCCGAGGCCCTTGTGGACCTCTATGCCTCTGGTTGCTGTTGCTTTTTGTCTGTTACGCCTTTTGCTGCAAAAAGTCACCCTCTTGAAGGCCCGATAGCACAGGGCCGGTTTCTTAAGCACCGCCATACCTTAAAGGCGATGAAAACTGGCGAAGGAGATGCCCTCCGCCAGGAGCAAGGCCTTTTTTGCATCCTTTTTGTGGCCGCTTGGACAAAAAGGATGGCGTCTGGCGGGACGCGACCCGCTGGTTCTTCTTTAGTCTTATAAAAAAACAAAGAGCAACAGATTTAACAATCCGTTGCTCTAGAAAATATATTGTCCTTTCGCACTTCGCGCCCCTCGCCTCATTACTTCTGAAACTTCCTCACATATCCGGCCAGCGCGTTCATCTCCTGGGATTCCTCCGAAATAAGCTGGCCGCCGAGGGCGTCACGCAGGCAGGCATTGATGATGTCTTTGAGTTCTGTATCATTGAAGTCCCCCACCATATCAAGGCCTTTACCTTGCGGATGGCAAGTGGCGCAGCTACGTCCCTTGGTGCCGAGTTGCTCTGACTCGAACAAGGTCTTGCCCAGACTTAGTGAAGGGGCCTCTATAGCGTAAGCGCAGAATCCCGTCATGAGTAGTATGCCGAGCACAAGGATCGATTTATTCATGGCGATCTCCAGCAAACTGTGTAAAATGAGTTAGTTGTGAAGTTGTAAATAGATTACCGTTGAATCTCTTGGATGACAAGCCTCTTATTTCTGATTAATTGCCTTTTAACTGTCGGAGAGTAAAAGAATGAAAATCAAACTCGGCATCAGTCTTATCCTGGCGTTCCTGGTGCTTATCTTTATTTCTCAAAACACCGACAATGTTACGGTTAATTTTTCGTACTGGAATGTTGAGATGTCCATCGCACTCCTGGTCTTTGTCACGCTGGGCATCGGTGTTGTTATGGGTTGGTTGTTGAACAGCTATCAGAGGTTTTTACGTAACCGTAAGCAAACCAATAAGCAAAAACATGATGAAATACAGAATAATAAAAATGCAGAAGAGATTGTGAAGAAGGAAGAACCAGCCGCTGCCATGCAAGGAGATAAAGAAACAACATGAGTAAAAAAAACAATGCTATACAACAACTTTTTATAGATGCCATTGAAAATGGCGACGCTGTTGAGGCGCGAAAGATTATCGATCTCCGTGCCGCGAGCAAAAAAGCCGTCGTCATGTACAAAGGGGTTTTCTGGGTCGGTATTGCCATCTTCAACCTGGCCCTATGGGCTCCTTTGCCGATAGAACTTAACCGCTCATTTCTCTATTTAGTCGCTTTCCTGGCCCTGATAGTCGCTTTAGTCGTACCGATCATCGGTATCAAGAAACATCAGGTGATCCGGGAACTGCTCAAGGTGAATAAGGAAATCCCGAAAAAGAAAACCATTAATGAAAAGGCGCGGGTATACATTGATCAGGTTAAAAATCTGGACCGTCCGCTGCTGAATGTTGAAATTGAACTTCTTAAGGACAGTAAATGGGCGGCAAAGCCGGAAGAAGATCCTGCTAAAGATTCTGTTAAGGAGTAGCTTTCAGGAAAACATCAAGATCCGTTTGCAGGATCGTTTCAATTGTGGTCTTTTCAAAGAAGTCACTGCTCTTGCCGTCGAATGCTAATTACTCTGATTGCAGGATTGAATTAATTGTTTTTTGAGGTATGATTCCTGTCAGTGTTATAGTGATTTTATGATACGTGAACTCCCTATAAATACAGGATATTAACCAAGGTGTTTCAACGGGTGTTGAGTCGCCCAACAACAGGAGAAAAAGATGCTTGTATCACGACTGATTCTGGTTTCTCTCCTCGTCCTTCTTCTCTCTGTTCCGTCTGTCGTTCTGGGCGCAGAGCAGGGTACCGGAGAGGCACAGGGACAAATCAATGAACAGATCGATGAGGAGGCCGTTGAGGTCATCACCCGTTTTGTTAACTACATCACCAGTCTTAAAGAGCTGCGTGTGACTGCCGAATACGGTTTCGATGTTCTTCAGGAGACCGGTCAAATGATAGAATTCGGCTCTCGCCAAGTCATCACGGTACAACGCCCTGATCATTTACGGCTTGATTTTATCCGCAGGGATGGAGTTGATGGCCATGTTGTTTATGATGGCAATGAGGTTGTCTTATTCAATCCTGAGCACGCTGTCTACGCCAAGGCTCCGTTCAAAGGCGAGGTAGATGATGTTTTTGATTTTCTCGCCGAAGAGTTAGAGCGACCGGTTCCTTTGCGTGACTTGTTTGCCAGCGATCTAGGCGACGTCTTTATAGAAAAGGTGGATTCTGCTCTGTATGTTGGTGAATCAACCGTTGGCGAGGTCCTTTGTGATCACCTCGCCCTGCGCAACGAAAACGTCGATTTTCAGCTCTGGGTTGCGCAAGGGGATAAGCCTTTACTGCATCGGATGATTATTACGCATAAAAATGAGGAGGGGCAACCTCAGTTCTGGAGCCAGTTCTTGAAATGGGACACCTCTCCCAGAATAAAGAAAGGCGACTTCTCATACACGCCTGCCAAAGGCGCGGAGCGGATTCCCTTCGCTGTCCTTGAGGAAGAAGTTCCTCAGCAAGGAGGTCAGCCATGATGAACTATAAATGGCAAAAACTCGTTGCCGGTTGTGCCGTTCTGGTTGCTCTCTTATTTATTGTCGCCGAGGTTGAGGCGCGTCGTGGTGGCGGCGGTGGCGGCCGTGGCGGCGGTGGTCGAGGTGGCGGTGGGCATAGCTTCTCCCGCAGTGGTCCTGCCTCTAGCGGTTCTGTGCGTAGTCAAAGACCGGCGCGCAGTCAAAGACCGACGAGCGCCCAAAGACCGACGAGTAGCCAACGTGGCGGCGATCGTGCGAGCACAATGGATAACCGCGGTGCTAATCGTGGAGACAGACAGAATAATCGCAGTGACCAACGTGGCGACATGCAGGATAATCGCAACGACCGCCGTGATGATATAAATGACAATCGCAAGGAAAACCGTGAGGATTGGCAGGACTACGCGGATGATGTGCGTGACGACCGCCGTGACTGGTATAATGATCGATATCGTTATAGAGTCGGTGTGAGATTAACCTATGTGACCTTCAGCTCACTCTCTTGTACCAGCACCACAGTTATTGTCGGAGGTGTCACCTATTACCGCTGCGATAATGACTGGTATTCTCGTGCTTATAGCGGTGGGAATGTCACTTATATTGTTGTGTCAGCCCCCGCAGGATATTAGTTTAGCTGGGAGCAAGGAGCAAGGAGCAAGGAGCAAGGAGCAAGGAGCAAGGAGCAAGGAGCAAGGAACTAGAGGCTAGGAGCGAGAAGCAAGGAACTAGAGGCTAGGAGCTAGGAGCTAGGAGCTAGGAGTTAGAAGCTAGAAGCTAGAAGCTAGAAGCTAGAAGCTAGAAGCTAGAAGGTTCTTCTTGGCTCCAGACTCCAAGCTCCGGACTCCTTGCCTCATCCCTAAATAACAACCAAAGGAGAAGTAAATTGAAAAAGTTTTTAACCCTGTTAATCGTTGTGAGTTTTCTGGCTGTCGGCTGTGCCGCACCCCAGAACAACCAGGAGAAAGGCACCCGTTATGGTGCTGCAGGCGGTGCTGTTGCTGGAGCCTTGCTCGGACAAGCGATCGGTGGAGACACCACATCGACTCTCATTGGAGTTGGGGTAGGGGCCTTGGCCGGTGGTGTTATTGGCAACCAGGTTGGCAAGAATATGGATGAACAGGAAGCTGCCATGCGTCGTGAACTGGCTGCCGTCGACGCCGCCAATATTCAGCGCACCGCCGATGTCCTTGCGGTCACCTTCAAGTCCGACTACCTCTTTGCCGTCGGCTCTGCGAACCTGAACGCCGGAGCCTTCAATGAGATCAACCGGGTCAGCCGGGTTCTCAATCAGTATCCTGACACCAGCATCCAGGTGGCTGGTCATACCGACAGCACCGGTACGGAAGAGTTCAACAAGGTCCTTTCTGAAAATCGTGCCGACAACGTCAAGAATGCCCTGGTTGGCCAGGGCGTTAACCCTGGTCGCATCAGCACTCTAGGTTTTGGCGAATCAGCACCGATCGCCGATAACAGCAACGAAGGCGGACGCCAGTTGAACCGTCGGGTTGTCATTACCATTCAACCACGTGCGTAATACTTAAATACTCAAAGGAGAGAAAAACATGCGTATCAAGACCATTTTATTGACTATCCTGCTGCTGGCTGTCCCTTTTCTTGCTATGGCCGAAGAGTCTCTGGAGTTGAGGAAGAAGATCATGTTCGATCAGAAGAAACTGGTCATCATGGAAAACATGGAGTTCACCGAGGCAGAGGGCAAGGCCTTCTGGCCGGTTTATGAAAAATACCAGGAAGAGCTGTTCCAGGTCAGCCAGCGCGGCGCAACGCTGATCCTTGCTTACGCTTCGGCCTACCAGAGCTTGACGGATGATCAGGCTGTGAAAATCATCGATGAGTATTACGATATTCAGGACGACCGGCTCGCGGTTATGAAGAAAATGGCTGCGGATGTGGGCAAGGTCTTGCCTGGCAAGAAAGCTTTCCGTTACATGCAGGTTGAATCGAAGCTGACAGCCATCGCCCGGTATGAGTTGGCGAAAGGGATTCCTTTGGCACAATAGTAAAGCGTTTATATTTACTTCGTTTGTTACTACAAGAGCCCGGTGATTTGCCGGGCTCTTTGTGTTTTAAAAAGAGATCTTAGCTAGGAGCAAGGAGCGAGGAGCGAGGGGTGAGGGGTGAGGGGCAAGGAGGAAGAGCCTTTTGTTTTGCTCCGAAGCTCCCAGCACCTAGCTAGTCAAAATAGTATGCCGCACTTTGATGGGATCTTCTCCCTTATCACAAGGAAAAGCGTCAAACATAGAACTGCCATGAGTGGCATAACATAGCCATAGCTGGGCGCGCATTTCCAGGTCGCATCCTGTGAAGCCCATGGCACTGAACAGACCCTTGAGGAACTCAAGACGTTGCTGGTAAATGTTCTTCACGACCTTTGCCGCATCAGGATCATTGTCGGCCCATGCCCGCATGTGGATTTCCAACCTGTTCAGCCTGTGCTCCACAATCATCTGCATGACTGCATAAAGTGTCTCATCTGGCTCCATTTCCGTGTTCAAAAACCTTTTGAACACGACCTCGGTATACTCCCTGCGCCAGTACTCAAGCATCTCGGTAAGAAGCTCAGAGCGATCTTGAAAGTGCCAGTAGAAACCGCTGCGAGAGATCTTTAGATCTTTTGCAAGTCGTTCGATCTTAACGCCATCGATGCCTTCATTTTCCAGAGCAGCCAGCGCGGCTTCGAGCCATTCCGCTTTACTGGTGCGTTTTTGTTTGGTTATTTTTGTCATTTTCTGTGTGTGAGCCTCTTGCGAGTAGTGTTTTTTTTGTTAAAAGTAAGTAGTAGACACACATGTCTAGACACACATGTCTATTGATATTATAAATTAATAACAGACGATTGCCATTTCGACTAATTTTCTTATGTAAAGTCGTTCACACAAGATTATCTATTAGGTGCTGATGATAGCGGTAAATATGACCCTACAGTTTAAGTTCGAGTTATTCTTTCGTAATAATCAAAAAGGAGAAAACCAATGAACAAAACGTTTTTATGTAGGAGCACAGCCACTATTGTTGCGATGATCGCTGCATTCATGCTCATTCTGCCGACAGTCTCCATGGCCGCACCAGACAACATGCCCCTGGGTCGTACCGCCTCACCGATCGTTGATGGCAAGTACCCAGCCAGCTATTTCCCCAATACCGAAATTCTTGGTAAAGACGAAATGCGGATCACTGCCCTCGGGACCGGTATGCCAAACCTGACCAGGAAGTCTGCATCGATCTCTTACCTGGTCGAGCTCGGCAACGGTGACAAGTTTATGTTCGATGCCGGCGCCGGAATGATGGCCAACCTGTTCTCACTGAGACCCGACTTCTCGAAGCTCGATAAGGTCTTCGTAAGCCATCTGCACACCGATCATGTCGGTGATTTCATGCCTTTCCATATCGGCAGCTGGCTGTCCGGGCGTTATACGGCGCTTAACATTTACGGCCCGAGTGGTTCGACACCGGAACTGGGTACCAAGTCTTACGTAAACCATATGATCAAAGGCTATGCCTGGGATATCGCCACCCGAACCGGAGCTCTTCCTGATGCGGGCGGGCACATCGAGGTCCACGAGTTCGACTATATGCAAGTGAACAAGGTCGTCTATGAGAAGAACGGCGTGACGATCCGCTCCTGGCCGGCGATTCACAGCCTGGATGGTTCGGTCAGCTACGGGCTTGAATGGAACGGCCTCAAATATGTCTTCGGTGGTGATACCTATCCGAACAAATGGTATATCGAATATGCCAAAGATGCGGATGTTGCCTCACACGAGTGTTTCTTGCCGCCGAAAGCCCTGGCCGCTTATTTCGGCTGGGACCTGCGCCAGGCAACCTATGTATCAACCCAGATTCACTCTGAGCCCCAAGCTTTCGGCAAGGTGATGTCTGCGGTCAAACCGCGTATGGCATTAGGCTACCACTCGGTACAGTCGCCGGAGAACAACGCTGCGATCATGGAGAGTGTCCTCAAGACTTACGACGGCCCATTCACGATTGCACGTGACCTTCAGGTGATCAACGTGACCAAGGATATCATGAAGGTGCGTATGGCCTCGGTTGATGACTATGTGCTTCCGCCAAACGTGACCCAGACATATATCAAGGCTCCGCGCTCAAAGCAGAACCATCCGTCAAAGAAGGTCAGCGCTGGGAAGTGGGAAGGGTATACTCCACCGCCTATGCCTAAGAAGTAGTTGCGATGAAGCCATAGCAGATATTGCTTCTACTCTTATGTTAAAGTGCATGGACGTGTCGGGATGAAACCCCTCAGGTCCATGTGATTATGAATAGTTCTGCTTTTATGAATACAGGGCAGAAAGGTTAGGAGGAAGTTTGATGAGAGGGAGAATCATGATGAAGATCCTTAAAGTGAAATTTTTATTGGGAGTCACCTTGCTCGTGCTCTCTATAACTCAGTCTTGCTTTGCTTCAGAGGAATCCACTGCTGCCACCGAAGCCAAAATTGATAAAGCGATGACAGAAGAGTGTCGCAGTTTCGCCAACGACCCGAATGCGGACCTTGGCGAAGTGCTCAAGGCCGGATGCGAACCGACTCTGGCACAGATGTCTAAGCTGATGGACAATCCGGTGGGTAATGTGGCGATGCTCTTCACCCAGTATGACTCCTACCATCTGGAAAACGATGCCAATGGTGAAACGGGAATCCAGGGTGTTTATATGGGTATCGCGCAATTCCCTAAAAAGCTGAACGAAAACTGGAATCTGATTAACCGCATCGTATGGACGGTGCCGAGTTTACCGCTCGATCAGGACAAAATAGACGATTTCGACGCAGGTAAGTACGGTAACATGCCCCCCCTCGTTACGCCACCATCCGGAAAGCCGGCACCGATCAATCTTTTCAGCGGTCGCACTACAGGTTTTGGTGATATGTACTACATCGGCCTTTTTAGTCCTGAAGAGCCAATTAAACTCGATAACGGGGCCAACTTTGTATGGGGTCTAGGCTTCGACCTTGGATTCCCGACCGCAAGTGAAGATATCCTTGGTACGGACAAATGGACTGCTGGACCTTCTGCTCTGGGCGTCTATCTGGGAGAAACATTTAAAGGTGGTGCACTGCTTCAGCATTACTGGGACTATGCTGGGGACAGTGACCGCTCTGATGTCAACATGTCGAACCTTCAGTATCTGTATTACTGGAGCCTTAATGAAACGACGTCTGTCGGTGCTGCTCCAAACATTATCGTTAATTGGGAGGAGAACAGCGACAATGCTCTTACACTCCCTGTCGGGATTGGTATGAACAAAACGATCCAGATGGGTAAAGTGCCGGTGCGTTTCGGGGCTGAATTTTTCTACTCGGTTATCCAGCCCGACGATGTCCCCTCAACGGAGTGGAGCTTCCGCTTCTACGCCATTCCCGCAGTACCGTCTGCAATGTTTGATTGGATGAACTAAGAGATGAACAGCAACTACATTGCATTGAAAGGAGTATTATTATGAAAGAACTCTTGAGGCGATGTTTTATGTGTTGCCTGGCGACTATAATGACCATCGCCTTCATTGCGACGATTTCCCCCGCAAATGCTGAAGACTTGTCCGACGCCCTGTACAGCAAAGGTGGCGTCATTTACCCTCACACTGGCGATTCTACCCAGGAGATTTTCCGTACACCGCCCAATGTCACAGATTACCTTAAACCCGGAATGTTCCTCGGTGTCTTGCCGGAGGACTGCAAGTCAGCAAGTCATGGCACGATTGGCGACTATTATGTCTGTAACCACGATCTCTATCTCAAGCCGGAACTACATAACGCCAGAGCCGCGTATCGGGTGATTGAAGTGGACTGAGCCAGACTTGCGTTTTAGTAAGGAACGAGAAAGCTTGGCTTCTGATTGGAGGTTCTCATGCATAGAATATGTTTTGGCGTCTGTGTTTGTCTTGTTGTTCATGACCTGCTCGTCTGCTGAAATTTATCGTTGCAGAACGTCCGATGGCGAGCTGGTTATGACGGATCAGAAATCCAATTTCCCGGCTGATTGCCAGCCCGTCGAAGAACCCATAGAGCAGGGTGGCTTTAACATCGTACCCAGCACACCAGTGGATAAGGTTGAAAGTCCGTCAGCACTCCCAGAACAAACTTCCACACCTGAAGTATCGGATAACCAGGATGTGATTCTTGAGGTTGACCAAAATCGTGCACCGCTAGTCAGAAGAGAGCATAGGAAAGAGATGCATAGTGACTCGCCAGGAAGTGCCGTAACGCCTGAGCACCAACCGGCGGATAGGGCGCCCATGCATAAAGGTCCGAAAAAGTGATGCGATGTTTTCGCCTGACAGGTTATTGTGAATCGAGGAGTTATGTCATGAGATTTGCGAGTGTATTGTTAATGGCCTTTTCCTTTGTTTTTTACTGCTCCATTGCGGTTTCGTCCGATTTTGAAGATGTTGCGACACCTATTGAACAGGATGACGTGAAGAGTATTAACGAAATCAATAAAGATACCTCGGACATATTCGAAGCGACACCAGCTGAGCAGGACGACATACATACTATCGACGAAATCAATAAAGGCTCCTCGGATGTGTTCGAAGCAACTCCCGCTGAGCAGGATGATATAAAAACGATCGATCAGCTCAACAATTAATCGTGATTTCCAACTGCTTACATGGATGCGCCGATCTTTCGGCGGCGACCTTGTGTAATCAGAAATCACTATGTTTCAGAAAACCTTGCACAGATTTTTTCGTGTCTCCTTACAGCCCTTCTGCTAAGATGTGACATTCCTTTTTGTTTATTTTTTTTCGGGTTTTGTAATTATGTCTTCACGTTTCAACTTTGTTGTCACCTTACTGTTTGTACTCCTCTGTTTGCCTACCGTTTCACGTGCCGATTGGATCAACCTGTCCGGTGCGGAGAACGCTCGCAATATTGCCGAGATCACCATTGAGAAGGATCACATCCGCATTCAACTCGAGGTGTTCGTTGAAGACCTTAACCTTTTCGAGGAGTTGATTCCGTCAGACTTCTTCTCCCAACCATTACCCGGTCGCCCGGGTCTTGAACAGCGTCAGAAAGTTTTTGCAGAAAATCTTCTGCAGGTCGTCACAGACCAGGGCGAGAAGTTGCCCGTTACCTTTGCATTGGTGGTGCCACGCGTGCGTGTTGATCGGCCATCCCCCTTTGCTGGTATGATCAGCCCCTACACACGGCAACCGATACCCGGTCCACCTGAAGATAAACGGGTACTTTATGCCGAATTGAGTTATGCCTTTAAAGAACAACCCAAATCGTTGACGTTCATTCCACCGGTTGACGAGCGAGGCCTGGCGAAAGCATCAATCGGTTTCAGCTGCACCCATCTGGGAGTGACGGTAGTTGATTTTCGTTCTATGTCAGAAGGCAGTACGCTCCATCTCGACTGGGATGATCCGTGGTATTCCAAGTTTGATAAGAAGCCAATGCAACGCAAAATCGGCACCGGCATGCGTACATATCTCTACATCGAGCCCTACGAGGTGCGTAACGAGATCCTGGTGCGTGTTAAAGACATAATGACCTGGGTCGATTTTGACCTGCGCGGTGTTGATTATATTGAAGAAGATGAGTTCAATCGCGTGCGTGAGAAAATCGGGCAGTTCTTTCTTGAACGCGAGAATGTGGTCATTGACGGCCAGCGTCTCAAGCCGATCCTTGATCGGACCTCGTTTGTTGAATCATCAATGCTGCGTAGCCGTTTCATTGATACTCCCGAGCGGGTACGGCTCAACTCTGCGATGGTCGGGGTGATTATTACCTACCTGACTGACGGCATCCCGCAACAAGTTACAACGGAGTGGAACCTGTTCTCAGAACGTGTCCAGAAGGTGACGGCGCGGATGACCGACCCGGCAGGGCCTTTCCCTTATGACCTGGAGCCTGGCGACAACGTCTTGACCTGGAATAATTACCTGAAGACCTACACCATCCCCACCGTTGAGAAGATCGATGTGGCTGAACAACATCAAGGCGTTCCGGTGCCGATGGGAAGTGTCGCCTGTCTGGCTTTGATCATTCCGGTAGGCTGGAGTGTGCTCCGCCGCAAGAAAGATGGCGGTTCAATAAAGCCTCTGCTCGGTATGGTTGGTCTGCTTGTGGTTGGTGCGCTGGTACTGATTCCTGCCTTTCAGGTGCCAGTGGGCGGTAGCGCCCGCGCCAGTCAGTTCTCCGCTGAAGATGGTCAGGTGGTTCTCGATAGCTTGCTGAAAAATGTTTATCGCGCCTTTGATTTCCGCGATGAGGAAGATGTTTACGACAAGCTGGCGATCTGTGTCAGCGGTGACCTGCTCGCCGACCTTTACCTCGAACAACGTAAGTCCCTAGTCGTGGAGCAGGCCGGTGGCGCCCAAGCCAAGGTGGAGCAAGTCGCCATCGAGGACGTGGTCGTCAGTGACTCGGCGAAACATGACGGAGCTCTCGATCTCAAAGCACAATGGACAGCCTTGGGCCAGGTTGGTCATTGGGGTCATATCCACACCCGCCAGAACCGCTACGACGCGATTGTGACGATCAAGCCCGTTGATGGGGCCTGGAAGATTATAGATCTGGAATTGTTGGAAGAAACACGAATTGATCCGTTTGCGCCATCAGCCCCGAAGGGGTGATGGTTAGGGTGTTGGGTTTTGGGGGTTGGGTTTTGGCTAGAATTTAGACCAACACCCGACCCCCAATTACCAGGAGGTTCAAGATGTTACGTTTAAAACTCACTCTGTCGATCGCAGTCACACTGCTACTCACTGCCAACACCGCCTTTGCCGGCGGTCTCTACTTGCCCGAAATCGGCACCCCGATCAGTGTCGGTACAGCCGGAGTTGGCAATGTGACCAATACATTTAGCGCGGACGCTGCGATTACGAATCCGGCGGGGATGACTGACATTGAACACGATGTTGCCCTCATGGGTATGCAGCTTGTGATTCCAACCGTGCGTTTCGATTCGGATAACGCCACCACAGCAGGTGGCAGTGATGGCGGCAATGCCGGTTTCGTCAGTGTAATACCGTCAACATTTGTTGTGAAGACGCTCGGGGATGACTGGCGCCTGGGTCTTGGTATCACTGCTCCTCTCGGTGGCGGCGTTGATTATGGCAAAGACTTTGTTGGTCGATATCAAGCACAGAGGTCCGTGTTGACCGGTCTCGGCATCGCACCATCGGTTGCCTACCGGGTGAATGACAAGCTGTCATTTGGAGGCGGTGTCTCCTTGATCTACACCAACCTTGACCTCGATATCGCCATCAATCAACCGGGCGAAGCAGACGCCCAAGTCAATATCGACAAGATTGACGACTGGGGTTATCAAGGCTTCGTCAGTGTCATGTACAAGGCCACTGATCGCCTGACCTTAGGTGCTATTTATCGTAACGAGTCTGATGTTGAACTAGAAGGAGATATTGGCTTTAAAAACGTCAGTAACGCCTTAATTGATCAGGTCCTTTCCAATGCAGACGATGTCGAAGTTGATTTCAGCTATCCACAGGCGATCGATATTGGTATGCGATACGAGTTGAACGACTCAATTATGCTTATGGCTGATTTTAACTGGCAGGAGTGGTCGGCCTTTGGTGATACCCGCGTCGGCATTGAGGGCATTGGTGGCGATAGTAAAGTCACGACATTTGACCGTGATTGGGATGACACTTGGCATGTCGGCTTTGCCATCGCTCATAAACTAAGTGAAAAGGGCATTATCACCGGTGGCATTGCCTATGACAGTTCACCGGTCAGTGACAGCAAACGAACCGCTGACATCCCGGTTGATGAGCAGCTCCGCCTCTCGGCAGCCTATGGCAAAACGGTTTCAGAGAAATTTGACTTCGCCCTGGGAACAACTTTCCTCTGGCTCGGTAAGGGCAAGATGGACCAGGTCGCAGGGGGAGAGCGTTTCAAAGGTGAGTTCAGTACCAACAACATCATCTTCCTCTCGGCGACGATGAACTATAAGTTTTAGAGGCGGGTTTTGGGTGTCGGGTTTCGGGGGTTGGTTAAACCCAACACCCGACCCCTGACCCCCAACACCAATAATTAATGATTTTCATACAAGACCTTCACTTCCATTATCCCAACAGCGAGTTCCGGCTTACCGTCCCGGAGTTCGCTGTTGCTTCTGGTGAGAAGATCGCCGTAGTCGGACCGAGCGGTTCGGGCAAGACGACTCTACTTAACTTGCTGGCCGGCATTCTGACACCGAAGCAGGGAAAGGTACGGGTAGGGGAGGTCGCCGTCAGCGACCTGGGCGATGCTGGTAGACGAGATTTTCGCATCAGCAACATCGGTTTCGTCTTTCAGGATTTCGAACTGCTCGATTACCTCACTGTTTTAGACAACATCCTGCATCCCTATCGCATTACCGGGGCCCTCAAGCTTTCTCCAGCGGTGCGTCAACGAGCTATCCACCTGGCAGAACAGATGGGCATTTCCGGTCATCTAAAAAAACACCCCGGCGAACTCTCCCAAGGAGAGAAACAACGCGCCGCTATCTGTCGGGCTCTGCTGCCCAACCCGAGTCTGATCCTGGCCGATGAAGCCACCGGCAATCTCGACCCGACCAACAAAACCCGTATTCTTGACCTGTTGTTCGAGAATGTTGCAGGACATGATGCGACTCTGGTGGCTGTGACACATGATCATGAGCTGCTGCCGCGGTTTGATCGCGTGATTGATTTTCAGGGTTTCCAGCAAGGAACGAGGAGCAAGGAGCTTGGAGCTAAATCGCCTATTCCCCCAACACCCGACCCCCAACACATAACACCGGCCTCACCATGAACAGCCTCTATCTCGCCTGGCAATATATCCGGTTCAACAAGTTCAAAACTCTCATCCTGGTGGCGAGTATCACCTTGATTGCAGTCTTGCCGCTGGCCCTGGAAGTGCTCCTTAACGAGAGCGAACGGCAGTTGCTTGATCGCGCGGAGTCGACGCCGTTACTGGTCGGGGCCAAGGGAAGTGCTCTCGATCTGGCAATGAACTCACTCTACTTTGATGATGAGGTGCCAGAGTTGATGACTATGGTTGCGGCCGACCGCATCTATGACACAGACCTCGCTCTGCCGATCCCACTCTACGTGCGCTTCCAGGCACGTGGTCTGCCGATTGTCGGCACCAGCTTCGACTATTTTGATTTCCGCAATCTGTCCGTTGCCCAAGGCCAGCCCCTGACCATGCTGGGTGATTGTGTCCTCGGCGCCAAAGCCGCCGCGGAACTTGGCATTGGCCCTGGTGACAGCCTGGTCTCTTCACCGGAAAACCTTTTCGACCTGGCAGGGGTTTACCCCCTGAAGATGAAAGTGGCCGGCGTACTGGCAGCAAACCATACGGCTGATGACCTGGCCATCTTTGTCGATATCAAGACTGCCTGGATCATTCAGGGTCTTGGTCACGGCCATCAGGACGTAACCCGTACACGCGACAGTACGGTGATCCTTAAACGGACTGAGGGCAACGTAGCCGCCAATGCCAAGCTGTTTCATTACACCGAAATCACCGAGGACAATCTTGACGGGTTCCATTTCCATGGGGATACGTCGATCTATCCTGTCTCTGCTGTGATCGCTGTCCCTTACGATGGTAAGTCCGGCACTCTGTTGCGTGGCCGCTACCTGGAGAGTGAAGATGCGCAACAGATTATTCAACCTCGCGAGGTTATCGACGGACTGATGCAGAACATTTTCAGGATAAAGAACGTCCTTGATGCGGTCATCAGCCTGGTCGGACTAGGAACTTTGCTGGCAATTATTCTGGTTTTTACCCTCTCGCTCCGTTTGCGCCAGAGAGAAATTCAAACGATTTTCAAGCTCGGCTGCCGAAAGTCTGCGATTGGCATGATGCTGGCCGCAGAAATACTGATTATTATTCTGATCTCCGGAGCTTTATGTGCTCTTGCCTTCGGTTGCATCGATCACAATTCTGAACAGTTAGTTCGAAGGCTCTTTATCTCATGACCTTGTTTGCAACAACAATCAAGCTGCTGATGTCACCTTTGAGGTGGGCGTTACTTTTTCTCCTTCTTTTGTCTCTTCCTGTAGCGTCAATTGCCGCCGACCGTCTTTCCATCTATACGGTGAATTACCCCCTCGCTTATTTCGCCGAACGTATCGGCGGTGAACGTGTCTCCGTTACCTTTCCCGCCCCAGAGGATGTCGACCCCGCCTACTGGATGCCGAACATGCAAACCATTGCGGCCTACCAGCAAGCTGATCTGATCTTACTTAACGGTGCTAATTACGCCAAGTGGGTCAGTAAGGTCAGTTTGCCCCGCGCCAAGATGGTCGATACTTCACGCAATTTCAGAGATCGCTACGTTTATGCTTCCGATGTGACGACTCACTCCCATGGCTCTGGCGGGGATCATGCTCACGAATCCCTTGCCTTTACGACCTGGCTGGATCTGAGTCTTGCTAAACGTCAGGCAGAGTCAGTTTATAAAGCTCTCGCCCGCAAACGACCGGATGCAGAGTTGTCGTTCAAGAAAAATTTCCAGGCTCTTGAGGCGGACCTGGACGGATTGGATCAACAAATACGTGCCATAGTCGACAAACAGCCGAAACGCCCCCTGTTGGGCTCTCATCCGGTTTACGACTACCTGGTCGGCGGATACGGTTTGAACTTGCTCAGCGTCCACTGGGAGCCTGAAGAGGAGCCTTCTTATGCGCAATGGCAGTCACTGCAAAAGGTTCTGATTGATCATAAGGCCGAAGTCATGCTCTGGGAGGGACAACCGATGGCACAAACTGACGCGACACTCAAGTCTATGGGTGTGGAGAGCGTTGTTTTTGATCCCTGTGGTAATCGACCGGTGAATGGTGACTTTCTCGGGGTTATGCAACGCAATGTTGATAACCTGGCAAAAAAGTATAGATAGCTCTCTGTCTCCAGCCACGTTAATTAATATTTTTCCAGTCGCGTGCAAGCTCTTGAAATCATGGTATTTTATAAGAGTGTATATTCCCAGGATGAATTTGTGTACGGCTGATCTGCCTTATCCGCAGACATAAGATATCTGTTTGAATATAAGACTAATATCCAAGGCAAATGAGGTGAAATGGACCCATTACTAATATCTGTTGCCTTCGTTCTCGGCTACACGGTTCGCCAGTTCGGTTTGCCGCCACTGGTTGGTTTCCTGGCGGCCGGCTTTATTCTTAACGGCCTGGGGTTCGAGGGCGGGGAGACATTGGAGACCTTCGCCGACCTTGGTGTAACTCTTCTGCTCTTCTCCATCGGTCTCAAACTTGATCTGAAGAGCCTCGCCAAACCGGAGGTCTGGGCCGGAGCTTCATTGCACATGGCGATCACCGTGGCCGTGTTCAGTGTCGGGGTCTTCGGTCTCGGTGTCGTTGGCCTGCCATTCTTTGCTGACCTGACTTTCTCTCTGGCTATCCTTGTCGCTTTCGCACTGAGTTTTTCCAGCACGGTCTTTGCGGTCAAAATCCTGGAAGAGAAGGGCGAGATGGGTGCGATGCACGGCCAGGTCTCCATCGGTATCCTGATCATGCAGGATATCTTTGCCGTGCTTTTTATGACCTTCTCCCTCGGTAAACTGCCGTCGTTTTGGGCGATTCTGGTGCCCCTTGCCCTCTTAGGGCTAAAGCCGGTCCTTTATCGCTTGATGACCCGCAGCGGTCATGGCGAGCTGCTCTTGCTCTTTGGCCTGTTTGCTGCCCTGGTTGCAGGAGCGGGTGGTTTCGAACTGGTTGGGCTCAAAGCTGATCTCGGTGCTCTGATTCTGGGCATTCTGCTCGCTGGCCATGAGAAGAGTTCGGAACTCGCCAAGACGTTGATGGGGCTTAAAGAACTGCTCCTGGTTGGGTTCTTTTTGACCATTGGCCTCGCAGGTGCACCGACCATGGCGGCTGTTGGCGTGGCGGCGTTGCTGGTGCTGGTCGTTCCTTTGAAAGTGGCCCTCTTCTACATTCTTTTGACGCGGTTCAAACTGAGAGCGCGCTCCTCACTGCTTGGCTCTCTGAGTCTGGCCAACTACAGCGAGTTTGGTCTTATTGTTGCTGCCATTGGGGCTTCGCAAGGCTGGCTGGGGGGAGAATGGCTGGTGATCATTGCCCTGGCGCTCTCGGCGACCTTCATCATCGCCTCTCCCCTGAATACCGCGGCCGATGCACTCTATGTCCGCTACCGGGAGAGGCTGTGCTCGTTCGAGACTGACACCCGTCATCCGGATGACCAGCCGATCGATCTGTCTGGTGCGACCATCGGGGTTTTCGGCATGGGACGCATCGGGACCATGGCCTACGATTTTTTGCGGGAGAAGTACGGCGAGACGGTTCTCGGTTTTGATTTTGATGCCGACAAAGTCAGGGAGCAGACGCGTGCAGGGCGACGGGTGGTGTACGGCGACCCGACTGATCCCGACTTCTGGCCGCGCATCAAGCGTCATGATAATCCGGGGCGCCTGGTGCTTCTGACTATGCCGAAGCACCAGGCCAACCTTGCCGCGGCAAAACACCTGGTCGATGTTGGCTTCCCCGGACAGATCGCTGCGATCGCCCAGTTTGACGACCAGGTTGCGGAACTGAAGGAAGCGGGAGCCGAAGCGGCCTTCAACTTTTACAGCGAAGCCGGGCTCGGTTTTGCCGAGCATGCGCGGGCAGTGCTAGAGGGAAAAACCCTACAGGAGATCACATCATGAAACTTTATGTCCCTGGGATCAAAACCTTCATCCTCGGGCGTTACGGCAGCCTGCTTCTGATCCTCTTTTGCCTGATTATTTTTCAACCCTTTGTCGAGACGATCGTCGGCAGGGTCCTGATCGAAGTTCTCTTCATCGCAGCCCTGATTGCAGGTTTGCGGGCAATCGAAATCGAACGGAGATTGTTCCGTTTTGAAGTCCTCTTACTTATCACCAGTCTCCTTTGTGGCGCTGCCGGGACCATTCTGGACAATACTTTCCTCTTTAACCTGGGACTGGCTGGAGAATCGCTTTTCCTCTTCCTTGTCGCCATGAACATCCTGTTCGATCTTTTTCGGAGCAAGAGGGTGACCGGAGATACCCTGGCCGGTGCTGTTTGTGTCTACCTCCTGATCGGCTTGATCTGGAGTTATCTCTACCTGATAACAGAGGCCTGTGTCCCGGGCTCATTCACCTTCACGCAGGGGGACGCTCGTTTGCAGTTGTGGGTTTCGAAAGAATTCTACTCTTTCTTCTATTTCAGTCTGGTAACCATGACCACGGTCGGTTATGGCGATATGTCCCCTGTCACCACGGAAGCACGGACGCTTGCCACCATGGAGGGAATCCTGGGGCAGGTATACCTGACCATCCTGGTTGCACGCTTGGTGGGGATGCAATTGATGGATCAGCAGAAAGAAGACGGGTGATTCGAGGCGTGAGGCGCGAAAAAACTTTTTTGTTGGGCTTTGCAATCTAAAGATAAAACAAAACCGTCGGGGTTGCCCGACAGCAACGTCATTTTCTTTGTAACGACAAAGAAAACGAAGCAAAAGAAAGCTTGGCGCTGCGCTTGGCATATTGTGCCCGAAGTTTTTCTGGTGGCAAGTAGAGTTGTTTGAGTCTTTAAAGGATTACGCTTCCCCCGTTAGCCTCGAGGCCCTTGAGGTCCTCTATAGCTCTTGTTGGTGTCGTTTAGATGTGGTTTTTGTTTTTTGTTGCAAAGGGACACTATCCGGAAGGCCCGCAGGCACAGGGCCGGATTCTTTACCACTTTAATTACTTAAAGGCGATGAAAACTGGCAAAGGAGATGCCCTCCGCCAGGAGCAAGGCCTTTTTTTGCATCCAAGGAATTATGGGGACACAATATAATTTCCCTTGTATCCCCATAACTCCCTGGGGCGTCTGGCGGAACGCGACCCACCGGTCTTGGTTTGGTTCCCCAGTATGGAAGAAGATGGGTACTGGCAAGATCTGTTTAAAATTAACAAACTATAAA
>CAZXBD010000245.1:0-3245 GCA_964638305.1 uncultured Geobacteraceae bacterium | reverse complement strand
TCAGCTGTGGGGATGTTGGCCGACCAGATTCAATCTGTAGATTGAAAATAGCCGTTCGGGTTGATTCGGGCGATAAAAAAAACCGGGCCTTCCTGGTTGAAAGCCCGGTCAGTAAGAAGCACTTTGTTGTTAGTCAAGGTGTGTGTCATATTCATGAGGATGTTTCTTCACTTCATCGTATTTCACCTTGAAACCGTGGGTCATCTCGCCACACTCTCTACGATCCCACTTTTCATTGTACTTACCAACTTTAACTTCGATCATCTCTCCATCGCAGCCAACAACTCGGCCCTCGACGTGACTGTTTTGGTTTTCGACCCAAATCAATTGACCGTCACCAAACAGTTCGCACATGCCTTCAAAATCGACCTTGTTCATACTTTCCTCCTTTGCGGCGGGCAGACGCTCATGACCCGACAAGAGGGAGTTTTAGCAGGTTGTGAAAATCTGCCCTTTGAGAGCTCCTGCCACACTTTAAGTATATAACAAAAATGTTATTTATCAAAAGGTTAGCATTTGTTGGCTGTTTAGTTCTGATTAAGTATTTATATGACGCAATAGGTAGTGTTGAAGCTATATACTGCGGGCATGAAACACCTTCTGTTAGGTTGAGGTGTCAACCTGCTTGGGGAAGAGTCCTGCGGCCGCGTTAATTTCATAGTTAGGTGGGCGAACGGTCATTTTTACCCCGGCACCCTCGGATGATTAACATCAGAGATGTAATCAAGCACGTTGCTGAGCCTACGATCCACGCAATTTTTCCCGCCTCACTTTCGATTGGACTGCTATCCCAAAAAATCACCTCTGCATTTGCATATTCCAGCAAAGATAAGATCCCGACAATTGTGGAGCAGAAGGCCAGTAAGGCAAGCCAGATTAGAATAAACATTTTATGTTTCATTCGGCTGAATCGTCTCCGACACCAGAGCCGAGTAGCCCGAGGGCTGTTGCCAGCCCTGGGCTCTCTAAGAACCGTGCGTGCGACTTTCACCGCACACGGCTCAAGCCCTCGCTAAGGTCGCTGTGCGACCCGGTTGTGGTGTTTCCAACCTAGAGCGGTGCCACTATGGCGTTGCCCTAACAAGTCTGACGTTGCAAGGTGCAGGTTGACAGGAACCGGCGATCGGACATACGCTGGGCCTCTCTTTGTGTGGCCCGCCGCTTAAAATAGTCCGACCATGCCGGATCGTACGGGGTCGCTGCCCCTGTGACCTTGTCGTGCCGCTTGATCGGCAGATCTGCGGTTTTGAACAAAAACAGCCTTTGTCGTTCGTCGTGGCTGTTGGTGCTCATCGCATAAAACTCCGAACGCATGCCGACGCGGATGAAGTAATGTCTCCTCAGCCATGCATCGGTTTTGTTACGGTGGCGATGACGCATCCATTTCCTCAGATAATGATAAACGCAGTAGTCGACCCAGCCAAAGACCTTTTTCGCCACCACCTGTCGATAACTCTGCGCCCAACCCCTCAACTTGCTGTTGAGCCTGCGAATAAAGATATCGGTCGGCAGTGCAACGCAGCTTTTGATGAACTCCTTGAGTTCGCGCAGGAAGCCCCGCACCTTTTGCGGTGCAGGTTTGATCAGCAGTTTCTGGTCATATTTCCTGATGTTGACCCCAAGGAAGTCAAAGCCGTCATTGATGTGGCAGAGACGAGTCTTCTCCTCGAAGAGGGTCAGACCGCGCTCGGCCAGAAAGTCGGTTACCACCGGAATGACCTTCGCCTTCAGCAGAGCGGGATTTGCTCCGGTGATGATCAGGTCGTCGGCATAACGCACCAGATTAACCTTGGTGCCTCGTTTCGGGATCACGGCTTCAATCGCCGTTTCCAGGCCATCGAGGGTCATGTTGGCCAACAGTGGTGAGATGATGCCGCCCTGGGGTGTTCCGGCTTCCGTTGCAAAGAAAGCGTCTTTTTCCAGGTAGCCACATTTCAACCAGCCCCGCAGTATCCTTTTGTTCATCGGGATATTGGCGAGTAGCCATTGGTGGCTTATCTGGTCGAAACAGGCTCTTATGTCGGTTTCCCAGATCCATTGCGGCGACTGCTTCCGGCAGAGCGAAAGGAAGCATTGACCGATGGCGTCGGCGATTGAACGTTTCTTGCGAAACCCGTACGAGTTCACATCAGCCATCATCTCGGCGATCGGGTCCAGAGCCAGTGCATAAAGAGCCTGCATGGCTCGGTCGGTCATCGTCGGGATGCCCAACGGTCGCATTTTGCCGTTGGATTTAGGGACATAAGTCCGCCGCAGTGGTTGCGGGCGATAACCCCGCTGCCGCAGTGAGCGGATTGCGTTGATCCTGCGCCGGGAGGTTCTCCAGAGTTTCCCGTCGATCCCCGGCGTATTCTTGCCTTTGTTGGTCACGACTCGTCTGACGGCCCAGAGTTTCGCCGCCTGAGAGTGGGTCAGCAGGTGTTGCAAGGCGGCGACCTTGCCCCAGCGCTTTTCCCGCACAGCCTTCGCGATACGCACCTGTAGCCGATAGACCTGTTTATGGATTTGGGGCCAGTCGATGCTATCCCAGTCCGGTAGACAGGCTGAAGGTGCACCAGCAACAGAAGTCGCTGTCATTTGCTTTCCTTCACGATATCGGTTCTCCAAGCTATCTCACGACGGAGCACCCGTCGGACGTGGGCTCCCTTTCGGGCCGGGTGATGTTACAACCCGTATCCGCCTCATTACAAAGCGGCCTTCGCTTTTTCCGACATCCCATGCCCACACTTCCAACAGCGTGTCTTGCGCCTGCCGCCGGTTCATTGCAACCAGTGGCGGAGAGTGCAGGTTTGCCACGTTCCACACTATTGACAGTAAAACAAGCAACTTAGGTCTGCCCTATACACCGGCAGTACAACATCCTCGTGGGGCGACCGTCGGAAAGCCCCACCTTGACTGCACACCATTTGGTTCAAGCCTGTCAGCCTCTTTGGCTTGTTCACGAATTACGGTGCCAACGGACATTCACTTATGTTGACCTTATTGCTTAGGACCCTAGCCCTCACCCGGCTTGAGGCTGCCCGGGGAGCCTCTACCTCGCGGCTTCAGCCCCTCCCAAATGATGGGATTCGGTACATTGTCCGGAAGGCTCCGCACCCCATGAAGACAACATGGCGGCACGCTCCCGTAGGGTACCCGTGGAGGAACACGGGGTCTGGTCAGCGGGTGGAAATCACTGCCAGACAGTCAATTAATGCGACTTCGTGTCGCAGTAACGGTTCATGATAACCGGCGGCGACGCGAAG
>CAZXBD010000244.1:0-35194 GCA_964638305.1 uncultured Geobacteraceae bacterium | reverse complement strand
CAGGAAACCCGAACAGTCATCACACAAGAAAAAAGCACAAAAGTAAGTGCCTCAAAAGAGGCCCGGATACTGTCGAAAGCACTGTTGCACACTCTCGTCAACCGTAACCCCTGAGCCCTTCAGGCTCCAGGCAAAAGAAATGCTCACCGCAGGTGACGGCATTTTTACTTACTTTTGCTGCCGGGCAAAAGTACGGCGTCAGGCGGGACGCGACCCGCCGATCCTGATTCATCCCTAAAGCCTCAAAGCTTTACAGCCCGCTTTACCTCATATTGATGAACTGCAGGTCGATACCGAAATCTTTGCCTTTAAGCAGCTGGATGACTTCCTGTAAGTCGTCGATCTTCTTGCCGCTTACACGGACCTGGTCTTCCATGATCTGGGCCTGTACTTTGAGCTTGCTGTCCTTGATCGATTTGACGATCTGCTTGCCACGTTCCTTGTCGATTCCCTGCAGGAGATTGATCCGTTGGCGCATGGCTCCGTGCGAGGCTGGCTCCTTCTTGCCGAAGTCAAGGCAGGTCGGCGAGACGCCACGTTTTGCCAGTTTGCCGCGCAGGATGTCCACCACTGCGGTCAGCTTGTAATCATCGGCACCGAGGATGACGATGCAATCACTTTCCAGGTCGATCTCGTTGTGTGTCCCCTTGAAGTCGTAACGCTGATTAACTTCCTTGCGGGCCTGGTTGACGGCGTTGTCGACTTCCTGCAGGTCGACTTTGAAAACAATATCAAAACTCGGCATCTCGGTTTCTCCTGATGGTTAAAGGCTTTCTCGCTATTGTGACCAAAGGAACTGTGTTTAGTTATTTAATCCATTCTGCTGTTTTATGGAAGTCCCAACATCCTGGAAAAAGAGGAAGAGGGCTAAGCCAAGAAAAATGAGCACGATCCCGGCGATTGCTGATGCACCCGGAAAAGGCAGGCCCAGTAACAGAATCTCTCCTGCCAGGGCAAAGACGACTTCACTCGATTGCGTGGCATCGACCGCCGCCAGCTCGCTGGGCTTTTCTGCCTTGTTTCGTGCCAGCAGGAACAGGCTCGTTGCCATGAGCCCGGAGAATACCGCAACCAGGACCGTGTTCAAGACCTGGCTGGTGGTGGGCGCCGGTGGGGCGCTTGCGACAACCAGGATAATCCAGAAAGGGACAGAGCCCAGTGAAAGCAACAGGATCTTGTTGAACGGGTTTTCCAGCAGCGGGTCGCTGATGTCCGGTAACGACCTGTTGCCGTTCTTCGCTTCCCAGACGAGCTGGTTGCCGATCGGGTAGCAAAAGGCCGCCGCCAGGACAGGGAGCGCTCCGAGCAGTAATCCTTCGAAGTTGACTGCGGCAACGTGACTTAAGTTTATCAGTAACACGCCAGCGAAGACGATGAATGAAAAGGCCCATACTTTTTTCGGGAAGCGCCTTCCGAAACCCATCAGGACAAAGAGCGAGGCGATGATTGTTAACTGCCATGTGGCCGCGATGACCCAGCCGGGTGCGTGGTCGGCACTGAAGCAGAGCAGAGAATAAAAACCACCAAAGCCGATACTGCCGGTCATCGTCCAGAAGCTCCAGTTGCGGAAGTACAGCTGCAGAACTTTAACGGTTCTGCCAATGCCGTTCAAGAGTGAAGTGAAGGCCAGCAGCAGTATGATCATGAAGGCGTAACGTAGCGACGCAGACCAGACCCAGTGACCGCCTTCGAGGCTCATGGCCCTGTTAAGGATAAAGGTTGAGCTGAAAAAGAGACCCGAGAGCAGGCCTGTTGAAATCAATGCAAACATGACCTGTTCATTCCCTGTTCGAGACCTGCGAAAGATCGAGTCCCGTTGAATCTGCAAAGAGTGCCGGTGCGCCGCCTGTATGCCAGAAGAGAATACGGTCGTTCTTGTCGATCTCTCCCGAGCGGATCATGTGGATCAACCCCCCCATCGCTCTTCCTGTATAGACCGGGTCAAGCAGTATCCCCTCGGTGCGGGCGGTGAGCGAAATCGCCTCATTTTCCAGTGCTCCAACCACACCATAACCCTCGCCCATGTAATTGGAGTCCAGAACGAGTTCCTGCTTCGCAAATTCATGATTCAGGCCGATCAGGTCGGCGGTACGATTGGCCAGAGACAATATCTGTTCATTGAAAGATGTTTCGTCAGTCTCGTCTTTATCAATCCTGACTCCGACGACGCTGTAGGTTTGATCAAGCAGCTTCTTGCCGAGCATCAGACCCGCCTGGGTGCCTCCGGAGCTCGACGCGAAGACGACGTGTGTAAAGCACAACTCCTTGCTCTGCGCCTGCAACTCAAGGGATGCTTCGACAAAGCCGAGCGCTCCAAGTTCATTCGAACCACCGTAGGGGACAACGTAGGGCTTCTTTCCTGAGTTCTGTAATTGCCCGTAAATCTTCGGGATGTCTTCGCCTTTACGGTGCTCTCCCGCCCAATGAATGTGACAGCCGAAGATGTTGTCCAGCAGTAGATTGCCGCTCGAATGCTCAGGTTTTTCGCCGCCCAGGACCAAATGACATTCCAGACCGGATTTTGCAGCCGCTGCGGCTGTCTGTCGGCAATGGTTTGATTGTGTCGCTCCCGCTGTAATGATGGAATCGCACCCTTGAGTCAGTGCGTCGCCGATGATGTATTCCAGCTTTCGTGTCTTATTTCCACCCAGGGCAAGGCCGGTGTGGTCATCTCTCTTCATGAATATCGTCGGGCTCCCGAGAGCTTTACTCAGCCTCGCAAGCTCGACAAGTGGAGTCGGAAAAAAACCGAGTTCTTGTTTGGGGAACTTATGCAGGTTTATCATGGTCTTCTCGCATGGGTGTGAACGTCGAGGACGAATTGTTGCTGCAGAAACTTTGCGCACCACCGGATTTTAACGTAAATTTACAGAAGGATCCTCTTCAAGTTGATTTTGTTGTGAGACCGTTATGCAGAATACTACGAAACCACACAGAATATTTGCTGAATTTATAGAAGAGGCCGCGCTGGCCCAATTCTATAACGCCCTCAGCCAGGATTTTGCCGTTAAAGGTGCTTTGCTGCCGGATGCTCACACCGGGTATTCCCTGCCGATTGGCGCGGTTGTGGCGACCCGAGGGGTGGTTGTGCCGGCCTGGGTCGGGTATGACATCGGCTGCGGCATGTGTGCCTTGCCGACCGGCTTTGTCCGTGCAGAGATCGAGGCGCAGGGTGAAACTCTTTTCAAAAGTATCTATCGCGCCGTGCCGGTTGGCTTCAATCACAACCGGGCGGACACGCCCTGGGCTCATTCGCGTCTGGCACGGTCAACAAAGATGGCCGAGATTTTCAACAAGAACGGCTTGCGACAGCTCGGCTCGCTTGGGTCCGGCAACCACTTTATCGAAATCGGCTATGACGAAGGTGACCGTGTGTGGATCATTGTTCACTCCGGCTCTCGTGGGATCGGTCATGCCGCGGCAAGCCATTATATGAAACTGGCCAGCGGCTGTGGCAAGGCGAAAGAAGGGCACTTCGGTTTTGTGACAGATTCAGCAGAGGGCCGGGACTACATCACTGATATGAACTTCTGCCTGGAGTTCGCCCTGGAAAACCGCCACGAAATCATCCGCCGGGTGGTACGGGAGGTGCAACACCATTGCCGTGGTGACGCGGACTGGACGAAGCTGATCAACCGGAACCACAACCACGCCGAGAAAAAAGACGGCCTCTGGATCCACCGCAAGGGGGCGACCCACGCCGAAGCCGGCATGATGGGCGTGATCCCCGGGAATATGCGCGACGGCTCCTTTATTGTCGAAGGCAAGGGCAACCCGGACGCGTTGTGGTCAAGTTCGCACGGTGCCGGCCGGGTGCTCGGGCGAAAGGCCGCAAAGAAAAGTTTGCGGATGGAAGACTTCACCGCGACCATGCACGGCATTGTCGCGAAAGTTGACGCCGGGACTCTGGATGAATCGCCCTTCGCCTACAAGGACATTTTCAAGGTGATGGAAGAGCAGGCCGATATGGTTATTATCCACAGCCATGTTGTACCGCTCGTGAATTTGAAAGGCTAATGGGGACACACAATTTGTGTGTCCCCATCAGCCAGCATATAAAGTTCCTGAGTCACAAGTCATAATGTCTTTATTGGCATCTGTACCGATTTGCCATGTCCAGTCAATGAGCTCAACAATTGCCAATATTTTGAGAACACAGCCATTGCCGAATTCTAAATAAAGGTTACTTTGATCATCTATCGAGACGCGGCAGATTGGCCATTTGTTGACAACGGTGAATATATTCATTGCGACGATAGTATCCTCTGGCTCGTTGGTATCACCCAGGTCAACAGGCGTCGCCTTGACAGAATTCCACCATTGAAGAATGTTCGGTACCTCAACCTCGGCCGCATAGATGTTGTACTCTGGCCCTGTTTCACCAATGAGGCGAAAATCCCAGCCGGTAATGTGGTATGCCACTTTATTTATAAAGCAGCCAACGAGCATTTCAGTCATTGTTGCTTGAGCTTCCTGATTCGATATCTCGATGCTCATATTTTAATTTTCTCCCGGTTGGGTATACGTAGCGACGGCGTGCCGACCTGGCATGGCAGAGACCTCTTCGAGAGCCACACCACTATTTTTCTTCCACCTTCATCTCCTGGCCAGGGTTTTGGTCAGGTCCAGGCTCCGGGTAATTCGGGTCGACGCCGTATTGAGCCATGGCGATGCCCATTTTTGTGTAATCCGATTTTTCTTTTTCCGTCTTGGGTTTGAAAACTTCAAACAAGCCCGACTCTAATTTATTTGGTGCATGAAACATGATGCTGAACCTGTCTGCGTACTCACACTCACGCATGGCCACAAGGGTCCCTTTTTTTATGGTGATGTTATCGGAGACCAAATCCTGAGTGGTTACAGCCAGCGAGGGTTCCGACGGGCAGAGGGGGTCAAGCAGGTGTTGGTATCGGTTACCCAAAACCACCCCGGACATAAAAAGTACAACCCCGGTTGATATCAAAATGATTGAAATAGCAGCTTTTTTCATTTCCTCTCCTGACGTTCAAGATGACCGGCGCCGGTCAGGGCGTCCGGTTGGAGGCCTTGCCGGCTGCAAACTGGTTGATACGATTCATCACAATCCCCAGGATTCCTGCGATCATGGTACAGGCAAAGACAAATTCCAGCCCGGGTGAGTTTGTTGATAATATCGCGGAGAGCACAGCGAGGATAACGAGCTTGACGATGTCTTCGACGACGCTCTCGCCGAGTAGCACGATCAGGCCTGCAAAGATCGCGGAGACGGACGCGCTCGTAATGAGGACCCACAACTGAACAGGGTAGCCCAGCCCCGGTATGGCAAGATAGACCACAAGCCAAACGAGAATGATCGTCACAATGCAGAAGCTAAGGTAGCGCATGAGCTTGCCGTCAATGGATTGAGGTAAACGGTCATGTCTAACCGGACCGCAGCTGCAGAAAATTATGCCAGACCATCTGTCTACGTTCATTTGCGGGCAGCAAAATTCAGGGACGATTCGCCTCGTAGGCAATACTCACAAGATGAAGACTCTCATCGAACTTTAAGCTGACGTAATCTTCCTCTATCCATTTACCATTTTGAGGACATGTCACGATCTGGAATGCTTGTCTTTTCTCATTATAAGCCCTGGGCTTGCGGCCGAGCTTGGCGACGACCTCATCAAGGGAGTCCCCCACTCGAACACCCGAGGGCATTGCGGCGGAAGAGGATTCCGTAATGATTCGATCTACGCTCCCGCGAACAGCCTCCACCTGAAGGTGCGGGTAGTGGTAGATGATTATTTCATACGGACCGCCATCATCTTCGCCCGAGCCTTTAGAGATCTCAGCAGGCTTGCCCAATTTGCTTTCGATGCTTTCTTCGGCATCCCAAAGCCGGAGGCCGGCGAGCCCGAATTGGTGAAGGGGGAGACAATCATAATGACCGCCGTCAACGAGTGCCGGCCGCTCATCTTCCAGTGCCCTGGCTTCTTCGACAGAAAAAAGGGCAAGAACTGAATACAGCAAGAGTAAGAGATGCAATGGTCGCATAAATAGTTCGATTATGACGTCTAAAGGCCAACCTTGGCGGACTGATTCGCGAATTTCCTGGCTATTCTTCGGACTGTTCATGATTGTATCATGCCTTTTCCCACCTTACATCCATGCGCTTGAACTGATGAAGGTCAGCAGGGATTTGCCAGGTAATCTCCTCGGCTGATGGGGACACACAATTTGTGTGTCCCTATTTTTAAGAAGTGTCGCTCTTGAACGTATCGTTATAAACTGTTCTGTAGCCTCGATTCATATTCATTTATGTAGTCTTCTATATCGTAAGCTGTACCTGTTTCGACTAATTCTCCGGTGTTTCTGTTGACAATGTAAGGAGCATTACCCACAAGAGAGTCATAGAAATCACCAGTTTTTAAATAGTCATCGGTGTTATAAAAAAATACCCAGCCCCATTCTTTTTCTATGGTTTCATTGTCCAAAATCACCAGTTTCATCTTGAAAGGACAAGTTGGATCCGGTGCATTGATCCTTTTTTCAACCAGTGATTTAGCCTGCTGTTTGTCAATCATCGTTTTATGCGCTAATGGGTGCAATGACCGGCCACCCAGGCTCCTTTTATTGAATATAACCTTTTTCGAACCACCCCTGTCTCAATCAGTTGACTCCAGCATTTAGGTTATACCTAGAAACTGACAGTGCCGACGTATTCTCTGCCCCTGTCATCGAGAACGTAGTATTCCGCAGACAGTTGATGGCTGGGCAACATGTACATTTCCGCCTTGAATTCTTTAATGTGGTTCAAATCTACGTCGTGATTTTCAGCATGTTTGCGGAGCCAGTCCTGATAGGCTGCAACAGCCCTGGTTAGCCTCCTTGTACAATTGTCTGGAAGAGGTGAGCCTTCTGGTAGCCAATGGATACCGACTCTTTGTCCTTCAGCCTGGCGAGCCAGTTCACGAAAATCATCAACGATGTAGCCATTGTCGAGATAGTTCTCGTAGCTAAGAAACGAGTGCAGGAAGTTGTGCGCCATTGATTTGATGTTCTTATATTTCATCTCAGGTATAACGACCAGGCCCAGCCGCCGACAAGCCGCGTAGCGGGTTGGCCATCAGCTGCAGTGCCTTGTTGGATTGCACAGCGATGTTACAGAAAGTCTTCATTCGGATGTTCTTTGCGAAATTTCTCTGCAAGCCTTTCTGCCTCCGGATTCTCGAAGTAACGTAAGGAGCTGTAGGCCCAGCTTCTCACCTGGCTATGAGGGCTTTGCAGCTCAGCCTCTAGAAGACGTATTACCTTCGGATCTTTAGAGTTACCAACCAACTCGACAAACTTTGACCTTATCTCCGGGTCTGCTTCGTCGAGCATTAGCTGCGTTAGCTCGTCGATATAATCGCACAGGTACCCTTTGAGCCAATGATAACCTTCTTCGTAGATTATGGAGTCAGCGCTTCTGAGCATCTCAACGCACTCGTTGAATTCCGGTCTGTTCATGATTCATTCCAGCGAGTTAACGGTTTGATATGAGTGACGACGAGAGGCTCGGCCTACCACTGCAATGTTAGATTTTTCTTTAGGGAAGCCCCCCTGTGTTTTCCGTTCGCTTGATTTATTTGTCAACAGCGATTACTCCTCCAATATCGGCATGCATGGTGAAAGGTGCTCTTCCGCAACGCGGAGGATCTTACCGCGACGCATAACAAAATACTGAAGCTCGTTGTTTAGTTGAGGGTCTTCATCGTCTCGAATGTACAGCGTGCCATAAGAACCACGACCGAGGGCGCCAACGGCTGAAAAGAGCTCCACCACCCATTCCTGGCGATGATTCCGAAATCCGTGAAGCGTCACGAAGTAGAGGCCGTTAAGAAGCTTAACTTCGGCTATACCCCAGTCATCAGATTTAGCCAAGCATAGTGCCTTGGCTTCGGCAACGATGCGCTGAAGTTGCACCTCGTCATCTTCAGCATCGCACGTAGTCTCAGAAAGATGGACCCATCCATGGTACTCGAACATTTTGTCCCTGCTAACGGTTTTGACCTGAGCGACACCAAGGTACCGGAGCGGCCTGGTAAAGACCTTATCGATAATTACCTCGCTATTTTTAGGCCGCTTTTGATTGTGGTTCAGCCGACATTTCTTATGAAATGTTGGTTTGCCCTTTTCGCGATGTTCTCCAGCTGGCCAGCTTCAATCAAAAGGGTGCTTTCCAGGCGCCACGGGTCAGAGTTGCCACAATCATGGTTTATTTTTGTTGTCAAAGTGACGTGTCCTGTTTTGTCTGATTTTAGCTCTAGTTCAAATTCCCCTTCAATTGATGCCCATTTCTTCGTACCGCTCCAACCGCGCCATTCTGTTGCCGCCTCTTGGAAGAGGGCTGCAATCCCTTTTGCATCTGTATAAGCATAAACCTTGCGAATTGCAAAATGCGAACCTGACCGTAGAGATACTTTGAAGTAATCTCCAGACAAATCGCTGAATTCCAGTAAGGCATCAGATTCTGTTGATTTAATTTGAAGCACTTGTTTTCCTTAACGGCTAACGGCTAACGGCTAACGGCTAACGGCACAAGCTAAGCGAACTAGAATTGGTATCTTGCAAGTATATAGAGACCTTTACGCGAACCGCCAACGCAACACCTGTCCGCTTCGGTGTTAGGTCATGCTTTTTCCCCGACCCATGTTGACTTGGTACCCTCATATTCAAACTCGGCTTGATCAATTGCATCCTCTACTGACCCATGCCAACTGTCTGTGACCGAGTTCCAGCTTTCGTCACAACCGAATAAATAATAAGAATCTTCACCTTCATATTGGCAGACAGCAAGGCCAGCTAAAGGGCCTACGGGTAGTCCACCGATAATTTGTTTACAGTTGCCTGTGTGCCTGTGTCTTTTATCGATAGCTGTATAGAGGACGACTCTTGCGTTGCCGACAATGTCTGGACAGTCAATCATTTTCGTTGTGCCTTAGGGTTGTTGAAAGCCGGCGACGACGACGTGATGGCTCGTCCTGGTAAGGACCTTCTCGAGAACCAATCCTCACCTCTTCGTACGCCTTTATTGTTTAATTATACGCTGGTTTATGTCCGTCGCACCTAGCGCAGTCTGTTCAGCACGGCGACTCAGCCAAATTCCCATAACAGGGCACAGTATCCACGGTATCACGTAGTAGATACTCAAATACCAGAACTCCAAAATAAATGACCAGCCATATTTCAAATAAACCCCACAGTATAAGGAGTCATACAGGGACAAGGGACCCGTTATGTAGAAAGCCAGCCATAAAGAACGCGAGCTTTTCTGCCGTTGCGGAGTCGCTCTCAAAACCCGGCACACCACGAACCAAAGCGGCACAAGAACGGCCGCATCAAACATCAGCATAAAACGAAGTGAATATTGGCGATAGTATTCTGGCCATCCAATCAGCCAAAATATTGCCCAGGCTACGGTTACAATGCCGAGAATCTTTATATGACTGCAAGTTTTCACTAATGCGTTTTCCCAGATGTATAACGGTTTCAGATAACCGGCGGGCGAAACGACATTCACGACCCACCGAATTGTTCAAGTTTGCAGAGAGGCATTCTCCGGCCGCGTTGTTTTTTTGTCAGGCAGGTTAGAACGTCATGGTTGCAAGAGTTTGTATTCTTCAGGGTCGCCTACCCATAAAATTGCGGATTGGTCTTTTTCTTCCCCGCGAACCCGATACCAAAGTTTAAAGCGTGTGCCCTGGTTGTTGGAGATGCGCTCAAGTTTGCTGCTGTTGATCCAGCTGCCTTCGTTCAATTCTGGAATTGGAATGGTTGCAAACTCCTCAACCGTTTGGTTTGAGTCATTCGAGCGCAACCACTGGATATAAAAAAAGCTTCTCGTGTGTTCCCAGCCGAGGTTGCGGACAATAATGCGAACCTGTCCGGAATTTTCGCCTTTTTCCCAAAGACCACCGGAGACTACCGAGATAACCTTGGTGTCCAGACCACCATTGAATTCAACATTTGGTGCGGCGGCAAATGATGTGGAAAGAAACAAAAGTATAAAAATAAGTATCGAAAGTTGTTCTCTCATTTTATTCATTTTTTTTTGCCTGGTTTTATGGGGACGCCGCATTGTTATGAACCTTTGACCAGAACAACTGGCGTTATACATGCCGGTTCCACCCACCGGTTCAAACAGTCATCTATATTCATTCGGTTTATATCCGAGTGCTTTGATTTCATCAGAGGTTGAATCCCTGAATTCTGAAACATGAATTTTGCAACATTTGTTGCAGACACAATTAGGATCATCAATTCCGCCGTAGGTCGCTTCGTCTAAATTTTTAATGTCCATAAAGACTGTGCCTACTTCATCACAAATCAGGATCACACGACCACAGTTCGGGCATGTTGCAAAGCATAGAGATCCTTGTCCGCTACAGCATTCGCACCGGGGAGAGATTAATGACCATAATGGAGTATCTATATTCATTTAGATTCGAACGGACCTGCTAAGCGCTGCCCAGGGCACTGTCAATGGCGTCGCAGCCTTTTTGCTAACCACTATCGCATTCTTAAGCCCGCTTCAGCCTGTGGTCAGGTTACGTTTTTGTAACGCACCAGTTCTTCTTCAATAAAATCAGCCAACCAAATTGTATAGCCATTACTGTCTACTGACTCGACAATATATTTCGTGTCGCCATCTTTTGCAGGAAGAACATACACAACAGTTCCAATATCACCCACTTTTGGAGGACGAGCAACGTTCTCAGAACCGTCATAATCACGTTTCATGGATAGTAGCTTTGAAATTTTCACTAGTTCAAATTCGTTTATCAATTTACGAAACCTAACGGGCCAAGGCAGGCGGTCAGTGATAACCGTCTATGTTCAACCTAAGTATACTGTTTTCAGTGAACCACCCAACTATTCTACGGCAGGTTCATTAATTTGTTAAGCATCTCTCCAGGTAATATTCACACGCTTAAACTGAGGAAGGTCAGCTGGGATCTGCCAAACAATCTCCTCGGCAGATCGTGATGGGTTCTTTGTAACGACGAGCTGACCATTAGAGAAAGAGGACGGCTGAAAGTAGTAGGTGAAAACCGGTGCAGCAATGACCATTTTATCATGAACATTAATCAACAGCAGCCGCTGCCTTCGAAAAAGTCCGAATCGTGCGAAAAATTGGGGAACTGCCAGGTAACGGGAATCGTCCGACCAGAGGAAGCTCGGATTGCATTGTTCAATTTCGAGGCCGGCTGAAAGGTGTAGATTGCCGGAGGTGGGATTACTCATCGATACTTCATATGCATTTTTGATCTCCGCAACAAACAGTCCATCCGGAGATACTGCGCGGTGAGATCGACGCCAAATCGGCAAATTATAAGGCCATTGTTCTTTTGTCATTTTCCTCTGCATAGCGATTAGCTACCCAGCCACGGGAAAACTTTTAAGTGTGACAATGTATCTACCTTATCCTTCAATAAAAGCATCCACCTCTGGCGGCCTGGTTTAGTGCCTGGTCAGGCCTCCTCATTTGTCCTGAGTCTTAACGAACCCAATTTTTTGGTAGTTGTTCAAAACCAAGTTTAATGGCAGCAGGTAAATCCGAGGACGTAATTTCATAAATGTTAATCTGACCCGTTGGGGCACCACAAATAGCAATCCCCTCATGACCGTCATAACCTTTATCTTTTGCAATGATTGTAATGTCAACGGTTGTTAACCTGGTTTCCATAGAATCCAACTCCACTCCTGTATGCGCTTCACAGTGTTTTGTGCCATCAGGCTTAAAAATCAAGGAGGTCCCTTTAGGAAGAGCCTCCCCTGGGTAAGCCATTAATGGGTAACCAAGCAGCCCCAAACAAATTGTCAAAATCAAAAGGGTGAACTTCGTAAATCGCAGCCTCATGTTGATGCTAAGATGCGGCAGGTCGCAGGCTGACCGTCTGTTTGTGCTGATTTTAGTCAAAGTATGCTTTCTCAATGTACCACCTGCCTTTTATGTGCTTTCGCTCAATGCCATCATTCGGAGCATCAGCTAAATCGATAGCCTCGCCAGTTAGATTGTATAGGTAGCTAAATTGCCCAGAAAAGATACCCGATTGTCCGCTAAGCAACACGAATCTGCCATCCCGGTCATGTCTCACTCTTCGGACTTCAAGTTTTGCCATGAGTCGAAGCAGCTGACCTTTTGCCTGCTCAATGTTCACAATCTGACCGGAGCCAACCTCTGCTGCGACGACCTGGGCTAATTGTTCGTATTCATCAAGGTGCTCGTCAATGTTTGCCGGTTTGTCCATGCAGCCGATCAAAAAAAAAGGCAGGTAAAAAAAGAGCAGGATAACTCTATACATAGGTCTCTCTTGGTAAGCATAACGGCTCAGGCCAGGCGAGCAGGGGATGGTCACTCTCAATTAAGTATATTCCCTTGCGCGAGCCGCCCGCGTGCCTTCCTGTCCACTTGAGTGTTTGGTTTAGTAAATCAAAAAACCTAAGAGCGTTAGTTCCCGTTTTGATTGTTCTCAGTCGAATAAATAATATTTTTAAGACCCACACCGATCAGGAATATCAGCACCGAGAATACCCACGCGATCAAGATATCCCAATAGTTGGGGGCGCTCTTGCCCACCAGGCTCATTACCCACAGCATAAAAGCGAGTGCCGGAATAAACAAAACAGCCAACACCAGGCCCAGGTAGTAACAGATCTCACTGGTGATCCATAAAACATCACTTCTGGTTTGTTCTTGCTTCATAAATCAGTCTTGAAATACAGAAACAGTAAGGCTGCTATCTCTGTTCCCAAAACATAACGGACCAGGCAGGGCGGGCTGGGCCTGGTATCTTTCGAGTGAGTAGATATCTTTACGCATATACCAAGAAATCATTCTTCAAGGACTTCAGCCACTCGTCGCTGAAGCATAGGGAGTAGCTCCTTCTCGAACCATGGATTGCGGCTCAGCCAAATATTGTTTCGCGGACTTGGGTGCGGAAGAGGGACCACCTTAGGCCAATATGATCGCCAATCCCGAACCGTCTCGGTAAGTGATGATCGGCCCATGTTCATGTGATACCCCTGTGCATACTGACCAACAACCAGCGTAACTTCAAGTTGATGCAGGTGCCCGAGCAGTTGATCGCGCCACGCCGGTGCGCATTCAGGTCGTGGAGGAAGGTCTCCTGATTGCCCGGTGCCGGGAAAACAAAAGCCCATTGGAACAATGGCTACCTGATTCGAGTCGTAAAAGACTTCGCGTGTCACTCCCATCCATTCTCGCAGACGATCTCCGCTGGCATCATCGAAAGGCACGCCCGATTCATGGACTTTCCTTCCTGGCGCTTGACCTGCAATCAACATCCGAGCCCGCGGGTGGATCTGTAGGACGGGTCGAACCCCATGCGGCAGATGCGCCGCACAGATGGTGCATGCACGAACTTCAGCTAACAGAGAGCGGAACGAAGTCATGGGGAGAATCCTTCCAAACGGGCTAACGGCCCGAGCTAAGCAGCTGTTCTGAGTCCTTTCAAGTGTGTAGAAACCTTTTAGCGGACCCCCATTGTATCATTCAGTCCACTCCAGTGTTTGCTCAGATTCCAAGTTCATGGAATATCCCTATATACTGTTTTGCTTGAACAAAAACCTAATACGGCCGGTATTGCCCAAGTGCCAATCCGCACTGCTACAGAATCCGGGGTCACCCAAAATAATAGACCACACATCCCCCCCAAGAAGAAAGAAAACACAATAGCTTCACCAATGTTCTCATTCATGAGTGCTCCGAATATCGCCAGGACACACCCCATAGACGCAGCAATGACAATTGATGATGTGGCAAAAACAAACCCGGCTAGCACAACCGTTATAATTGTGCCAACCAAAACTGACAGAACGTAAATCTTGATGCTCGGTTTCCAGGGTGTGTGCTTATCTGTCTCGCTCATAGTGAAATCTAACGGTTCATGACAACCCTCGGCGTATCACCCTGCCGCTTAAGTATTCGGTTATGATTTTTTGTACTCAAATTGGTAATTACCAATTCCTACCCTTAAACAGTCTTCAAATTCCTTGGGTTTGTCTCCAGTATATATAGACTGAATAATCATGGTCTTTTCAGGTATATTCTCAAAGCACAATTCGAACCCATGACCATTCCATACTTCCCCTATTTGATGAGCCTGAATAATCTTTTTTCCCACAAAACACTCAAATGGTTCATATGGACAAATTATATAACCCTCATCATTCGTTTGTTCCGGCATCAAGTCTAACTTCCTAACACCCAAATACTCAGACCCCATCTCGCCCTGCAAAGAGAAAGGCCCTTTATCTGTATTAAGGAATACGACATTAAATTCTGGATCAACAATGTTCACTAATATTTGCAATACAATTGCGCCTTCCAGTTCCGGAAGTAACTTGCACGATTCCTTTATGTATTCTTTGTAATCGTATTCCATCATACCACCAAACACAATGGACCAAGCCGGGAGTGTTGTAACTGGTCGCATTCCAGTTTGTGAGGGCCTTTGCGCGAACCGCCGTCGCCTCTTCCGGCCCGCTTCAGTGTGTGATCAGCCCACCCCTTATTTCGTGGGTTCTCTAGAAAAACATTTCAGGTCAGTAATTTCTTTGACCCATGGCAGCATGCTTTCGCAAAAAATGTTTATCGATGGCGCTACTAGTGAAGGATCGTCAAGTGAACCAACCTGGGTCATGTAATTGCCAGGATATTTTTTGTGCAAAGTAAAAATAGGCGTTCCGCATGTACGGCAGAAATACTTTGTTGCATTTTCACTTATCTGGTAGACGGTCAGGGTGCCTTGCCCCTCGATGAGTTCTAAGTTCTTTTCGGCAATGATGGCAACAGTGCCAAAGCTCCCGCCCGTTATTTTTTTGCAAGTATCACAATGACAGTTTGCTACGGCTTTAATTGGGCCGTTAACAATGTACTTAATAGCACTACATAGACAAGAACCAGTTATGTTGTCGGACATGTTAACTCCTTAATTAAGTGTCTTTATGTTTGATTCCAATCCAACGCCCTAACGTTGCGGGTGAGCGCTGACACCCGAGGTTTGACCAGCGAACTCTACATATTACCTTGATAAGGAAGCTCACTAACGCGAATCTCAAAACTACAATGTGGACAGGTTTGCATCGAGTGAGACATCTAAGGATTGAAATAAGCAGCTACGATGAACCGGAACAGGTAGCGGGATCCTTGACGAGAATCACCTGCCCCATGTTCGTCTGGCTTGATTGTGTGGTTATAGTTTTTTATTTAAATAACCTGTTTATTGTTGAATCCATTTCTTTGGGAACTTTATCTGGGTCAATCAGAACTCGATAGTTATTTCCGTCGACATTGTAAGAGATGTAATAACCACACTGATCATAGGCGTCAGGCTGGCCAAAAATAGTAAGATTTTTATCTATAATAGTTGGGACCGGTTCCTCTAAAATCCATTTGTATTTTCCATATTCAGAATTTGTCTGGTCTGTCCCTTTAAATTCATAATTAAATGGCTCAGATTTGAAAAACTTGTTCGATTTATCAATCCTCAAACTGGAAGAATCTATCTTTCTCATAGTGCTGCAAATGCCAACACATTCACCACAATAAACTCCCCAAACGGTACTATCTGGCATCCTTGTTGCGCCAGCGTTTAACGATGCTTGAAAACTCATCAATATGGAAAAGATCAATAATAATCTCATAAACTATTACGGACTGAGATAAGTGACACCGACGTGTCGGTTCGGCCTCGTAGAGACCTTTTTGTAAAGCACCTCTGTATCAATCGTCCGCCTCAATTTTCTGGTTAGAGAAACTCACAAAATTACCAGTGAATTCAAGAAGATCATTATATATATCTTCTTCTGTCCCATACGTGCCACCGAGTGCAAGGCTATATCCGTCATCAAAACGTGCAATTGGCGACAAGCAATCAGGGACCTCATAATTCTCCTGCACATAAAGCTCATATAGGCCATGCGCTAGCACCTGTCCAAATTCGCGATGTTCTAATAGCCGTTTATGTGCACTTCCCAGGACAGAGGGTAAGATTTCGATGGACGGGATCTCCCTCGACAGGTCTTAAAGTTTACGAAGAACATCAGGTGACTTTAAATTGCCCAACATGGAGAGCTCAATCAGTTCGTACTGTGGCTCGTCCTGGCTTTCAATTTGACAGTCAGCCCATGCTATGACTTCCTGAACTGTGCAAACACCGAGGCGCAGGGCTACACGAAAGTATGCTGCTGCTCTCATGGTTTCAATACTCTAGTGGTTGAGCCCGGCGGCGGCGAAGCTGCCCGACTGGGCGAGTTGTCAGGCGATGTCACGACCACGCACCTCCAGAATGAATTCAAGAGCCAACCGGTCCAGCAGATCCTGGTCCTTTAGCTTGGATGGATCAATCTCCATCAGGGCTTCTCTTCGTATGAATCCTTGAGTCTGATCGAGCCACTTCTCCATTAGTGAAACTACTTTACCCTCTTCGGTCCCGCCTATAGTGAGTAGTCGGGCGTCTGAACTTTCGGGCGAGCTTCCAAGAAATATTTGTTTTCCGCTGACTGGTGAATCCATCCTTCCATCAAGCCCAATCATTAGTTTTTTGCCATCATCGAGTTCGAAGACTATGACCTGTGTTCCCCCGTCTGTTGCTAAAGCGTAATCAAGTACTCGCATAAAGTTGCCTGACGGACCAGACTAAGCGGGCTGGAGCTGGTCTTTTTCGAGTGTGTAGAAACCTTTACGTAAACCACCAACATATCACCCCGCCCGCTTGAGTGATTGGTTTTGCGACCGCCTAGGTAACGTGCCGTCGAATAAGGATCCATAAGAATGGGATCAACGCCAAGGCGATATAGAAAGTCGTTGAGGCACGCACTGCCCCTGCGCGTAGCTCTAAAAAAAACTGTACGACACCCACCCCGGCGATGACGACACTGAGAATGAGTGGAAGCAAGAAAAGGGGAGCTGTAGACCACGCACCCCATCCGTCGAAGCCGCGAACGTAGAATTCGACCGCTGCAAGGCTGACGATTGGAAGCCAGCAAACGAACTTGAGACTGTTCCCCGGTTTTTCGGATGTACTCGTTGGCAATTCAACCTCATTCTGCTAATAACGGACCAGGCTAAGCGGTCTGGCGCCGGTTTCTTCCAAAGGTATAGAAACTTTTACGCAAACCACCGACGTTGCTCCCGGTCCGCCTGAGTGACTGATTATGTGTTTAACCACTCTTTGTATTCGGCTCTATCAGCATCAATAAGTTTTTGTTTCTTAGGGCCCTTCGGCGTTGACCATTTTTTGCTCTGCCTTGGATATTCTGCCCAGGTCAAAACATCTCTAAAATCCAGCTTAGCGAAGTTTATGTTTCTCTTGATTTCCGCAAAAATATGGTTAGACAACTTAAGAACTGCGAGGCGAACGCGGACAGGTTCCTGCTCATGTTTTTCTGTCCCGTAAGTTTCAAGAATGACCACTACTTGAGCCCTTATCGCTTCATTTGGGAAGAGTGTGGTTAGTTTGCGGTTCAATATTGCATCAAGATTCATAGTTCTCAATTGCTCGCACAACACGCTCCGCATCAGCGGCATATTGCTGTGAGTGAAGCGAGCAGTCATGTGTCCGACAGCATGCGTTTGTTAGGCGGGTCTAGAAGTTGTTTTGGACATGCTTGCCTATGGCCTCGTTTGCCCACCAATTTTCTACCTCAACGAAGTATTGAACAACTTGTTTTGCAACCTCTTCAGGATCGTAGTTACGTTTAAGTGTCACTATTTGCTCAATCAGGGGGCGACGGAGCTGAAACCAGTTGGATCTTAATATTCCTCGACTTCGCCCAAGACGTCGATATGTACCGCAATGGACGGGAGCAATGTCTTTCGCGTCCATCCATTTGTCGCCGAACTTTACGCCTTCGAGGGGTGCTTTGGCGAAATTAATGTAGAATTTTGGTCTATGGTATTTATCCCACTGGATCTCAAAAACGTGGACAGCCTCTGCACTAAATCTTCGAAAAACTACGAATTGAGGTTGCCATCTTTTATCCAGTTCAAATCCTAAAGAAAAGACATGAGGATAGAATATTGCTTTTAGCGTATCACGAATTGGTTTTGTTTTTGCCATCAAGGTGCCTAACGTTGGAATTAACCGGAATTTTTGCTCGCAGCGCTTAACTTCCCGATTGAATGATTTGTTCTTCTGATAATGGGCCAACACCAGAAACGACAGAAGAGCAGATGATGTCAAAAATTTCATCATAGAATATTAATTGATAATGTTTACAGTTAGCCAGGTGTCTTGGTGATAATGATTTTTTATAGTCTGAATCTATGACCTCGAAGATAGCTGCGTCTGAATTTTGTATGAAATAGATGTCTGGATGAACCTCTTCACCTGCAAAGGAAAATGCTTCAACACCTATCAGGCGGATGTGCTTGATATTCTCTTTTTCATAGATATCATCTGGATTGTAATATTCAAATCCAACTAATGTGACACCAGAGTCTGCCCAAACTACTTTTTGTAGTTCTGGCCCTCGACCATCCCGATAAAATATTGTTTCTAATGTTGGCTTAATTTTCATACTGCAGCCTAACGGTTAAGACAAGCAGCGACGACGTACCGCCATGGCCTGATAGACTGCCTTGCGAAAACTATCTGTGGTCAATTCGTCCGCCTGAATTGTGTTTTTAGAATGCTCTATCAAGACGACCACTTTACCGAAACGAGCTTTCCATTGTTATCAAACCAAAAATGGAAAAGCCTCCATTGAACATGATCATTCAATTGATTCACTTCTTCATCAGGGTACTGTTCTTCAATTAATAACTTGAGGTCACCTTTGGTTATTGAGGAGCCAATTTTAGGAAGGAGCATCATTAAGAACACACGCTGCTCTTCTAGAATGTTGATTCGCTCGCTCAACGACACCAGTTCTATTTTTTGATTGTCGATTAAAAAAATCAGACCAGCATTTACGATAAGCGACAAAACCAAAACAGCGCCAAGAACAAATACTTTTGTATTGTGACTCATAGCTACGCTTGCATTCTAACGCAAAGGTTAACCGGTGTGTTTCCGTGTCCTGGTTTATGTGTTTTGCTGCTAGTTAATCGCTTTTACCAAAGCGTCAGCAACTGCATCTGACGAAGCAGGGTTTTGCCCCGTTATAAGCAAACCATCAACAACGGCCAGCGGATTCCAATCATCAGCTTTCTGGTAAACGCCGCCCATCGCGACCAGCTGATCTTCAAGCAAATAGGGCACGACCTCCGTCAATTCAACGGCCGCTTCTTCAGAGTTACTAAAACCAGTGACCTTTTTACCTTTGACCAACGGATCACCATATTGGTCCTTGGCTTTTAATAGCACCGCAGGCGCATGGCATACCGCTGCCACAGGTTTGCCGGCAGCAATAAACCCTTCGACCAGTGCAATCGAATCACTGTCATTGTGCAGGTCCCACAATGGACCATGTCCACCGGGATAGAAAACCGCATCAAAATCTTCAACTTTCATTTCAGCCAATTTAGCTGTGTTCGCCAGTTCATTCTGAAGCGCTTGGTCATTATCAAATCGGCGGGTGGCGTCAGTTTGAAAGTCAGGTTCGTGACTTTTCGGGTCAAGCGGAGGTTGGCCGCCACTCGGTGAGGCCAGGGTGACTTGCGCGCCTGCGTCCTTTAAGTGGTAGTAGGGGCTGGCAAATTCTTCCAGCCAAAAGCCAGTTTTTTCGCCGGTATCACCCAGTACATCGTGTGAGGTTAATACAATGAGTACTTTCATCAGTCAGCTCCCTATTAGGGTTTGTTTCCAACCATTTTAATTTGCTTGGTAGATTGTGCAAGGGAGCGCTCAAAAGGTATTGACACATAACGTCCAAGCTCAGCCGTGGCCAGCCCGCAAAGCGCGTTGACCGCCAGCTGCAGCGCCTTGTTAGACTGGGTCTTTATCTGGGTTCTTCTTTCGCCAATAGTAGGTTGGATCCTTGCTGCAGGCTGCCAGGAAGTATTGCCGTCCTGTTCGCGGGGCCTCGGGTGCGACATCGGCCTCGGCGTCAGTCAGAGGTCGCCAGCTGGAATCGCGGGCCTCACCTTCAAATTCCCGCATGACCCGAGGGTAGCGTTGCAGTGCTGCCTGCTGCGCTTCCGCCAAGCTCTCACTATTTGCGCCGCCGCGCATCCGCGGGTTTGCAAGCTGCACATGGTCATCCTCCCACCCACACATCTGGCAGATCTCGTAGGTGCCGGGCGGCCCAGAGAATTGCAGAAAGCCGCATGCTGGGCAGGGATAGGTTTTCTCCACGGCGTTCCTCCGGCTAACTGACAACTCCAAGTGGGCTGGTGTTGGCCCTTTGAAAGGGCCTGGAAACCTTTACGCGATCCACCAACTTATCACCAAGTCTGCTTGAGGGTTGGTTAGCTGTTGACGTCACGCAGAATCTCATTCGCTATCCGTTCCATTCTCTCCAAACTGACATCAGCTTTTTGCATAAACTCTTTGTCTGGTTTTTGTGGATTTCCCCAATGTTTTCCCTTCATCCGACAACGCTTAGCCAGTTTGGTGACTCCCAGATCTTCAAGCTCAAAACCTAGTTCTGTCCACAAAATAGCAAGCGCTTCTTCTTTCTCGATGCTTCGCTCACCTGTTTCATTTAAGTGTCTGAGATAAATTGAGGTTCTTCTGGCGGAAGTGATCACTTTACGCAAGGCGGCAACAGACTGCTTTTTTCGGGCATTCTTTGCACGCTTTAAATTGTTCACCCATGTTGCTGCGTGCTTCGTGAGTTCCCATAAAGAAATAGTTGTAACGACTTCGATCATTGCCGATCCTGGATATTGATTAGACTGCTAACGGTCCAGGCTGAGCGGACTGGTGCTGGCCCTTTCCAAATGTATATAAACATTTACGCGAACCACTGACGTATCTCCCCGTCCGTTGTGCGATTGGTTAGCGTTTCCTCTATACATACCGCACTATTGTTACGTCAACGGCGGAGTCAATAGCTTGGCATTGGTGCTGCATAATCTCAAGCGCCGAGTCCGTGTTGAACCCCCCTGACCCAGCACCGATGATAGGAAAGGCGACCGCAGAATAGCTCTGTTCCTGCGCAATTGCTATGGCATTCCGCAGCGACTCTCGTATCGAATACTCGGAAGCCCGCCAGAGCATATTGATTCCAGCAACGTGAATTATGGCCTTGAATGGCAGTCTGCCAGCGCCCGTGAGCACTGCACCTCCGAGTGGAATAGCGCCTTTCCTGCCAAGTTCCCGAAAGGGGGTAAGCCCTCCGTGGCGCTTGATGGCTCCAGATACCCCCTGGGGGAGCAGGAGCCACCAGGGGATGATGTTCCGATTCCACGAATTGACGATGGCTTCAACGTCTTGGTCTAGCAGGTCACCCTCTACAATGCGAACATCCATATAATGGCCCCGATCATGGCGAGTGCGGTTAGCCAAACACAGCAGCCAATGGCACTGCACGGATGCAACAGCATGAGTCGCCTGTAATGCCATTCGCACCACGCACCGGTATAAGGCACAGCTCCCGGAAAGTGACGCGTGTGACCTGGCTTGCCACAGACTTCACACATACCACAGAAGACTCTTGGCACTCCCTGCTTCTCGAGGACCTCCGGCTTCTTGCCCCACAGGTCGCAATAGCAATTCACGGTTTTGATGCGTGATTTCATGTCTCAGCAACTAACGTACCAGGCTAAGCGGGCTGGAGATGGTCCTTTTCAATTGTGTAGCAAAGTTTACGCAAACCGCCAACGTATCACCCCGTCCGCTTGAGTGATTGGTTCGGTGCTTTATTCGTCAGAGCTCTTTCTTACGATGAGCCTTGCCTTTTCGTGGGTTTTAAGAAAGTGGTCTACATCTTTCCCGATATTTATTTCCATTGATATCTCCTTTGATACAGGCACATCCTTGGGTACTTTATATCCAACATAATAAAACCCATAGCGCCCTTTCCCTAAAAATGGAGAGCCACGATCTTCGCTCTTCCATAGTAACAGTTTATCTCCTTCCTGTATTTTGACAGTTAGGCTGAGGTCCTTTTCAATTTTAAATTCAGGGCGTATCTCTGAAGGTATCTCAATGAAGACAGCATGATTGCCAAGGTATTTATGGGGAAATTTGAACTTATATGTGCTTTTTTCTGGGGACAACGATTCTACGGCCAGTGGTGCATATAGGTCGTCAGCAGGGAAAGCCAGGCTGAGCAAAGGGCCGAGTTCAGGGAGGAATTTGCCCTGTTGTATCTGGGCCCGGAAGACGTAAGCACCAACACTCAAAAATATCGGCAGAAAGAGAAAAACAATTGTAACTCCTACTAAGTATTTTATTGACCGCATTCTAAATATCCACAGTACAAAAAAAATGACTGTTGGGATGGCTAAATATAATAGAAGCATTACAGCCATTGGCTTATATACCTAACTGACCAAGCTAAGCGGGTTGGAGCTGTTCATTTTCAAGTATCTGGTTATCTACTTCGCTCCACCAATAACCATAGATAATTATAGGGTCTTAAACCTTTTTTGAACAGGGATAGGCAGGATAATCAGGATAAAGTCAAAATCTTCGGGGCTTGGATAAATCACTAATATTTGGTTCTTATGGATTTATCCTGCACATCCTGTATATCCCTGTTATTAATATTTCTTTCGATCTTAAAGCCTCTTGATTGGCAGGGATAAAATGGTTTTCTGCTAACTTCAATAAGTTCGTTGAGTGAAGTGGATAACCACATTCAAGTATATAGAAAACTTTACGCGAACCCACGACGTTTCACCCCGTCCGCTTCAGTGATTGATTAGCCCTAAAACATGCCCGCTTCGTCACAGTCTGGCCCCTTTAGGCACTCAGCCCAACGAACCTTGCCTATCAAAGGGCCATCACCACGATCCAGTTTTAAATCATCTTTGATGCACTCTTGATCTGTTTTTTTACCATGCGACAATGCTTGTGAATACTTCATACGCTCACCAATAAAATGGTTTTCGTCAGAAACGATCACACAATTGGAATAACCTGATTTCTCCCAAAACCCCCAAAACATTATGAGAAAAAAGCAGAACACAAACAAAACAAATGCGCCGCAAAAGATTAGGAGCTTTTTGAAAAGTTGAGCAATGTTGGGTTTGTATTTCATGGGCTTGTTAGTGGGCTAACGGATTTGGGGTAACTGGCTGCGTCGTACTGGTTCAAATGAGTAGAGGTCCTTTTCGAGATCCGCCGCTGATTCAACAGTCCGCGTTCACCCCTGTGTTAGGCTTCTATTCTTCTGAAACTTCAACTTGCTCAATTAACTTTATTGAAATTTGAATAATATTCCTTAAATTTTTCACCAGATCGTCAATTTCTTTTCCATTAAACATTTGATTCATCTCTTCGATTTCGATTCCCTTTGAACTCGCTCCATTTGAACCATAATTTTGCTTTAAATTTTCAAGCTGAATATTTAATTCGTCAATCTCGTTTTCGTCAATTTTTCCGCGATACATAATCAAATATGAGGCAATATGTATTGGTGAAAAATCATATGCATCAATGCCACAACATTCTGACTCACAGATTGTCGCGCATCTTTGTATTAGATTTGACAATGGTGGTTCTAATTTCATTTTGAAGCCTAACGGCCTGAGCTAAGCGGCTGCCTTGGTCAATTCAATTGAGTAGAAACCTGACCGCGAACCACCGCCGAAGCAACCTGTCAGCTTAGTGTTTGTTGGTAAAAATTTAATGCTTCCCTCGTACCAATGTTTCTGTTGCAGTGTCAGTATATTGAAATTGCCTGTCTGTGACCCATTTAAAATCACCCATGGGATATCCATTTGTATAACCGGTCAATTTATCAGAATCACAATTCAGAATTACAACTGAATGTCCTTCACCTGAGCGAATATCTACCCAGTTAATCTCTGAACCCACAAATGCTACATATTCCCCTGAAGGCGAGAAGACAGCCTGAGCGATACCATCTGAGTTTGGGGAATATATCGTTACGCCGTCTTTTTTTACTAAATATTTTGGGTGCTCACCTTCTGTGGAGTAGACAGTGCATGGGGAAGAAGGGTGTGTAATCTTTCTGGCTTTTTGCGGATCAGCACCTGCGGGTATGGTGGTTGCAGTACACAAGCAAACAATCAGAAGAAACTTGACCAAATTCATAGAATTATTCTGATCCTCTTGTTGCTAATGGCCAAGCTGACCGGGTGACCGGCAATTAGCATTACACTTGTTTACCACCGAATCGGCCGGTCCGGTCCAGCGATTAGTTAGCATTCTACGTTACGCCCGGCCACTCGAATACCCATAGTTTTCGGCGATACGACCAGCAAAACTCCTTGTAAGTCCGCGCGGTGACCGAGAACAGCGAATCATCCGCCCAATCCAGCTCCGCCATATAGAAGCTTCCAAGATCGTATTGTTCAAGAATGGTTGTGCAATCCGGATCTGACACGACCAGGAAGTGCTGAACATTTTCTTTTGATCCGCCGCTATGAAGGCGGGAACCTGCTTCGGTGGCAAATTCGGCCGGCGGGATACAGGCAACGGCAACAGCAATGCCATGCGCGCTTGCAACGCAAGGATAGTAGCTCGACAGTTCAAGTCCATGCCTCCTGAGTAGTGCTTCGATTGGCGCCTTGTCATAGTCGTATAGCGGCAAGCAGTAGCGTTCCCGGGCATCGCCCGGCTGGGTAACGGATTCCCCATCTATACGCACAAGTGTAATCGGAGGGTCAGCTGAATATTCAAGTGCATGACGGGATTCGATTTTGCCCGTAGCTGTATTCAGCAGTCGGCCACTATGTGTGAGAACGGTGTCATGCCAGATTTTTACCGGAGAGTCGCCTTCATTATCGACTGGAAGCATATCGAACAGTTTTAACAACCAGTTTAACCGATCACCCAGTCGCCCCCAAAGTCGGCTGCCATCGGTAAAAGATATCGCGTAAATGCCGCTGCGCTTGTGCGTCGTTGCGATAAGGATATCTCCTGCCTTATCGAACAGCGCCGCGCCGCGACGATGTTCTTGCCTCCAGCGGCATTCTCCGGTGCGACGGTCGTACCGGCCCCACCAGCCACCACGCCAATCACCGTCACCAAAACGTGGTGAGGTGATAATGGAGTCATCGGTAACGAGTGCGATCCCTCCGTGGACAGTTGTCTTCCATAGTTTCGTGATCATAGATGAATGCTAACGGACCTAGCTAAGCGGGCTGGAGCTGGCCCTTTTCCAGTGTAGAAAACTTTAGCGGACCACCGACGTATCACCCAGTCCGGTTGAGTGATTGGTTAGGAGTCCTCGATTCCATCCTGTGCATTATTGTAGGGAACGAGAATAACTTTTTTATTGCTCCAATAAAGGAGTAGCCCTAGAGCTATATAAGATGCCAGGGCTGGGATTAGCCACCTTGTGACATTGTAATAAAGGAGCAAAGTAAAAACCAATGATATTAAAAGGATAATGATAAAAAGCGCTTGCCTTCGTTTTGTGTCGGTATCAACCTTAAAACTCCCAGTGCATTTAGGACAAACTCTGTCACTTCTAAAGAGCCCCTGATGGGGAAGCCCTCTGATAATTATCTCTGTCCTGCAATGCGGGTATCTTTGCATTGGGATGTTACACCTAGTGATTTAGCCAACCCGCGCCGTCATGATGCTGAACAAGGCCTCGTCGCTGTTCGGCGTCGGGTTAAGCTCATTGTTGTGCATCTTTTCTCCGCTTTAGAGATATGGCTTCCGCCGATTATCACCTCTTCTTTTTACGTTCCCTAAGCACGAAGGTGGCGTAAGATCCAAGAAAGAAGACGAGCAGAAAAAGATGTAGAATGAGGGAGGCCCAGAAGGCGTCCCGGGCTGAAGAAATGCTGGCTACGGCCAGGATCAGCACAGTGCTACCGGCGGGAATTAGCAGCATGTTTATCCAGGACCGTCCTGCCGCAAACAAGAGTCCCATCAATACACCCCAGAAAACCCAGGGGATGATCAATGCAACGACCAAGTTGATACTCATCTTCTCCCCACACAGCTCTTGCCTATGTGTTTATATGCTATATCGATGACACGGTTGATTATTCGTTTTTCAATGTTATCTAGGCGCTTCATTCGGCATAACGACAAAGCTTAGCCGCGGGCAAGCCGCGTAGCGGGTTGTCTGTCGGCTGCAGCGCCTTGTTAAATCTCATTGCGAAGACCCTCATTTGGCACGAGCTCGAACTGCAGACTGTCGCTAGTCTTCATGCGCTCAAGCTCCTCCCCTTTGAAATATGCCGACCCTAGATTGAGTCGACACGGAAGGGGGCGCAAACGTGCGCGGAGTTGCTGGACCGAGAAGGTTTTTGGTCTTCGCCAAGTCGTCTCTCCATCGACCTCAGGCTTGACGTAGGTGATTACAAGCCCGTAAAGCAAACGGACTGCCTCTTCTGAGTCTGACGTAGCGATGACAACAAGATCAAAGTCATCACATGCAAGATATCCTGCCTCGTAGATCTGTAGATTGATCTCTGTCGGATACGCGCTTCCAAACTCAATCAGTCGACCCGTGTGCTTTTCAACGAGAACACCACCAGAACCAACTGCCACGAACGTTGGGTCGCCGGTTTCGATGTATCGCTTAGTTTGACTGAAGATCAACCAGCCATACTCTTTTTCGACGATATTGTCTTCGAGAACATCAAAGTCGGTTGGAAGGGTTCTTCTTACGGCATCTATGGCCTGCTCTTTCGTCTGCATGACTTCCGATATCTAATGGTGAAGCTCAGCTACAAAAGCCCCCACGCGGCCTTTTGTCAGCTGGAGCGACTTGTTATAATTCAGTGATCTCCCAATTTGCGAGATCAAATCCTAGCGTAAGCTTCCCCGTCAAGTAGACAGTTGTAAAGTAGAGCTTCCAGCGTTCGTTAACATGTATTCGGCAGGCGTCAGATCTCCCAATGAGTCATGAGGCCGCTCTTCGTTGTACTCGCTTTTCCACCAGTGGGTCGCTTCCCGGACTTCATTCAAGTTACGGAACAAGTACAGATCGAGGACCTCGTTTCGATAAGTTTTGTTAAACCGTTCCATGTAAGCGTTCTGGTTCGGCTGTGGCGGCACAATTAAGGGGCGCTTTACGCGTTGAGACAGCCGCTTCTTGGCCCGTCGTTTCTGATTCAGGTGTAACCCGCAGTAGACACGATAAACGCGCTTATGATTCCAGCGATGACTTCTGCGCAGCACCTTGAAGCACTTCCAAAAGCCCCAGCGAGGATGCTTGTCGATCACCGTATTGATAGCTTCGATGACCTCGGCATCACGATCATGCCCTTTGGGAATCTGGTAATAGGCCGCCCGAGAGAGTCCGATACAACGGCAACTGCGCGTTACAGACAGATGATGCTCGGCAATCAAGTAAGTCACTGCTTCGCGTTTATCGGACGGCCTTAAAGCTTTTTTTCAATCAAATCTTTCAAGGCTCGGTTTTCAAGGGCCATGTCAGCATACATGCGTTTGAGCTTTGAGCTTTCGATCTCCATCTCTTTCATACGCTTTAGATCAGAAGCACTCATGCCACCGTACTTCGACTTCCAGTTGTAATAAGTGGTATCAGAGATACCGTGCTTCCGACAGATGTCCTTAACCTGTACACCGGTATCGGCTTCGTTAAGGATTGCAACTATCTGTGATTCGGTAAAACGTGACTTTTTCATTAGAGCCTCCTGGCTGCATTGTGCCAGAAAACTCTACTTTTGACATGTCTACGTTTTGGGGTAGTTTACGTAAGTATAATCCCTTCAGCGAACCACCTAACTATTCTACGGCCGGTTCGTTAATTTGTTCAGCATCTCTCCAGATTATATCCACACGTTTAAACTGATGAAGGTCAGCAGGGATCTCCCAAACAACCTTTTCAGCAGACCGTGATGGGTTCTTTGTCACGACAAGCCGTTCATCAGAGAAAGAGTCGGGCTGAAAGTAGTAGGTGATGACCGGTGCGGCACGGACAATTCTATCATGGACATCAATCAACAGCAGGCGCTGCCTGCGGAAAAGCCCGAATCGTGAGAAAAACCGGGGTACTGCCAGGTACCGGGAATCATCTGACCAGAGGAAGCTTGGGTTACAGTACTCCAGTTCAAGGCCGGCTGAAAGGTGTAGGGTGCCGGAGGTGGGATTACTCATCGACACTTCATAGGCATTTTTGATCTCCGCAATAAACTTGCCGTCCGGAGAGATCGCGCAGTGAGCTCGACGCCAGATCGGTAAATTGTATGGCCATTTTTCTTCTGTCATTTTCCATGCCTGAAGGGTTAGGAGCCTCAAGAGTGGTCGATAACCCACTGTTTTGCAGCCTCAAGCTCCCTGCCACGAAAATGTTTTATCTCGGCAGAGACAAAATGCGCCGCTAAATGCTCTGCGACATTTCCCAGTAGGGAATCGGTTACGAGCCCAACTTTCCTGATGTGCTGGTGATGATCTCGAACGAAACGGAAGTGGGACACTATTGCCGCGAAACTGTCCCAGCCAGGAAATGCCGGAGCCTCGATGATAAGACCGGCGAGGTTGCCGGTTTCTTCAATATATGGATCGACTGTTTTCGCGATTTGCACGAAATCGTCCTGCTCAAGCGAGGACTTTGGTCGTACATACAGTACGGAGTGCTTGGTGTCGAGAGTATGTTCGATCATGCTTTACTCCTCAATCTCTCAGAAGGTTATTGTTCTCGATGATTGAGTTTCGCAATGTGATTGCAATTCTTGTCCTGTCCGAGACCGATATCGGGGTCCCCTCGTAAAATCGTTAGTGCCTCATTCTCCGTTATGCCCGAAATAATCGCAAGGCGCGAGAGCGTTCTCCAGCGCCAATCACCATGCCGTAATGAATCTTTCATACGGTTCAGTGCTTCTTCTTTTCCCTCAGGTGACAAGTTTTCAGCTGGTTGTTGTTCAGCCACGTAGTCGGGAGAATTTGCATGGAACTTATGGACAGCCTCCTTGACGATATTCAGCTCGTCCCGAATCTGATCCATTTCCCGGTCAAGATGCTCGGAAATATCATGCAGCCTGATGCTCTTTCCCTGCCCCCAGGAAATAGTGATGTCCCCCCGGCCCAGAAGTGTCTTGAACTCTTTTCGAAACGCAACCGCGCCAATAAGAAAAAGGATGAATAGTAAAAAAGGCCAATCAAGGACCTTCCCTAACAACTCTTTATGGGTAACGAAAAATTCTTCTATCATCCTGATGCCTTTCAGTTGTTAGTCTGTAATAATTCTCGGGCTGATTGCAATTTTCCCCAGATCATCAAGCATTTCTGGCCTCCGCTGATCTGAAAGCTGAATAATGATTGGCGAACCTGATCAGCTCAACTAATCACATCAAAGACCCTGAAAAAATCCTTTTTATAGCTTTGTAAAGGTTAAACTAACTCTATCAAAACCTGACACTTTGACACGGATTGTTCTCTTGCAAATGACAGAATACCTGGAAAACACGCTTTGTACAGGTCCAGGTAATCGATGGTGAAGGGGTGGGCAACAAGCACTTTGTTACGTTCGGACAGTTCCGTTTAGCCTGCTTTATGCCATCTGCCAATCGATCGTTTCGTAGACAAGTAGGCTAATTGTTCAGATTGTGAGCAGTGGTGCTTATCGCACCGTTCTATTTTTTAACGATTTTGCTTACCAGGTTTTTGGGTTGTCAGAAAGATCAGGTAAATTAAGACAATGGCTATTGTTGCCCATTTAGCTGTGGCCAGTACAGAGTGAAGGAAAAACAGATTAGTGGAAAATTCATAGGGGTTATTTACGAAAAACAGTTCAATTGTATTTTCAATACAGTCGAGGATACCCGCGGCGAACGCGAAATATAGAGAGATTTTGTAGACTGGCTTGTGAGCTACTCCTTTCTTTAATATCAAGAAAGAAAGCATTGAGGCGAGGAATACTGAATACGCAAAGGCATAAAGATAATCGGTAAACATCCAGCTCTTGAAAAGTTCGACTCCTTCCGGCCCCCAACCGTTGATTATTTCAATCCCCAAATTCTTGTCAAAAGATAACTGTAATCTCAGAATGCTGGAACCGTCGCCTCCATCAACAACCCTGTTGAGAATAAGAATCACGATCGCAAACATCAACAGAGTTGCAACCAGAGAGGAGATGATTACTTTTGTTTTGCCAAGTGCCGTTATCATTACGATCCAACTGGATTTTCAAGGCCTGTTATCGGACCAAGCCAAGCGGGCAGGCGTTGGCCCTTTTCAAGTATTTAGAAGCCTTCGTGCGAACCGCCAACGTATCTTCACGGCCGCTTGAGCGTTTGGTTGGCTGGTGCCTGCACTCCCCTGCGTCTAGTAAGGTTTGTCGCCACTTATAAGCACCATTGCGAAAACAGCGGCAAACAAGCTTATGTATGTTATGGCTGCAAAAATCAGCTTTTCTCTTATGGAATACTTTCCAGACAAACCGGTGAGGAAATATACAAAAGCAGAGATTATTAAAAATATTGCCTGAAGTCTGATCAAACTACGTCCTTTTTGTTGATAACTAACGGTTGAGGTGAGCGGCGACGAACAGCTGTCGCGCTCAACTGAATGGTTAGCTAATTCTCTTCTATTAAATCACATTTTGACATGATGGTTTTCAGGTCAATACAAAAGTAATACCCAGAATAAATCCAAAATTTTAATCGGTCTGATTTAGGCACCATTTGTTTGTGTAATTTTTTATATCTGATTGGATCACAATATACAGCTGTAGCCGTTTCTGGAGGGTCATTACAGATCTTAAACTGCTCACCTTTTGGGAGTATCCTTTCATGTCCTCCAGTAAATGGTGCTCTCCATGAGGTCATGCAAGTTATTTTTATGTCTTCTTTTGGAGCGTATATTTGACCTTTTTTTATCATATCCTTTTGTAGCTAACGGACTGCGCTAAGCGGGCTGGAGCTAATCCTTTCCAAATCAGTAGAAATCTTTACGCGAACCACCCATGTATCACCTTGTCAGCTTAAGTGCATGGTTGCCGATTTTAGATCCGTTTCACAGGCCGTTTAGGGAAACGCCAAGGAATGAGCATGGGTACGTTTTTTTGGTAATCCCTATAAGATTCGCCAAAGGCGGAAGCTAGATCCCGCTCCTCTAATACCGTACCCATGAACACCCAGATCGTCCAGGTTGTGTTGAACAGAAGACGATCAGCGGAATAATCGGGACAACTCCACATTATCAGAAGCATGGATGTGTAAAGAGGGTGGCGCACCCATTTGTATGGCCCACGAATGGTCATCGGTGGATCTCGGAGATTCTTCTCATGTAGAAACGCCCTAATGGGTTTAATTCCGAAAGCGTCAAACGACCCCAGGGCTCTCGCACCCCATACGAAACCAAAGATTCCTGCGAAGAAAAAACCACGCAAAAACCAGCGAAGAAAACCTTCGGCGCTCACCAGGATTGGTTCGGTGGGTTGCCAGAAAATAATCAACGCAAGAAGCACTGCACCGGATGCAATGGCGTAGATTGCTCGATGTAAGTAAGATGGTACCCATCTTCCGAGCCATGCTTGGAACGATTTTCTGACCATCCCACTGTGCTGCACAAAGAACAGCAGGCAGAGGATCGCATCGATTCCCAGGGCGACTGTCTTTGAAACGTCGAGGATAATTAGACGGAAAGGCCCCCTTAAGAGGAACACGGTGAAGAGCAACAGGGAAGTGCCGCCGAAAAAGAGGGCTGCACCTATCGTGACTTTTGCGATTGATGTTGAGCGTTTTCGCATTTTTCCCCACCATAAGGTATGGGATTCCACCGACTATCCCCTCTTTTTTTTACGTTCACTAAGCACGAAGAAGACGAAAGATCCTAGAAAGAAGACCAGCAGAAAAAGATGTAGGATGAAGGATGCCCAGAAGGTGACCCGGACTGAAGAAACACTGGCTATGGCCAGGAGCACCACCGTGATACCGACGGGAATCAGCAGCATGTTTATCCAAGATCTCCCTGCCGCAATCAAGAGTCCCATCGATACGCCCCAGAAAACCCAGGGGATGATTAATGCGACGGCCAAAGTGGTACTCATCTTCTTCCCGCACCGCTCTTGTCTATGAGTTTATATGCCATATCGATGACGGTTTAATATCCTCTGTTCGACGTATTCTAGGAGCTTCACTCGGCATAACGGTTCATGATAACCGGCGGGGGCGAACTGTTTGAGTCCCACCGAGCTATTCGAATTTATTGCAGAAGTATTTACCGTCCGCGTTGATTTTTGGTTAGATCAATCCTTCAATTGTCCATAATGAAGTCAGAGATATAATCAACCACTTGGCTTTCGATTCCCCAAAAACCATGATATGACTTTGCTTCACAAGGTTTAGATGTTGGCTCATCTCCACCATTCAATAGTTTTACTTCTACCGTTGATGCATTTGTTAGCATGTCGGCAATTTCCTGTGCTCCTTCTGGTGGCGTTTTATCGCACGAATCATTCGTGTGAGCCACAATTAGAGTTGGAATCCTTATCTTTTCTAAAGCCATTTTGGTAACCGCCGTACCTTTAAAGTTTGAAATCGATATGCTTGAAGTAAGAATTAGTCCATCTGGTTTTTGTTTTGAGTATATGGCAATGCTAGCCGCTGACTCTGTGCCACGACTTGTCCCTACCAGCCAAACGGGAACATCAGCCCGTTTCCGCAGAGCACTAATGACATGATCGATGTCTGTAACATGATCTTCGCTGTCTCTAAACCCTCCGAACATGCCTTTTCTCGATTGATGGTCTGAAGGTGCGTCGATGACAGAAACCATAAAACCGTTCTTTGTAAACATGTCTCTGGTTCTGACCAAGAAATTATTTTCACCCCAATTTATTGTGGGGACACCATGAACTGAGGATAGATTCAAGGTGCCTTTTCCTCCCGGAAACAGAATAACACTTGCCACTGGCTTGGCATGCGTAAGTAGAATGAATTTCTGGTCAACATCTGGACGGGTTTGGAGTGTTACAAGTTCATCCGCTTGAGAGCTTTCGGAGCCAATCAGCAGGAAAGTAAGAATCAATATCGTTAATTTCATAACATGCATTTTTTAGAATTTAACGGACCAAGCTAAGCAGGCTGGAGCTGGTCCCTTTCAAGTGTCAAGAACCTTTACGCGAATCGACGCCCAACTCCCAGTCAGCTTGAGTGATTGGTTAGGCTTTTTCTGGTGGGCCCTCTTGAAATTGGGGGACACCCTCAGGGATTGTTTCCCATATTGCTTTGGAATCGGCATAAATATGCATACCCAGCTCCACCTCTGGGTCACCATTCACACAGCCCAATGTAATGCCGTGGATTTCCCTTTTAAAAATACCACAAAGTGTAGACCCGCATATTTTACAAGGGTCATGACAGTAGTTTAACACCTCTCAGAGGTAGCTAAACTAGTCATGACCCATGTTTTTTTTTGTTAGTCCATACCACATTGCTATGTCAGCCTAACGGACCAAGCTAAGCGGGCTGGAGTTGGTCCTTTCAAGTGTGTAGAAACCTATAAGGTTATAGGACTGCAAGATATAAACCTTTATTTGCAGTTTTAGATCTTTACCGTCCTATGGCTTCACAATCCTACAACGCTGTTAAATTTTAAATCTGCCAACCTCATTACTGAAATGACAGGCCGCCTGATGACCCTCTTCCTGTCCAAGAAGTGCCGGATATTCTTGCTGACAGATCTCCTGTGCATAGGGGCAACGCGGGTGGAAGTGGCAGCCGTTCGGTGGGTCGATCGGTGAGGGGATTTCGCCGCTTAGAAGTTGGTGTTTGCGGACCCGTTTCGGGTCGGCAACAGGAACTGCGTTGAGCAGGGCTTCGGTGTAAGGGTGGCGAGGCGTTTGATAAAGCTGCCCGGCGTCGGCGATTTCGACGATTCTGCCCAAATACATCACCGCGACCCGGTCACAGACGTGCTCGATGACACCGAGGTCGTGGGAGATGAAGAGGTAGGTCAGGCCGAACTCGTCCTGCAAATCCTTGAGCAGGTTGATGATCTGGGCCTGGATCGACAGGTCGAGGGCCGAGACCGGTTCGTCGGCGACCACCAGGCGCGGCTGCACGGCGAGAGTCCGGGCGATGCCGATGCGCTGGCGCTGGCCGCCGGAGAACTCGTGGGGATAGCGTTCGTAATGCTCGGGAGTAAGTCCGACCTTCTTCATCAATATCAGGACCTGTTCTTTGATATCTTTTCCGTTCGCCAGGCCGTGGATGACGAGAGGCTCGCCGATGATCTCTCCGACCCGCATGCGCGGGTTGAGCGACGAGTAGGGGTCCTGAAAGATGATCTGCATGTCGCGCCGCAGGGCGGTCAGCTCACGCTTCGACATCTTTGTGACATTTTTGCCGTCGAAGCTGATCGTGCCACTGTCCGGTTCAAGCAAACGCAGCAGCAGCTTGCCGGTCGTCGATTTACCACAGCCCGACTCGCCGACCAGACCGAGAGTCTCTCCTGCCTTGATTTCGAACGAAGCGCCGTCCACCGCCTTGAGCAGCTGCTTTGCGGCGCCCGGCCGGTTGGAGCTGACCTTGAAGGTCTTGCGCAGGTTCTCAACTTTAAGGAGCGTTGTCATCTATTGCACCTGCCAGCAGCGCACCCAGTGTCCGGGCTGCACTTCCTTGAGTGGTGGGAGGTTGCCATGACAAGAGGCAAAGCTCTCGGAGCAGCGCTCGAGAAAAGAGCAACCTTCATCGACAGAGCCCGCCTTGGGGACGCTCCCTTCAATTGGTACCAGCCGTTCGCGGTGTTCGCCGATCCGTGGGATGCAGGCCAGGAGACCTTGCGTGTAGGGATGCCTGGGGTCTTCGTAGATCGTGTTGACCGAGGCCGTCTCCAGAATGGTCCCGGCGTACATGATGGCAACACGGTCGGCGTTCTCTGCGACCACGCCGAGGTCGTGAGTGATCAGCAGGGTGGCCATGTCGTGCTCTGCCTGGATCTGGCCGAGCAGCTCCATGATCTGCGCCTGAATGGTCACGTCGAGGGCGGTGGTTGGTTCGTCGGCGATCAGCAGTTTCGGATCGCAGGACAATGCCATCGCGATCATGACACGCTGGCGCATGCCGCCGGACAACTCGTGCGGGTATTCCTCGATGCGCCTGGCCGGCACCGGAATGCCGACCTTGTCGAGCATGTCGATCGCCGTCGCCCGCGCCTGCGTGCGGGTCAGGTCGCGATGACGCATCAGCACGTCGATCATCTGGTTGCCGACGGTG
>CAZXBD010000243.1:0-1790 GCA_964638305.1 uncultured Geobacteraceae bacterium | reverse complement strand
GACCCAATTCTTACATGGTTGACGGCAGTGCCGCGATTCGTTATATCAACAGGCGCTTTGAACTGAATCTCTCAGAAGAGCACGTCAACACTCTGGCGGGTTTCCTGCTGCACTCGTTGGGCAGTATCCCAGAGGTTGGAGCGGTTTGCGAGGCTGATGGAGCCCTTTTTACCGTTCGTGAGGTCGAAGACCGGAGAATTGAACAGATTGAAATGCAGCTTCCTGACCTTTGAGGCTATTTCTTAAGCTTTATGTCTATCTTCCTGAAAAATAAAACATTGTGTTCGTGTGTCTCGAGTAGTGTCCCACAGCAGGACTAAAAAAAGATGGTGTAAAAGCTGTTTTCCCGCCTCAGTAAAATGCCCTAACCCCTTAAAAAAATGAATTATTTCTTGACACTCGCCCTTGCCGCGACTATATTTGCCCAGAAGGTGGTGAATAGTGTAATTTTAGGCCAAAGAGGGCCATATGGGATTCCAGGGCGTCTATTACAACTCAATCGATGCAAAAGGACGGGCGAGTATTCCCGCCAGGTTTCGCGAGCAGCTCAAGGAGCTCTTCGCTGACGAAGTGCTGGTTGTTACTCAGGACCGTTGCGGCATCATCGCCTATCCCGTTTCAGAATGGGACAACTTCCTCGAGAAATTCGCAGAACTCCCGAACGATCAGTTCCGGGAAGACCTCTATTTTACAACGGTAACCCCCGCAGCTCACTGTACGTTCGACAAGCAGGGGCGCATCCAGTTGCCCCAGTCCTTGCGTGAGTATTGTCAGCTTGATACGGACGGTGTGCGTGATGTCGTCATTGTCGGCGGTGCCAAGAAAATTCAGATCTGGAACAAGACACGATATCTCGAAATGCTCGCCGAGGCTGAGCAGCGTCTTGCTGACGACCGGCAGAAGCGTTTCGACCTGGGACTTTGATCTTTGAATTCGGATGCGTTCGGGCATGTGTCGGTAATGGCGGATGAGGTGTTGCGGTTCCTCGATCCACATCATGGCGGCATTTACCTGGACGGAACCCTGGGTGGTGGCGGGCATGCCCGTTTGATTCTTGGGGCGGCAAGTCCTGACGGCATTTTAGTCGGTTTGGATCGTGACGCTGAAGCATTGGCTGCTGCGAAGAACAATTTGGCCGAGTTCGGTGTCAGGGCAATTCTTCTGCAGGGCAATTTCTGCGATATGGACGCACATCTGGATCGGCTTGAGATTAAGGCGCTTGATGGAGTCCTCCTCGACCTGGGGGTTTCTTCATATCAGTTGGATAGCCCTGAGCGTGGTTTTTCGTTCCGAGAAGAAGGGCCGTTGGACATGCGCATGAATCCAGCAGAGGGAGTCTCCGCCGCTACCGTGGTTGCGGAAGCAGAGGCTGGCGAATTAAAGCGGATTTTTCGTGATTATGGCGAGGAGCGCTGGGCCGGCAAGATCTCCCGAGCGATTGTGAGCGATAGAGAGCAGACGCCTTTTGTGACCACATTGCAGCTGGCCGAACTGGTCAGGCGGGTTGTGCCCGGCGGCAAGGTGCCGCAGCGAATTCATCCCGCAACCCGGGTATTCCAGGCGTTGCGTATTCACGTCAACGGTGAGCTCGACAGTCTGCGCGCCGGGCTTGATGCCGCATGGCGGAGGTTGAAGATTGGCGGGCGTCTGGTCGTGATCAGTTTTCACTCGCTCGAAGACCGGATAGTTAAACAGACCTTCCGTGCCTTGGCGACCGGTTGCACCTGCCCACCCAGACTTGCTGTCTGTGCCTGTGGCAAAAAACCGGTGGTGAGGGTGTTGACTCGCAA
>CAZXBD010000242.1:0-8909 GCA_964638305.1 uncultured Geobacteraceae bacterium | reverse complement strand
GAGTTTGTTGGCTTTGAGTTTTTCTTGTCGCCTCACATTCTTTTTGTTCTGTGTAGACCTCATCTCAGCGGTTAAAGACTCAAGGCAAAATCTAAAGACAAAGGGGTTGCGACCCCTTGCGACGCCTTACTCTTTTTGCACGCCCGAAAAAGAGTAAGCAGAAAAATGCGTCCCAATGCCTTGCCCGCTGCGCGGGTACCCGGTGCCGAAAAGATGAACGCCGGCATGGCGAAAACTCGCTGCGCTCAAACAGTTCGCCCTGCTGATCGCCGTTAATCCATTCGTCACCGGCTGCGGCAAAGGGGGAAGGAGAGTCAAAGACACAATCAGAAGCTCCTGATAGGCTGCTGCAACAGATTAACAATCTGTTGCTCCTATCCAACGTCAACAATCGCCACAATAGAGAACTTTGTCAGCAGCCTGATCCGATAAAAGGACCGGCAACCTGGTAAAAGTGTTTGAAGTGCTGACGACTATTTTAAAGAAAACGGTTACTCCAGCGGTGTTGGCGGTTCCTTGTCGAAAATTTTATCTGTTTCAACAACTTCGGTGGGCTTAGAACCCGCAAACTTGAGGATCAAGTAGCCAGCAATGCCGGCAATCAAAGAACCAGACAGGATGCCGATCCGGTGAGTTGTCAGGTAGGTCGCCGCATCGCCGCCCACATGCTCAAACGCCAGACCGCCGATAAAAAGGCTCATGGTGAAACCGACCCCGCAGAGTGCGGCCACACCAAAAAGGTGCTGATTATTCGCATTCTCAGGCATCTGCGCCAGACCTGTTTTGATTGCCACCGTGGAGAAGCCGTAAACGCCGATCAGTTTACCAATGGTCAAGCCGAGCATGATGCCGAGCGGTACCGGCTCGAAGAGATCGCTGAGCCCCATGTCGCCCAACGGGATGCCGGCATTGGCAAAGGCGAATACCGGAAGAATCATAAAGCTGACCCAGGGGTGCAGTTCATGTTCGAGATGTTCGAGCGGTGAGTGCTCCGGGTTCTTCTTGCTCTTGAGGGGGATAAGAAAAGCCAGGGCGACACCAGCCAGGGTTGCATGCACCCCGGATTTGAGGACGAAAATCCAGAGGAAGGCTCCCACCCAGATATACGGTGCGATCTTCTCGATTTTCAGGCGATTAAAGATGACCAGAATCGCCAGACAGATGGCAGAGAGAACCAGCATCGTCATGGAAAGGTCGCCCGAATAGAAAAGTGCAATGATAACAATGGCACCAAGGTCGTCCATTATCGCCAGCGCAAGCAGGAATATTTTTAAAGAAGCAGGAACCCGATCGCCAAGCAGAGCAAGGATACCGAGAGCGAAGGCAATATCAGTCGCTGCCGGGATTGCCCAACCGTTCAGGGCGTCAGAATCACCTAGATTGATTAACACATAAACCAAGGCTGGAACGATCATGCCGCCCAGCGCGGCAATGCCGGGGAGAACGATTTGTGCCCGACTTGAGAGCTGACCGACCAAAACTTCGCGTTTGACCTCCAGGCCGATGTAAAAGAAAAAGACCGCCATCAAACCATCGTTGACCCAGAGCAAAAGAGGCTTGCTGATATGAAGATGTCGGCCCAGTCGGACATCCAAAGGCGTTTCAAGGATGTAATCGTAAAAGACATGCAGCGGCGAATTGGCAAAGATCATCGCTAACACAGTAGCAATCATCAAAAGAATACCAACCGAAGATTCCTTCTTTAGGAAATCCTTCAAAAAAACAGACATGTAATACTCCGGGTCATGATAGCTAATGTTGAATTTGTATAAATGGTGGCATTTATTCTACCAAAGAAACCGTCGATTGTCTGTTTTCGTCAATAAAGTTATGGTGATGAAGCTTTGCTTGAACCTGTGGCAAGGGCGTTGTAAAATGCCCTCCTTATGGATACTTCTATGACAAACAATACCTGGGGCAAGCTGACAGCCTTGTTGGAAATGATCAAGTTCTCCCACACGGTTTTTGCTTTTCCCTTTGCCTTGATGGGAGTGGTGCTTGCCTCGCTGGCGAGTGGCACCGCACCAACCTTCGCGCAGGTCTTCTGGGTTTGTGTCGCGATGGTCGGCGCACGCACCGGCGCGATGGGGTTGAACCGCATTATCGATGCCCGCATCGACGCCGACAACCCTCGCACCGCTGAACGTCATCTGCCGGCAGGGAAAGTCTCCTCGCAAGAAGCCTGGCTGCTGGTTTCGGGCGCTTTTCCCCTGCTTCTGCTGGCCGCCTGGATGCTTAATCCGCTTTGTCTGAAGCTGGCGCCCGTGGCCATCTTTTTCCTGGCACTCTACAGCTTTTGTAAACGCTTTACCTCCATGGCGCATATCGTTTTAGGCCTCTGCCTGGCCGCAGCGCCCGTTGGTGCATGGATCGCCTTGCGTGGAGATATAGGCTGGCCGGTACTTGTTCTTGGTCTGGCTGTGTTGTTTTGGGTGGCCGGTTTCGATATCTTCTACGCCTTGCAGGATTATGAGTATGATCAGGACAAGGGACTATTCTCGATTCCATCCCGCTTTGGTGTCGAAAAAGCCTTCCTGATCACACGGGTTTTTCATGTTGTCATGGTTCTGCTGCTCCTGCTGCTGGTCTTCAGCCAGGGCCTCGGGATTATTTACCTGCTCGGCGTTATGGTGGTAACGGGGTTGTTGATTTACGAGCACATGCTGGTCCGCCCTGATGACCTGTCACGCCTCGACGCGGCATTTTTTAACATGAACGGTTACATCAGTGTGACGATCTTCCTCTTCACTCTCGCGGACGCGATCGTATAGGTCGGATTGAGCTATGTCTTTAAAAAATCATGAAGCAAAACATTTTATCGTCGCCTTGACAGGGGCCTCCGGTTCGGTTTACGGGCTGAAACTGGTCAGTGAATTGCTGCGGGCAGGGGAGCGAGTCAGCCTGATCCTGACCTCTGCCGGTCGCCAGGTGCTGAACCATGAGACCGGACTCGACTGGGCCGCAGAAATCAAAGTACAGCGCGTTCAGGTCCAGGAACATTTTGCCAGCATCGCAATTGATTGCCTGGCCATCGATGATTTCTGGGCGGGTGCGGCCAGTGGATCTGCCGCTGCTGATGCCATGATTGTCATCCCCTGCTCGATGGGAACTGCCGGGCGGATCGCGTCCGGCTTGAGTGGAAACCTTCTGGAGCGGGCAGCCGATGTCATGCTCAAGGAGCGCCGTCCCCTCGTGCTGGTCCCGCGCGAAACGCCTTTCAATACGATCCACCTGGAGAACCTGCTGCGACTGTCCAGGGCCGGTGCTGTTGTCCTGCCTGCGATGCCAGGGTTTTACCAGCAACCGGAAACGATGGATGACCTGATTGATTTTGTCGTCGGTAAAGCTCTCGATCAAATGGATGTCCCTCACTCGCTGTTTGCAAGGTGGGGCTCTGAGAAAGATTAGTCGGGAGACCTTACCCTTAAGCGGCCTTCTGGAAACTTCGAAAACATTGTTATTTGTGAACCGTTATGATCAACCTAGTTGAGAACGTTCGTGCAAAGATAGAAGCCGGGGCTCGCATCTCTGATGATGAGGCCCTGTCGCTTTTTGCCTGTGATGATCTGCTCGTTGTTGGAGAGCTGGCCGCTCTGGCCAACCGGCAGATTAACGGTGGAAAGGTCTATTTCAACGTTAATCGCCATATCAACTATACAAATATCTGTGTCAATCGCTGCACCTTCTGTGCTTTCAGTCGTGAGGCCGGGGATGAGGACGGTGGTTACACCCTGGCACTCAATGACATCCTCGAGCGCGCTGCCGAGGCGAGCGCGGAAGGCGCGACAGAGATCCACATGGTCGGAGGTCTTCATCCTGACTTGCCCTTCGAGTTTTACCTGGAGATTATGGCTGCCATCAAGGCGGACAGCCCGGAACTGCATATCAAGGCATTTACTGCCGTTGAGATAGACTACTTCGCAAGGCTCACCGGACAAACTACGGTCGAAGTTGTTGCCGAGCTGAAGGATGTAGGGCTTGATTCCATGCCGGGAGGTGGCGCAGAAATCTTCGCCCCTGCCATCCGTGAACAGATCTGTCCCGAAAAAATCAGCGGCGAGCGTTGGCTTGAGGTGACCGAAGAGGTCCACCAGGCAGGTTTGAAAACCAACGCCACGATGCTTTTCGGCCATGTCGAGAGCTATGCCGATCGCATTGACCATCTCTCGCAGTTACGTCAACTGCAGGATCGTAGCGGTGGGTTCCAGGCGTTTATCCCGTTGGCTTTCCAGCCGGACAATACCCGTGTGCCGGGAGCCAAAGGTGTCGGTGGTGTCGATGCCCTCAAGACATTGGCCATCAGTCGGCTCTATCTGGATAATTTCCGGCACATCAAGGCCTACTGGGTCATGCTCGGGCTAAAAGTTGCACAGGTCTCGCTTGCTTTTGGTGTCAACGATATCGATGGAACCGTGGTTGAAGAACAGATTGGCCATGATGCCGGGGCCGATTCGCCGCAGCGGTTGAACAAGGAGCAGCTTGTTGACTTGATCCGCAAGGCCGACAGGCAGCCGGTAGAGAGGGATACGCTTTATCAGGAGTTGCGAGTCTATTGACTCGCAACTAATTTTGAGTTTTGAATTGTCAATTTTGAATTGAGTCGACTCTGGCCTCCAGATAGAAAAGTACATGATCAAACGGATCAGACATAAGCTGGAAATCACACAGCCACTCAAGCGCGAAGAGGCCTTCTGGCTGCTGACAGAGACGGACCTCCTCAGCCTGGGCAAGTTGGCAGACCATGTGCGTCGGAGCATGGATCCGGAACGTCGCGCCTCTTTTGTCGTTGATCGCAACGTTAATTATACCAACGTCTGCACGACCCGATGCCGGTTTTGCGCGTTTTACCGGGACGAAACCCATCCAGACGCCTATCTGCTCAACTATGAGCAGATTTTTGACAAGGTCAAGGAGCTGGTAGACTACGGCGGGACGCAACTCCTCATGCAGGGAGGACTGCATCCCGATCTGAAGATCGACTGGTTTGAAGAGCTCTTCCGCCAGTTGAGGCACCGGTTCCCGAAAGTGCAGATCCATTCGCTCTCTCCGGCCGAGATTATACACATCGCAAAACTGTCCAATGTGACTATGCAAGAATGTCTCGGTCGCCTGCACTTCGCGGGACTGCAGTCGCTGCCGGGAGGAGGTGCCGAGATTCTTGTTGACGAGATTCGCCAGGAAATCTCACCGAACAAGATCGGCTGGCAGGAGTGGGCAGATGTCATGCGTGAGGCCCATTATATAGGGATGCCGACTACGGCAACCATGATGTTCGGTGTGCGGGAAAAAGCGCAAGATATTGTAGAGCACCTGTTTCGGGTGCGCGAGCTGCAGGCAGAACAGGGCGGTTTCACAGCTTTTATCCCCTGGACTTACCAGCCGGGAAATACCGAACTGGGCGGCGAACAGGCGAGTGGTGTCGAGTATCTGAAGGTGTTGGCACTTGCCCGGGTCGTCCTTGACAATATACCGAATATCCAGGCCAGCTGGGTCACGCAGGGAGCGCGTATGGCACAGGTTGCTTTACACTTTGGTGCCAACGACCTGGGCGGAACCATGCTGGAAGAGAATGTTGTCGCAGCCGCTGGGGTTGATTTCCGCATGTCGCAGGACGAGATCATTGCGTTGGCGAAAGGTGCCGGCTTGCAACCGGTACGGCGGACGACGACTTATGACGTACTGGAAACTTATTAGGATTCAACGCGGAGTCGCGGAGGTGCAGAGAAAAGCAAAATCAATAGGCCGCTGATAAACGCAGAATGGTCATCGTCTTAAAGTTCTGACTAGAGTTCTGGCCTTAAGGCTGACAAGCTATTTGAACTCTGTGTCTCAGCGTCTCTGCGTTGAAGAGATTTCAGGTTTTACAATAATTTGAGGTGTGACATGTCTTACCTTCGCAAAAATATCGCCGATATGTCAGGTTACGTGCCCGGTTTTCAGCCTCCCGATACTACGGAATGGATCAAGCTGAACACCAACGAAAACCCTTATCCGCCGTCGCCGAAGGTGATCGAGGCAATCCAGAGCGCGACCGGCGATGATTTACGCAAGTACCCTGATGCAGCCAGCCAGGCCGGTCGTCAGGCGGCTGCCGAACTTTACGGTTATCCGACCGACTGGGTGATCATGGCGAACGGTTCCGATGAACTGCTCAACAACCTGATTCGAGCCTGCGCCGGGGAGGGTGAAGAGGTTGCCTACCTGCACCCTTCTTATTCCTATTATGCGACCCTGGCGGGAGTGCAGGGGGCACGGGTAAAAACTTTCGCGCTGACCGATAAGGGCGAAATCAAGGACTTCCCTGAACGCTATTGCGGTAAGCTGTTTTTCCTGACCACCCCCAATGCGCCGCTCGGTTTGCGTTGGCATGTCAAAGAAGTCGCCGCGCTGGCGGACCGCTGCGAGGGCCTGCTGGTGGTCGATGAAGCTTACGCCGATTTCGCCGCAGGCAACTGCCTTGAGCTGGTGCGTCAGAAGCCGAATGTGGTTGTCACCCGCACCCTGTCAAAAAGCTATTCTCTGGCCGGGATGCGGCTTGGCCTGGCAATCGCCCGCCCCGAGATCATTGCTGCTCTCGACAAGATCCGCGACCACTACAACCTCGACCGTCTGGCACAGGCCGCGGTTGCTGCAGCCCTGGGCGACCAGAACTATTTCCAGGATTGCATCAAACGCATCTGTGCGACCCGGGATTGGTTCAGTGCGGAGCTGGAGAAGCTTGGCTACCGTGTCATCCCGTCGAGCGCCAACTACCTTTTCGCCAGCCCTGCCGATAAAAATGGCAAGAGGGTTTATGATGCCTTGTACCAACGCAAGATACTGGTGCGCTATTTCAGTGACCCTGTTCTGGTACATGGCCTGCGTATCTCTATCGGTACGCGCGAGGAGATGGAGCAAACGTTACAGGCGTTGGCGGAGATAGGTTGAAACAGTGAGGCGCGAGGTGCGAAGCGTGAACTGCGAAAGAGCGCCTCTCTGAATCCATGAGCCTGTTTTCTCAAGTAGATTCAAAATGAACCTTCCCTTTGATCCCGCCGAAGTCTCAAGCTCTCTGCTCGCCTGGTACGGCAAACAAGGTCGCGACCTGCCGTGGCGAAACAGTCGCGATCCTTACCGGATCTGGCTCTCCGAGGTTATGCTGCAGCAGACAACCGTCACTGCAGTCATCCCTTACTTTGAGCGTTTTCTGCAAAGGTTTCCGACTCTGACTGATCTCGCCTCCGCGTCCCTCGATGATGTCATTACCCTGTGGGCAGGGCTCGGCTATTATTCCCGGGCCCGCAACCTGCACCGTACGGCTCAACAGGTTGTCGCCGAGCCGGGCGGTTCTTTTCCTGACACCCTTGAAGGGCTGGTCGCTCTTCCTGGTATTGGCCGTTCCACGGCCGGGGCTATTCTTTCCATTGCCTTTGATAAGCCGGCAGCGATTCTCGATGGCAATGTGCGCCGGGTACTCGTGCGCCTGTTTGCCTGGAAGGATGACCCTCGCAGCAGTCGGGCGGAAAAACAGTTGTGGTCCTGGGCAGAGACTTTGACTCCGGATGATTGTCCTCACGATTACGCCCAGGCAATTATGGATCTGGGGGCGACCATCTGCACACCGCGTGACCCGGACTGTGAGCATTGCCCGCTGCAGGAGCTCTGCCAGGCTCGCAAAGAGGGATTGGCTGCTGCGCTACCCGTTGCTCGCAAGAAAGTGAAAATCCCGGTTCGTCAACAGGTTGCCCTGATCATTGGCTCTCCAGCCGGTTGCCTTTTGCGACAACGCCCACCGCAGGGGTTCCTTGGTGGTATGTGGGAATTTCCGACCCTCGATGTGCCTGCAAAGGTAGACCCTGAACAGGCCGCAGCTAGTTTGCTCGCAGACCTTGGACTGCAGGGGTCAGTTAATAGCGCCGGAGAAGTTCGCCATGCTTACAGCCATTTCAAGTTGGAATTGACGGTTTTCACCGTTGATCTCAAGCCCACTGAAAAGGTTTCTGAGCTAAACGATTATCGCTGGTGTAGTGGTAGTGAAGTTGAAACCCTGCCGGTACACGGTGCCCATAAGAAAGCATACAAGAAGCTGCAATGCTCAAATTGAAAGTTGCCGGAGCTTTAATAAACCGTTAGCATATAATTCTTTCTCTGGTTATCCACGTCGCTCAGCTAACATAGCGAATTTAGAATAAAATCCTTTTATCCCTATAAACAAGAGGTTTTAAGGTCGAAGGACATTTCAACAGGGATGGGCAGGATGAGCAGGATAAGGTCTGAATCTTCTGAGCTCAGATTAATCACAAGAGTTGGTTTTAATGGTTACATCCTGTATATCCTGCCTATCCCTGTTAAAAAAGATTTACGGTCTCTGGTTATTTGTTAGAGCGAAAGAGATAACCGGATATTTTTGCGGTTCTATAGCCCAAATAAAGGTAACGGGCGTGGAAATAGCCTTTGTATTGGTTGTAAGAAACAGTTTTTGTTAGATTTTTCGCGCCTCGCGCCACTTTGTCGTTTATGACTGATGAAACGAAAATAACGCAGCTGATTGTTCGCCAGTGCCAGTCGGCCAACCCCGGGTTGGACGCCTTGCTGCAACTGTTACAGGACGAACACGGTCTGGATGCTTATACTGCCCGGCATCGTTTGACCGGACCGGGCAAAGCTCTGCTCGGCTCCGGAACCCGTGAAAAATCCAGGAAGTTGGCAGAGCTGTTGCGCGAGCATGGCCTTGAGTGTTGGGTGGTTCAACGGACAGATAATGGTTCCCCTCCGGTTCGTTTGCGTGATCTGACGATAAATTCCGATGACGTTGAATTGATCGGCCGCGACAAAACCATTCAATTGTTGCGCGGCGCTACGATCGTGGCGGTTCTCGCCGATGTCTCCGGGCAGCTTGAAGAGCGCTGTCTCAGGCGACACATGGTGCA
>CAZXBD010000241.1:0-2378 GCA_964638305.1 uncultured Geobacteraceae bacterium | reverse complement strand
GTAGCCGGTGTTCCACATGGCCATGAAGAAACAGGGGATCAGAGCCAGCACCACGGTGATCATCACCCGTTTAAGGTCCATGGCGTCCCGTACATGCGGGGCATCGCCCGTGACTTCTCCCGGAGTGTAGGTGAATGTGTCGATGGCTTCGTAGAGCGGATACAGCTTCTCGAGCTTGCCGCCTTGAGCAAAGAGTGGATGCAGTTTATCCAGAAGATTGCGAAGCGGTTTCATTATCCCTCTTTTTCAATCTTCAGCAGGGTTTGCCGGAGATGATAGCCATAATTCATTTTTCCGGAGCAGACAAAGCTGCACAGGGCCAGGTCCTCTTCGTCGAGCTCGAGGCAGCCGAGGTCCTGAGCCAGGTCGGTGTCCAGAGTCAGCAGCGAGCGCAGCAGCCAGGTTGCCTTGACGTTTAGCGGCATCACCTTCTCAAAGGCGCCGGTCGGAACCATGGCACGCAAGCTGCCATGGGTGCTGGTAGTCAACGGCAGAGGACGACGTGGCAGCAAGGCTGATGCGAAAATGTTTTTCACAGAGAATTTTTTCAAGCCCGGCATACTCCACCCCATAAGTTCGCGATGCCGATATTCCTCGAGAACGGAAACCTGGTTGTGATAACGGCCGAGGAAATCACTGCCTTGTGCTGCGTGGCCGTTCAGGACCGACCCTGATATGACCCGGTTGTCGGTGTCCTTCAGCTGCCCTGAAGTCAACTCCGACAAACAGGCACCGAGGCGGGTGCGTATAAGTCGCGGGTTTTTAACTGCCGGGCCGCAAAGAGCGACAATCCTTTCAGTGAGGAGCCTGCCGGTGAGAAACAGGTGTCCTATCGCGATCACGTCCTGGTAGCCGATGTGCCAGACCATGCGTTGTTGATCAACGCGTTCGAGGAAATGGATGTGGGTGCCGACCAGGCCGGCCGGGTGACAGCCGGAAAATTCGCTGACGGTGATTCCTTGTGGTGCCGGAAACTTTGCTTCCGGTTGCGTACACAGGTAGACCTTGCCTGCGGTCAGGTGCCGGAGAATTTTCAACCCCGCCTCGAACTCTGCCTCTCTCCCGGAAATTGTTATCTGCGGGTCTGCCGCCAACGGGTTGGTATCTGTCGCAGTCACAAAGAGCGCTGCGGGACTGGCCCCAGGCATTGGGACCTTACTGTAGGGGCGGGTGCGGAAAGACGTCCACAAACCGGAGTCGATCAGCCGCTGTTCAACGTCTTGAGCAGTAAGCCGCTCGAGCTGATCTGCGGCAACTTCCGGAAAGATTATCTCCTCAACCCCGGAGACTTCAATAACCAGAGAGAGAAAGGCACGGCGCTCACCCCGATTGATGGCAGCAACCTTGCCGGCCGCAGGGGAGGTATAGAGGGCCTTGGGATTTTTTTTGTCGGAGAAGAGCGGTTGACCGAGGACGACCGGATCTCCCTCAGAGACCAGCAGGGTCGGTTTCATGTCCTGATAATCGGTGCCGAGAAGAGCGACATGAGTAACCGGCGGGCCGTCTTCAACCTGCCGGTCAGGGGCACCACTGATGGGCAGATCAAGCCCTTTTTTGATCTGAATCATGAACGAGCCTTTAGGCGAACGCCTGAATCTGCATGCAGACGAGAAACAGGCAAATCTTCACGCTTTCTGAACAACCCAAAAGTACCCTATAGAGTGGGTTCGCACTCTTTGTCCGCAACGTGTTCACGGCTTCTGAGACAGGTGCTGGTTGATGATCAGGGATCACCCTTGATATATTTTTTCAGCTGCTTGATAACAAAGTCCTTCTCATCGAGAGAGGCCTTGACCAGGTCACCGATCGACGCCAACCCGACCAGCTTGTCATTCTCCATAACCGGCAGGTGGCGACGCCGGCTCTCGGTCACGATAGCCATGGCTTCGTCGACAGAGGTCTGGGGGGTAATGTAGCAGATATCCACCGACATGACCTGGCTGACGCTGGCCTTTTGCGAGCAACGGCCTTCGAGATCGACCTTGCGGGCATTATCACGCTCGGTAAAGATGCCAACCAGCTTGCCATCGTCGATAACGACCAGCGCACCAACACCCTTCTCTGCCATCAAGGCCAGGGCGTCGTAAACTGTGGCTTCCGAACCGATACTCCAGACTTCATTTCCTTTAAGCTTCAAAATTTGAGCTATAGATTTCGACATACCCGCTCCCCGTTAAGCAGTGATGAATGAATCCAATTCTAACAAAAAAAACACGTAAAAAAAAGCTCCTGCCTATGCGCCACCAGAACCCATGGCTATTGTGCCGCCGCTCCCGGCTGACCGCCAAGGAACTGATCCTCGAGCATGATTTCAAACTCTGCCAGGGCAATCTCATCAATCCCGAGGAATTGTGCCTCACCCGTTGACGGCAGGACAA
>CAZXBD010000240.1:0-7727 GCA_964638305.1 uncultured Geobacteraceae bacterium | reverse complement strand
CAGGCTTTTGTACAGGTCCACCTGTCTCCGGCGCCTCTGGTGAAGCCGACACTATTGAACAGAATGCCGAGACGTCCTGGATCATTGCTATGATTGAGCGAGTTACCCTGATCGTCAGTCGTGTTGTACGTGTAGCTGCTGGCACCGGTGTGACAATTTTCACAATCAGACTGGTCATCTGTATCTATGGCCGTCCTGGAGCCCATTTCGACAGCGTGCAAGTTATGAGCAGCCGTGTCCGGCGGGTAGTCGTGGCAACCATTGCAGGACGTACCGCCCGAGGAAAGGAAAGCACCACCGGCATCATTATGCACGGCATGGCAGGAATCGAAGCAATCAGTGCCGACGACGTCCGAACTGTGGTCACCGGTGCCTTCGAAGTTGTTATGATCAATGGATGCGTAGGGGGTGCCGGTGAAGTTAGCGTCGCCAACGCCACTACTGTGACAGACCGCGCAAACATCATCTTCGTTGACCTCATTGAGGAAGCCATCGTCGCCGTCGTCCTCATCGTAAGAGGCCGCACCGATGCCGGTAAAGTCACTGTTATTGGTGAAGAAAACATTCGAGCTACGGAACTGACCGGGGGTATCGTCATGTTGGTTCTGTGAAACCCTGCTTTCCCAGACCATCTGGATATTGTTGTCTTCACCATGAACGTTGTGGCAAGCCACGCACTTCTTGGCGCTGTGAGTCTTTATACCCAGGGCTCTAGGACCTGATGCACTCCTGGTCGGATGCGCGGGTGCGTCGCCGTGACAGTTAGCGCAGTAGTTATTTTCCAGACCGCCCAGGTAAGTGCTGTTGTAGCCGTCCTGACCGGTGCGCAGCATCAGGTCGGACTCGTTGCCGTTGACGTCATCCCAGTGACTGGCACTGTCGGTTATGTGGCAATCATCGCAGGCGGCATTCGCCGGGAGATTCCCGGAGTTGTAGATGCCGCTGGCAATCGGGCGGTTGTGACCGCTGATAAGTGCCGCGCGCAGATGATCCGGGTCCTGTACATGACCATTATTATCAGTAAAGCCAGCGCCACAGATATCACCGGCATGGCAGGTGGCACAATTCGTGGTTGCAGCCTGTCCCCAGAGAGGCTGTTCTTCACCGACTTCATAGCCGTGACAATAGTCGCAGACGTTCTGGGGGTAGACCGTACCGAACTGGGCTTCTTGCGGACCGGTCAGGGCTACATAGTCAACGATACCGTCGACGTGACCGGAGTGTGCACCGGTATCAGCACCGGCGCCGTGGCATTCGGCGCAGGTCAGCTGCGGGCCGTTGCCGTCGGACACGTGACGTGCGTGAGAGCCGGAAATGATCGGAGTGCTATCGGTTGAGAGGCCACCGTGACAGCTATCGCAGGCCAAATTCCCGGGGCTATCCCAGTCAACCGTACGGCCTGTACCGGTCGGGTTGTCCACATCGGGAACATCATGACAGTACAACGAGCAGGTACCATCGCCTTGAGAATCGTAAGTCTCGCCCAACAACGCGCCATTATAAAGAGTCGTATTGTAGACTACGTCCCGCACGCCGTTGACGTGATCGCCATCGCCATATAACGAGCGCTGGTCGGTTGCACCGGGGGCCAGGGTCGTATTATCCAGGGCGGTTTTGAGGTGACAGACACTGCAGTTCATACCAATAACTGCGGAATTAAAGTGACCGTCGTGGGATTCCCAGGTATTCAATTTGCTGGTCATGGTCGCAGTGGTATTACCATGACAGGTGCTGCAACGTTGGTTGGGAGTGAGGTCTACAAGGTAATCATCAAAGCCACCATCCCAGCTCGGGGTGGTCTGCAGACCGGCATTCCAGTTACGGTCGCCATCAGCGCCCGTGGGGCCGGTTCGCGGAGCACCGGCGGAGTGACAGTAAACGTTGGTGCAGTCATCCCCGGCACCTGCGTTGTAATTCGTGCCAGCGATGTTGCCGTTACCGGTTGCTATATCTGTAAAGTTTATATCACGGAAAGTATCGGTATTAGTCGTCGGGTCTTCGCGGTGATAGGGTGAGCCGCCTCCGGCGCCGGTGCCGTGACAGGGCTCACAGTTTGATACCCCCGAGTCGCCGACAAAGTACCAGTCGGTTGCAATCGCGACATTATAGGGAGAATTTGCCAGTTTTCGACCGGCATGGGTCTTGTGCGGGGTTAGTGCTTCGTTTTTTTCGTAGGTGGTGTTATCGACATAGTTCCAGGTCAGCGGACCGTCTTCATCGTTATAGCCATAGCCGCCGTCGGTGCCACCGGAGCGACGATTACCCGGAGCATCCAGGAACGGCGGGAAACCGTGACAGTCACCGCATGATTCTGCGCTGGCATCCAGGGCAAAACTGTGGCTGGGATCGTTATGGTTATGACAATCTAAACAAGGTTGCGAATTATCAAAGTCGTGCCCAGAAACGCCGTTGGCCAAACCGGCGGGGTCATTGATATCACCGTGGCACTGCTCACAGAAGCCATCAGCTGTGCCAATAGCCTGGTCAGCCCAGGAGTCACGCACAGGTGTGCTGTCCAGGAGTGCCGGGAAATAGATTTGTGTCGGGCCGGTTACCGCCCCGTCAACATGGGTAGGAACTGGACCAGGAGTCTGGTAGGCAAGCACGAAGCTACTTTGATCCTGAGGGACGGCGTTATAGTTATGTCCACCGTGGCACTCAAGACAGCCAAGCTGCCTATCGGCAGTTAAGCCGTGTAACTTATAATTGTGACAAGACTGGCAAAGTTCTGAGCGCAGCTGTGCGATTTCGCCGCCGGTAGCGCCATTGTACATTGGACCAGTTGGACCAGCCATGCGCAGCAACAGGCCATCGCTCCGGGTCAAGGTCTGCTGCGGACCGTCTTGAGTCGATTTGTCGGAGTCTGTGTGGTGAAGACCGTGGCAGGTTTGGCAGCTGATGCCACCTTCGACCAGCACGACACTGTTGTTATAGGTTGTGGCCGCATTGTAAGGAGTAAAACCCGTCATAGTTTTGTAGTAGACGGCATTCGGCCCAGACTCGACAGCAGCAAGCTGGGTGGAGTCCAGGAGCGGGTGAGTGACCAGGCCATGATTGCTCTGATCCGCAAGGGCACCGGCGAAGTCGATGTGACAGGCCTGGCACAATTCATCGGAGGTCATCGGCGTGCCACTGGCAGCCAACCGGAGAAGCTTGGGGTTGAGGTTTGCGCCCGCTTTGTCAGTTTTAGCATGCGGATCATGGCAACGAGAGCAGTTAATCTTGCCGTCCGACGTACCGTATCGGCCGAATAAACCGGGGTACAGAGACCGGCTCGGCTCGGCAGCGCCAGCTTCTGGCCTGCTTGAAGAGCCTGCCCACATATGCGAAGTCCCCAGAGAGGAACTGTTGTAATACGGGTTGTTGCCATACACGTTACTGGCACTTCCTGTTTTGAAACTGTTTACGGAGGTCTCAGGAAGACCTGAAAGAGTCATGTCTGTCGGTTCCGGTATAGCACCATGGCAGTCCAGACAGATATTAAAACCGCCCAACTCATCGATAGTCCCATCGTCTGTATGGCAGTCCGCACAAGCAAAGTTGTGTAACGGCACCTCTGCCGACAATAACTGGTTCGGCAACAGCAGCAAAGTCAAGCTCAACAGGATAAAAATAACTTTTGCTCTCATGGGCCTACTCCTCAGGGCGATCAATTCACTTTTGGGCATCATATAAGCCTTAAATTTAGTACTCGGTTAAGATTATTTATTTAACGTGACAAGCCAGACAGAGTGCGCTGCCAGCATTTGGCATGATCAGAAACGGGGTGTAGTCATACGGATCGTTAGCGGCAGTCTCATAGTCGACATGGGGGTCGTGGCAAGACGAACATTCGACGCGACTTTCCGCCACTGTGCCATAAAAGCGCACCCCCGCGGTTTTAGCGGCGGCAACATCTTGCAACTCGCCATCTTTAGGGCCACCGACGCTATACTTGGGATCATCATAGACATTTTGATAGCTGAATGAGATCGGGTGGTCATCGGTCAGGTTACCAGAAGTGTTGGCTGCGCCCGGCGCCCCACCGATACGTGCGCCTGGGGTGCCAAATATGCCACGGATATCTACGTTTGTTTGACCGCCATAAATCAAAATCGGTGCGCCATTAAGGCTGTTTGGATCATTGATCAGGTGGTCAACCGCAACACTGCCATCATGACAGCCCATGCAGAGCAACGATTCGTCACTGATATTACGCGAGACAGACAACCCGGCAAGGTAGGATGAGACCGTAGCACTGTTGTAGTGCGTAAAGGTAGAGGCACCTGGCAAACTGCGGTTCCAGAGAGGGCCAATCAAATCACCACCGTGGGGGGTGTGACAGAAGACGCAGACTTGATCAACGTTATCCGACGCATAGGTCGAGGGTGGCACTTGCGCGTTTGTTGATGACAGGTTATGGACTGTATTTGCAACGCCCGAAATACCCTTCCCCCACGCAGTACAGGTCATACTGAGAAGAAGGACGATCACCACCGTTGACTTTATAATCTGTTTCATCATCAAATCCTTAACCACCTAATTTAAGTTCTTGTCAAAAGACACGGACAATAAAATGCATTATTTACAGAGAACAGCCAGCTCCAAAGCCGACGTTTGTGCAGCACCTGCAGGCAGATTGGACGCGAGATTTTCGGCTGCAGTTACAACGTTCTGGTAGTCGCCGGCATCAACCAAAGCACTTATGGCAACAACATCACCACTCAACCCAGGAGCTTCGGCAGCAACCAGGTCTGTCAACTCGACAACCTTATCCTGCAGTGCGACAGGGAAGCTTGCAACAGGCTCATTGCTGTTGCCCGTCAGATAGCTCAGCTGACCGTTATCCTGCCCGGCCAGCAACTGTTTGCCGGAAGCTTCCATGGCGATCGGGAAGGCACCTGTATAAGTTACAGACTTACTATTAAACTGCTTGACAGATTGATATTCACCTTCAACCTTGGCGTACACAGAGACAACGCCATCTGCGGTCAACAGAAGCTCCTTTTGCCCGTCGGCATCCCAGTCTACTGGAAACGGTACAACGGCACCGGCGACCTGAAGAGCGAGGGTCGGAGCAACAAGTGCAGGTGCGTCGTCGCTACCCTGATTCAGGTAAACAACAACCTGACCCGAAGCGTTACCAACCATCAGATCCTTGTTACCATCACCGTTGAAATCAACCACGGCGGGAGCCGCGTTGCTGCCAACCGATAAAGCACTCCCGGCAACCTGGAGATCAACTCCGGAACCGAAGGCCGGGGCTGCTTCGAGGCCGTTATTGGCGAAGAGCTTCACTGAACCGTCAGCGAGACCGACAATCAAATCTTTGCGACCGTCATTATCCCAGTCAGCGACGAAAGGAACTGCACCCGGCAGAACCGGAAGTCCCAGAGAAACGCCTTGATCGAAATAGAGTCGACCGCGGTTGTCGACCTGCATGTTTGCAAAGAGTGTAACCTGTCCGGAGGCATCGCCTGTCAGCAGATCAAGAGTTCCGTTATTGTCAAAATCAACCAGGAAAGGCACAGCAGTTCCACTGACAGAGAGTCCGGAACGCCCGTTGATGCCGCTTTTATTGAGAGTCAGCTTGGCAACAGCCATAGCTGGCACCAACTCGGCATAAAGATCAAGATTCTCTTTTTCTCCCAGCGTTATCACTGTTACGAAAGGCTCAAAACCTGCCCGCTCAACGACCACGGACATGGTGCCAGCCTCCACATCACGCAGTTCAACGGGAACAACACCGACAACCTGCCCGGCATAGGCATGATTACCAAAGAGAGAGACAACCGCGCCCGGCATATTCGCAGTAATGGTCAGGACGGTCGTGTCGTAGACAAATTGCCCGGAGATACTCGGAGCAGACGCAACCTGACTCTCATCTTCGGCGATTACGTGCCAGTAGTAACCGGCCCCATCGACCAGATCAGCGTAAGTAGAGAGAGTTTCGAGAGTCAGTGCCGTCGCTGCAAGAGTTTCCGAAGCAGCAATCTGTGAGAAGGTTTCATCGAGGGCAATCTCGACCAGGTAGGTGATGTTATTGTCGTTCGGATCGGGGTCGGTTGAGGCACCCCATGTGAGGGCATCCTGACCGACGACCGTCTCACCGCTAACAGGAGCGATCAGTTCCGGTACGGAGGGGGCCTCTTCGACAGCATTAACAAGAAAGCTCGCTGCAGCGCTAACGTCAGAGAAGGCATCGCCATCGGTTGCCTGTACCGTCCAGGCAAAAGTTGTGTTTTCCGCCAGGGCGACATCGACCACAACACTCGTTGTGGCACCCGCTTCTGCCGCCACATCCTCTTGGAAGACAACAACCTCTTCCTGGGTGACGACTACATTGTAAGTCAGAGCGTCGCCATCTTCGTCTGTCGCATTATTGATAATCAGGGTCGGATTCGCTGAGGCAACTTCACTACCGGCAACCGGGCTCTGTGGTGAAGGCGTTGTCGGAGGGTTATTGACGTACACTGGACTCTGGCCACCATCGATACCGAAAATCTCGATACGGCCCGAATCGCAACTGACAAAGAGACGGCTATTGGTCTCGTCGAAGGCCGCATCAATGACATTGTTCAACTGACCGACGCCGGCACCCACGCTTACAAATTTGCTCAGGTAAGTAAAGCTTGCACTGGTAACACGAATATCTGCTCTCAGGAACTCGAGAAAATAACCGCGGCCCTGGGTATCAAAAGCAATACCTCGGGGCTTTGCAAAACTGGGGGAGCCGAAATTCGCTGGCGAGGTATTGGAGTAGGCCACCACTCCGATCATATTCAGGTTGGCATCGAGAGAAAAGACCTGAACCTTGGCGTTTGTAGAGGTGGCATCGGCAACAACAAGCTGACCGGACGGATCGAAGGACATCCCGCCAAATCTCTGGAATTGGCCGATACCTGCACCGGATGAACCGAAACGGGTCAGGTACTGCCCCGCAGCATCGTAGGCCTTAACTTCCTTTGGCCCCGCATCGGCAACAAAGACATTACCGGCGGCATCAAGGTCAATATCACGAGCCTGGTAGAACTCCGGGCCGCTCGTTTCGGCACCGGACAGAGAACCGAGGACCGTTCCCGCGACCGCATCAACGACCGACACAGATTCTCCCGTGGAAACATAAAGCCGTGACCCGTCGGGTGTGACAGCGAGACCAGCGCCATTCGCTTGCAGGGAGAAACTCCGCAGAAGTTCACCGTAAGGACTGAACGTATGTACCTTCCCGCCCATAGCATCGGCCACGTAAAGATTGCCAGCCTCGTCCAGGTCCATCGCAGCCGGAACTTTCATCTCCGCAGACGTGAGCTGCCCAAGAGAAGTAAAGACCGGGGCCTCGACCGCAAGGGCGGGACTGAGCCATATAACACCAAGGAACAGTGATATCACCGTGATAAGGCCAGATGCCATGCGAATTTGCTTCATTGTGACGTCTCCTAAGGATGCAACGCGTTCTACGTAAAGGCTTGACATTACAAGCCTATAATAAAATCTGCCAGACATATGATGCCGCTGATAGCGACTTTGTCATACGAGAGTAATGCAACCTTGGTACCAACTTTTTTAGTGTGCTTTTATGACTTTTTTAGTTTGTTTTTTTTGGGGCCTTTAGAGTGGCGAGTGGCGAGTGGCGAGTGGCGAGTGGCGAGTGGCGAGTGGCGAGTGGCGAGTGGCGAGTGGCGAGTGGCGAGTGGCGAGAAAAGTTATCCATCGACGTAATCGTGTCAAACCTTTTCTCGCCGCTTGCT
>CAZXBD010000239.1:0-21292 GCA_964638305.1 uncultured Geobacteraceae bacterium | reverse complement strand
AAGACGCTTGAACAGATCTTCATTGCCGGTCTTGCGGATACTTTCGCCGCAGCAGCTTTCCTTGGAACCGAGGATGCCGAATTCGACTCCGGCCTTATTCAGGACAGTTGCGGTAGCAGCCGCAACCTCACGCATTCTCGGGTCATAACTTAAGTAACAGCCGGTGAAGTAGAGGACTTCCATCCCCTCGGCATAGGTTTTGACCGGCAGGCCCTTAGCCCATTCCGCCCGTTTTTCTCTTTCGCCACCCAGGGAATTTCCTTCGGAGGTGAGGTTAGCGACCACTGCCTGGACCGGTGCGACATTGCCAGGATAGACGTCATATTCAGCACCGAGCTTGCGAAGGGCCACACCAGCGGTAATCTGATCGACTCCCCTTGGACAGTTATCGACACAGGTTTTACAGGTGGTGCATCGCCACATCTCTTCCTGCTCGATCTCTGTTAAACCAAAGGTCGCCTGGCGGATGATTTTGCGCATACTGAAATCCCGCACCCGGTTCCAGGGGCAGACAACGTCACAGCGTCCGCATTGATAGCAGTACTTGAATGAGTCGCCACCACTCTCTTTTATGACCTCGATTATTTCTTTTTCAGGGGCTACAGTATCCACGTCAGGATTTATCCTTTAGTCGGTTTCGAAGTTTTGTGTATCTGTGAGACGATATCAGCGACCTTGTCAATGCCATGCTTGTTGATGAGTGCTTCCAGGCCGATCTCAATCTCTTCCGGCGACACTTCTGAAACGTCGACGTCCACTTCTCTGATCTCAAGAGTCAAAGCATCAGCCAGACACCACTTAACACACAAAGGCTCATCTTCGCCTTCACACATATCGCATTTGAGCGGCAGACCTGAATCAGGCTCTTTGAACAGATCCCTCGAGGGGCATGAAGCCCGGCAGAATGCGCACTCATCATATTCTTTACCGTCGATGATGTATTTATCTCTACCGGCACATTCAGCGACCGTATATTCACCTGCGTAGACGGGAACATAGACATCTCGCAAGGGTTCACGAGTCACCCGGATACGTGATCTCTCCGGATTGTTGCTGCTATATTTCGGTGCAGCGTGAAAGGAGGAACAGATCACCTCACAGGCTCGGCAACCGTTGCATTTGCTGATATCAATCTTGATGGTCTTGATGGTCTTTTTTTCGCTCTTCAAGGCTTGAGCCCTCCACTCTACAGGTTCTCTGAAGTTATTTTAGGCTGAAGTCTCTTCGACAGGTGCTCCCTCGCCATCAGACAAGATGCCCCGCTTGACAAATTCTTCGCTGACGTAATCCAGGCCTAATTCATGTAAGGACTCTTTGGTCGGGATACCATCATTATTCCACCCCTTGAGCTTGTAATAGGCATCCAGGAGCTCTTCTTCAAGTTCAGGGAACCTTTTCTTCCAATGGTTCGCAGGCGGCTTCTCGTCTTTTCGCCGCATACCTCTGGCTATATTGAAGGCTCTCACTAAAGTCCGATACCGCTTGGCCGCTTGCGTGAGCTTGGCCTGGTCCATCTCAATCCCGGCTCCTGACTGGATAAACTTCGGATAGTTGTGGATATGATAAGGAGGTTTCAGAGGAAAGGAGGACAAACCCGCGCACTGGCCGAGAGCATCATCGATGTAGTGCATGGTCTCTTGCCAATCAACAATGTCACATGACATCTCAACGTTTGGATAATAGGGATTTGAGTATTCACCGCGGAATTCCCAGTCCAGCAAAATCTGCTTGAACTTTTCGTGCGGAACCTGAATCCAATCGGAGACAAACGCTTCTCGCTCCTCTTTGGTCGCAAAGGGCGCCTGCGGAAACTGTCCTTCAATCTGGGTAATGTTAAACTTTTCACCGGTCGCATACATAAGGAAATAGACCGGGTTTAACATTGACAGCTTAAGCGGCAACTGTTCGGTCTTCTTGATATTATTATGCGCGTAGGCCTCTGCGCCGTTACCAATCTCTTTGGCCGCCCAATAAGTTCCATTGGCCAGAATATCGCCGATGCCTTCGCGCCGGACAATTTTGTCCAGCAAGTAGTAGAACCGACCTTCGCTATCCTCCGGCATTTCGGGAAAATCTGCATCCGTCAAAATGTCATTTTCCAACAGTTCGAGGGCAAAGGCCATAACCTGTGGGGCAGAAAATCCATCTACTCCATATTCAGTGGCTTTCTGAGCAATACTTAAACCAAAATCCAGGTCTGAAAAAGCTCCCATGGTATAGGTCAGCTTGGTGAAGCATTTCATCATATAGGTTGGGAGCCCTGGCATGGAAATCGTGGCCCCGCATTCCATCGGACAGTTGAAACAACTGACCAGGCGCGTCCTGGCTTTTTCCATTGTCTCCGTCCACTCTTTTTCTATTTCTTCAGTCCAAAAGTCTCTTTTGCGTTCTCGTGAATTCCCCCACATGAAATTCTCAGTGTGCCATTTTTCATCATGAACTTTCATCTCTTGCGGTGAGCCAAGCCCGGCTAAAATAGGCATAACACCCGGGATGGGATTACCTTCCCGATGTTTGATATATTGCAGTACCTCATTACAAAGGCCTATGTACTCAGCAGGTTGGGCAAGGTTGATATCCTTGGTGCCGCGAACAACAATCGCCTTGACTCCTTTGTCTCCCATAACAGCACCAATTCCACCACGACTGGCACTGGATCTACCTTGTTCAATGGATGCGTAATAAACTCGATTTTCTCCGGCCATGCCGATAGCGGCGACCTGAGCTTTCGGCTCTTTCAGCTCCTCCTTGATGAGCTCCGCGGTTTCAATCGCACCCTTACCGCGCAAATGAGAAGCATCACGTATTTCTATCTTGTCATCATTGATCCAGAGATAAACCAGATCAGCTGATTTGCCGCTCAGGATCACCTTATCGTAACCTGCATACTTCAATTCCGGCGCCCAGAAGCCACCCATCATTGAAAACGCCATCAACTCAGATTGAGGAGAAATGGTGGAGACAATCGTACGATTACAGCCGGTCGCCGGCGTACCACACAAAAGACCGGCACCGAATATAAGAAGATTGTCTGGAGAAAAAGGCTTCGTCTCAGGGGGTACCCTATCCCACATAATCTTGGTGTTTGTCCCTAGCCCGCCGAGATAAAGCTCGGTCTCTCTTGGATCAGTTGCAACTTTCTCAATGTTTCCCCGGCTGAGGTCTATTTCTAGATTAATCCCAGTCTCTGCGTACCTCATTCTCATACCTCTTCTGCTAGTTCGTTGAGCAAAACAAGAGCCACCGCTAATTACATAAAAGAGTACCGTAATACCAATTTAATTGTCAAGAGAATTGAAACCGCTTAACTCACACTTCTTGTATTGAGTTCTTTACAATAGTTTGAGCTATAACTCTGCAAGGAAAGGAAAAGCTTGTGCATTAAGCAATAATTATGGTACCACAATACCAGATTAAAACATTACACTAGACTAATTCGTGACAGGTTAATGAGATGACAGCTCAAACCACCATTCGAAAAGCAGTCATTAACGACTTTGACGCAGTGATCGAGTTGGATCTTGACGGAATTGAGGATGAAAAGCCAACCTATTGGCGCGGCATCTTTGACCGCTACGTGACCAATGAAAGGGAGGGAGGCTATTTCCTCGTCGCCGAAACAGGTGATGAGGTTGTCGGGTTCATCGTCGGAGAAATACGTGCCTGGGAATTTGGATCACCGCCATGCGGCTGGGTCTTTGCACTAAGCGTATCGCCAAAGTGTCGTGAGATGGGTGTCGGCCAGCTTATGCTGAAAGAAATCTGTCAACGACTCAAAAAAGCAGGCGTTACGACTGTAAGGACTATGGTAGACCGGGAGAATAAACTGACCTTGTCATTTTTCCGTAGTCAGGGTTTGCGGACAGGTCGCTATATCGAGCTGGAAAAAAACATTGAGGATATAGAGTCCTCTCACAATTGAGATCAGCTTATGAAAATACAAAAATCGAGTCTGTTTGCTCTCTATGCAGTTCTGGAACTGGCAAAAGATCCCGAAAAGCAGCTTTCTACCACCGAAATCGCCGAAAAGTACGGCATCTCTACACATCATCTGGCAAAGATATTACGCACACTGGTTCGTTCCAGGCTGGTGCAGGCCGTACGCGGCGCTGGTGGCGGATATCGATTTACCGGTGTTGTTAATCGAACAACACTGCTTGATGTGATTGAGTTGTTTGAAATGCTGGAATCAGATTTCGATACTCCGAGCCCCGCAGATAATGCAGGTGGAGCTGTAATAGATGAATTACAGAGCATTCTTCATGAGATAGATAACCTCACTAAAGCAGTTCTGGACACGATCACCTTAGAGACAGCTCTCAACAGTTCAAACCAACGCAGAGACTCATGAAGGAATAGTGGTGAAGGCTTCTTTGAGGAAACCAATGCCGGAAGAGATAAGAAATCGTTGTGAAGAGAGTGAGAAGATGGGCAGAATCGGTAACCGCCCTTACTGGGTTCTGAATCTTTCCATTCTGATCAGAGCGGTTCACCAGGTAGGGGCTGCAGTCTTTCTGGCCGCCTACCTTCTCGACGCCATCCCTGGCCCACCGAAGCTATATGTGTTTATTGCGTTTATCAGCGGGGGCCTGCTCCTTGCCACCGAATGGTTACGACATCGTCAAATCTTCAGGGAACTGGCAGGTACAATCAGCGTGGTGAAACTTCTAATCCTCGGAGCGGCGTACCATGGTTTTCTGCCTCTGCCAGAAACAGTGTTGCTTGTTTTCGTCATCGCCTCAATCGGGGCTCATGCACCGAAAAAGGTGCGACACAGGCTCCTATTTTAAATACACCTGCTCACTGCAGCACCCCAACCCCAGGAACCGGCGCGGGTTCTCTGAGAAAACTTTCGTTTCTATCTCCTCCGAGAGCTTCATCGACCTCACCAACTCAATATACTCAAGCACAACCTCTGGCTGATAGATAAGTGCGTCTGAACCAAAGCAGACCTGATCCTGATAATGGTTTATGAAATCAGAATAACTCTCAGGGTTGTTCTGGATGTGTGGCAACATAAAGGCTATATCAGTAGAGGCGTTGGGATAACGATCGAGAATTTTACGAAAGGCTTTCCGGCCGATGCCAAAGTGGGGGAAGTTAATTCTCAAACGGGGGAAATCGTCCAGGATACCCTGCATCACATCGCCGTAGCGGTTGGCGTCCATATGATAAAGGACCGGCAGATTGTTGACCTCTGCAAACGCGAAAATTTGCCACTCGCGTTGATGGTACTGTTCCAGACTGATACCGAAGAGGTCAGGGATACTGTTTAGCCCCAGGTCATTACCTTCATCGGCCAGATAGAGGCCTTTAATCCCCCGGAAGCCGCGCTTGACATAGTCACGAAGTGTGTTTGGCACATCTCCAGCCATGCAGCGCGTGTCGACCATCGGAAAAAGCATTTCACCGTTTTCACGGGTAAACTGCAGAAGATCATCAGCTTCGTAAAAGAGCGGATCGCCCAGGTTGTCAAAACCTTCGGGAATCAATTTCCAGATATCCTGAACGTTAAAGCTGGTATTGACCAGCCCCATAACAGCCATGTGAGAAACGCCCGCATTGCGCAGTATGGCAAGCCCGGAATGAACCCGCTCAGCCTGTTCCAGTCCTGCGAAACAGTGGCAGTGGACGTCTATAACCTCCTGATTGTTTGGTTTATTCATCACGCAAGGGCAGTCCCAAAAACGCTTCGTTTAGGCAGACCTGGAACAACCCCCATGCGGGGACAGTCCCTCAAACAGGCCCTTAGCGATTCTCCCATTTGGCCGGTCGTTTTTCAAGAAAAGCAGTTAACCCCTCAACAGCATCATGGGTTTCCATTAACTGAGAGAGATAGAGGGTTTCCACCCGCTCCAGTTTGGCAATCACCCGTTGCAGGTACTCTTCCCGTGTGGCAACAACAGCAAATCGAAGGGTGCTGGCGCTGTGCGACGCCAGGTGTTTATCGAAATATGCCAAGGCTGCTTCCTCCGGATCATCAGCGAGAGAATCGATCAACCCTGTTGCCAGCGCTTCATCAGCACTCATACTACGCCCTGAAAATAGCAGCTCTTCAGCTTTCGCTTGGCCGATTCGCTCTGGTAGCAAACAACTTGCAGCCGGAGCAAAAACTGCCAGTTTGATCTCAGGCTGACCGAGTTTGGCATCCGCTGCGGCGAACAACATGCTTCCGGCCAAGGCGACTTCAAGCCCACCACCGAGACATTGACCTTTGATCGAGACCAACAGTGGTAATGGACAGTTCAACATACTTCGCACCAGGGAATGCAAGGACTTGAGCATCTCGTCACACTGTCCAGGCATATGCTCATCGACACTGGCACCAAAACTGAAGTGCGGGCCTTCATGGTCGAGCAAAACGGCTCGTAGCTCTTTGGTCTCGCGATATTCTGCCAGTGCGGCATCAAGTGCAGAAATCATAGCCGCATCGACGATGTTGGCTTTGGGCCGCGCCAGTCGCAAACGCAGGAGTGTGCCTTCGCGGTCCAGCCAGACTTTCAGTGGACTGTCACTCATTTCAGCCCTCCTTCCCAGGCATCAGGCTGTCGATCAGTTCCTCGGTCCAAGGAACCCCTTTGGCCAGTCCCTGACGAAGTTTGACAAAATCGATCTCGCGGCCAGTCTCCTTATTGCCTTCGTTAAAAGCACGGAAACCGGTACGGGCTTCGTTCATCATGTTCAGCGCCAGCCAGGCGCGGGAATTTTCCTTATTGTTGTTCCAGGCTTCGAGCTTTGGCTTACGCAATTCTTCAAGGCTTTTGGTCATGCACTCAGGGAAAGTTTCGATCAGTTTGGCGCAAAGTTCCTCGACCTTTTCATCGAGCAGGCTGAGGTCGACCTCACCGGTTTTGATCAGGTCACGACCTTCCTTAAAGGCACTACCGCTGCGGAATTCACCGAGGATGATGCGACCGTATTCATCAATCATCTGATCGGTAACCACAGTCGGGTTAGCAACAAACTTGCCATCTATCTTGAGTGCCGGGACCACATCGGCGATGATACCGAGACGTGCTGCTTTATGAGCTGAGAAAGGTTCGCAGAGGGTTCCAGAGACCATCGCCTGCTCACAGCCAATCATCACCGGCAGAAAATCAGTTGCGCCACCGATCGCCGCTGAGCCATGCTTCGGACCGGCCTGGCCGAAGTTGGCGAGGTCATGAGAAATGGTGAAGTCACAAGCCATACCTATTTCCTGGCCACCGCCGATGCGCATGCCATTAACACGGCAGACAACCGGCTTGTCACAACCAAGGATCGCCGAGACCATGTCAATGAAGAGGCGCATGTATTGACGATACTCCTGTGGATTGCCAGCATAGTACTCGGCATATTCCTTGGTGTTTCCACCTGTACAGAAGGCTTTATCACCCACTGCAGTAAAGACCACGGCATTGACTTCTCGATCAACCGAAGCACGTCGGAAAGCCAGGATGGTGGCCTTGACCATATTGGTCGTGTAGGAGTTGAATTGTTTGGGATTATTGAAGATGATCCAGGCGTTGTAGAGCCCTTCCACTACGGATCCGTCACGACGCTTGGCTGGACGTTTTTCATACTGAACCATGCCATCACATAGACTCTCGACATCCTTATCAATCAGGTTGTGATCGATGAGTACAGCGGGTGCGGTTTCGGCAATAATCTGATCAGCTGTAGCCATGGTGTAATCTCCTCTAAATCAATTAATATATTATGTTTATGGAACCAAAATGGAGCGACGCTGCATTTTTTGTTGATGCACGTCATCAAAAACACCGTTGATCTCGCTAAGTGGTTTCTGTTCTATGAAGGATTTGAGATCGACCTTTCCGTCGAGCACCAGATCGAGAGCCGCTGGGTAGAACTCCGGCAAGCAGCCCCAGTTACCAAGTGCGCGAGCATGGAAGGCCATCAAGTTGGAGAGGCGGATATCAACTTTATCCATAGTGAACCCGACCACGCTCAAGGTAGCACCGTGCACCATCAAACCGTATGCTGACTCCTGCCCAGGCTTACTACCTGAACATTCGAAGATGAACCACTCGGTACTCGGCAGACCATTCTCTTTTGCGAAAGTGCTGATCGCTTTTTTCAGATCGCGGTCGTTGATCTCACGGGCGTTGAAAGTAATGGCCGCACCATGTTCGGTAATGGCATCCAGTTTACCCTGATCGATATCGATGGCAACGACTGTCGCGCCAAAAGCTTTGGCCATCTGCACGCAATAGCCACCGACGCCACCAACGCCGACGACAATCGCCAGGCTGCCTTCGGTTACACCTGCCTGATGGACCGCCTGGTATGGCGTGGTCACTGCGTCGGCCACCACCGAGACATCAGCAAGTTCCAGTCCGGCAGCGGCTAACCGCTGTTCATCGACCGGACACAGGTCGCGGGCGGGGACCACAATATGGCTTGCAAAACCACCCTGGATATCGTTTCCCGGCATCTGTTGACTGCGACAGATGGTTCCTTTGCCACGCTTACAGAGATCACATTCGCCGCAGGGCATGACTGCCGGAATGATCACCGCCTTACTCAGCCAAGCCCCGGTACCGTCACCGGCAGCTACCACGCGGCCGCTGATTTCGTGTCCCAGAGCGAGTGGCAGTTCAGAATTAGTCCGCACGCCATCGTAAAAGAAGCCCAGATCGGTATGACAAACCCCGCATCCGGCGACTTCGACAACAACCTCACCCGCCTCAGGTTGAGCGATAAATTCCTGGCGGGTCAGCGGCTCTTTGACTCCATTCATCATCCAGCGATAAGCAGTTATCGACATAATTCCTTCTCCTGTGAACCGATTATTGTAGGTCTTTCAAAGTCTTTCAATCAGGGTCGCCATTCCCTGGCCATGGCCGATACATAGAGAAGCGATCCCGTATCTGCCATCACTGCTCTCAAGTCCATTTAGCAAGGTGGTGATCAATCTGGTACCAGTAGAACCTAAGGGGTGACCGAGAGCGATAGCCCCACCCCACGGGTTGACCTTCTCACCTGGCAATTGCAATTCGTTGATACAGGCGACCACCTGGCTGGCGAAGGCCTCATTCAGCTCGAAAAGGTCGATATCGGCAACCGAGAGGTGGTTTTTCTGTAACAGCTTGCGGATCGCCGGAACCGGTCCCATGCCCATCTGGCAAGGGTCGAGACCGACCACAGCAAAATCGACCACTTGGGCCCGGCGTTGCAATGCGAACTGCTCGCAGGCAGCATCTGAGGCCAACAAGGTCAAGCTGGCACCATCATTGAGGGGCGAGCTGTTTCCCGCCGTCACGGTGCCATCTGCCATGAAGATCGTTTTCAATGCGGCGAGACCTGCGATGTTAGTTCCGGGTCGCGGTGACTGGTCTTGATCGGCAATCGTTTCACCAGCAGGAATCGGCAGGATTTCTCTGGTGAAGTATCCGGCTTGCTGAGCGGTGACTGCCATGCCATGACTTGCCACAGCAAAGGCATCCTGCTCCTCACGACTGACGCCATAGATCTGGGCGACCTTTTCTGCGGTCAACCCCATATTATTGAAAGGGAACACGTAGCGAGCCAGAAGCTCTTGATGGTAATCGGTTGCCGCCTGCATCGGCACATGAGCCATATGCTCGACGCCGCCAGCCAGCAGCAGGTCGGCGTTACCAGAAGTAATTGTGGATGCGGCAAAGTTGAAGGCCTGCAAACTTGAAGCGCAGAGGCGATTGATGGTAACACCCGGTATCGACACAGGCAGGCCAGCTAACAGAGAAGAGAGCCGGGCAATATTCTTGCCCTGCTCCAGATGCTGTCCGACGCAGCCGATATAGATATCATCAATGGCTTGGGTGAGTGCTTCACCGGCCTGCATCCCTTCAAGCAGTCCGCACATCAGGGCCGCAAGCATTTCATCTGCCCGCACCTCATGGAACAATCCTTTTTCGGGATGGGCCCTGCCGATAGCAGTCCGTTTTGCTTCGACCAGATAAGCGTTCATTTGTTGTCCCTAAAGTGACAGCAGACCGCAGCTTTTACCGCCATCGACATGTAAGACCTGACCGGTGATGAATTCAGCGTCCTCTGAAGCCAGGAATGCGACCGCAGCGGCGACATCCTCCACCTTACCCATCTTGCCGGTTGGCTGCATGCGAATCAGTCGTTCGCGCCCCTCAGCCGGCATCCCCTGAGTCATTGGGGTATCGATCACGCCGGGCGCCACAGCATTAACATTGATCTGGAAACGGGCAAATTCGAGTGCCAGCGAGCGGGTCAAACTGACCAAGCCACCTTTGCTGGCGGTATAATTAGCCTGGCCGATACTGCCGAGCCAAGCTCGGGAGACAATATTGACTATTTTACCAGCCTTCTGAGTCTTTAAGGTTGGGAAGACCGCCTGACAGCAGAGAAAAGCACCCTTGAGGTTGACATCCAGAACCTGGTCCCAATCCTGCTCGGAGATATTGCTGATCAGATTGTCGCGGATGATGCCAGCGTTGTTGATCAGGACATCAATGCGGCCATACTTTTCAAGGACCTGTTCAACCAGTTGCTGTACCTGCTCTTTGTTAGTCACATCAACGGTGATCGGCAAAACTTCACAACCAGGACCTTCGAGACTGCTGGCTAATTGCCGCAATTGCTCTGTATTGACATCAACCAGCACCAGCTTTGCCCCGCGATCGGCAAAGGTTCGAGCAATGGCAGCACCGATCCCTTGTCCGGCTCCAGTGACTACCACCACCCGGCTCCCGACCTCCTGGTCCGCAGCGCCCATCAGCAGGCCTCCATGACCATGGCGATCCCCTGGCCACCACCGATACAAGCCGAGGCGATTCCAAATTGTTTACTGTCTCGATGCAAAGTTTTCAGGCAGGTCAGCGCCAGACGCACACCGGTCGCACCCAAAGGGTGACCGATGGCGATGGCACCACCGTTGATATTGAGTTTTTCCTGATCAAGTTCCAGCGCTCGAGCGACGGCCAGGCACTGAGCTGAGAAAGCCTCATTAATTTCAAAGCGGTCAATATCCTTAATCGTCATTCCCATTTGTGCCAGGAGAAGATTAATCGCCGGAACCGGGCCGATGCCCATAATCTCAGGGAGCACACCAGAAGAAGCAAATCCACGGATTTTGCCCAATGGCTTCAGGCCGTTGGACCGAACATAATCGCCGGAAGCAACCAGCAGTGCAGCGGCACCATCGACGATGCCTGATGCGCTGCCAGCAGTAGTCGGGCCCTCTTTACTAAAGACGAAGGGCAGTTTGGCAAGCTGCTCCATGTTAGCCTGCCGCGGATGTTCATCAGATGCGATGCCGTCACGAGTGTTGCAGCGATACTTGCGTGACTTGAGATTCTCCATTTCAAGCACACCCTTGGCAGCTATCGGCATGATCTCCTGCTGGAAGAAGTTTGCCTCCTGTGCCATTGCATAACGTTGCTGACTACGCATGGCGAAGGCATCAACGTCCTCTCGCGTCAGAGAGAACTCCCTGGCCAGGTTGTCGGCAGTAGAGCCCATGGGCACTGCAGCAGTATCATTCAAGGCCTCCCAGAGCAGGTCGACGAACTCAGGTCGCCCCAACTGAAAACCCTGACGTGCAGAATAGGAAGCAAGAGGGAAACGACTCATTGTGTCGGTTCCACAACCGAGAACCAGGTTGGCCTTACCGAGGGCAATCTGCTCTGCAGCCTGCCCCAGCAGCTCGACCCCGGAACCACAGATCCGTTGGGTCAACAGTGCAGTACTTTCGAGTGGCGCGCCACTGTAAAGGGCGATGTGACGGGGGAGAAAAAAGCTGTCAGCACTGGCTTGGCCGACGTTGGCAACAATGGTCTGGTCAATGTCGCTGGCTGACACCCCAGAGGCCTCAATCGCGGCACGACTGGCGAGAATCCCCAGGTCAGTCGGCGAAACCGTCGAGAGACTGCCAGTGTATTTTCCGAACGGGGTACGTCTCCCTTCGAGCAGATAGACATCCTCAAAAAGTGCGCCGCTTCCAGACTGCTTATCCTGAAACCCCTGTACGCTTGCTTTCATAATGACTCCTCGTTTGATGACTGTGCCATCTCAAGACTTTTTGCAAGAGTGATCTATTGCCCTATGTAGTTAGGCTTCTGTCCGCTGAGAATGCAGGAGAGTCCGATACGGGCATCTTGTGTAGAAAAAATAGTTTTCAAACCATCTAGCTCCAGTTGTAGACCGTCCTGAAGATCCAGGCCATAGCCCTGGTCGATCAGTTGCATGGCAGTTCTCATTGCAACCGGAGCTTTGCGGGTAATGCCTTTGGTCTGTTTTTCAAAACCCTCACGAGCCAGTAGTGGGTGGTTGAAGTCACCGTCAAATGCTGCAAACTCGAGTTCCTCTGATGTTTCCTCAACACGACCAGCCTGTGCTTTGTCGATTGACAAGGCCGCCAATTCTCGCCAGTCAAAAACCGGCTCGATAACGGTATCAACCAATCCGAGAGCATAAGCTTTTTTAGCATTAATAAACTGACCGCTGGCGATTAACTGCTTGGCACGGGCCACGCCGATCAGACGGCTGGCACGTTGGGTGCCACCGAGTCCTGGATAGATGCCGATGCCGGTTTCTGGAAAAGCCAGGACCGATTTGCGAGTGCCGATGCGGTAATCACAGGCCAGGGCCAGCTCCAGACCTCCACCAAGAGCCAAGCCATCGAGATAGGCGTAGGTGATCTTATCGGATGCACTGATCTTGTTCAGGACTTGCTGACCGAACTCAGTAAAAGACTGAACACGCTGTAAATCGTCAGCGGCCATAGCATCGAGGAAAAACTTAATATCAGCACCAGCGATAAAAGCTTTGCCCTTGCCGTGAATGAAAATTTTACTGATATCGGGGCGGGCGTTGAGTTCATCAACAGAGCGATCGAGCTGGCACATCACCTGCTCGCCGAGTGGATTCATCCGGTCAGGAAGATCGAAAAGAATAAATCCACATTCGCCGACGACCTCTGTAGTGACCCAGTTGAGGGATAAACTTTGTGCTTTTGCAGAGTCTGCTAAACAAGCCGGCAACGGCAGATCCCAGGCAGAGAACACGCTTTCGACCATCTCTTTGACTTTGGCTGCACCCATCTTTTCGAGTAGTTCGAAAGGACCCATCGGCCAGCGCAAGCCTGCACGCGCACCCAGATCGGTGGAGGTTGCATTGATGACACCTTCACTGACCATCTGTGCAGCAACCCCGAGGCTGGCACCAACCAGGCGACGGGTGACAACATCAGCCTGATCAAAACCATTATTAAGGTGCTGAGTATCTTCAACATTCCAATCCTGTTTGGCTTCGACCTGTTGACAAAGGACCTTTGCAGGAGCGTAAAATTTGTGAAGTTCGCTTGCCAGGCCATCGGCGGCGTGCATAGCAATCGGCACACCGGTGGCGTTCATCAGGGAAAAAGGACCCATGCCAACACCGAAGACTTCACAGGCGAGCTTGTCAATAAAAGCGATACTGCCAAAACCTTCCTCATAGAGACGGGCCGCTTCGTTCAGCCAGGGAACGAAGAAACGGTTGACAGCGAACCCTGGCGCGTCTTTAACCAGAATCGGGGTCTTGTCATAATAGGTATAAAAATTTTCCAGCGCAGAGACAATCTCCGGCGCTGACTTTTCACCGGGAATCAATTCGACCAGTTTATTCTTAGCGGCATGATAGAAATAGTGGACACCAACGACCCGCTCGGGAGTTTGAAGATCAGCAGCAATTTCACTGATCAGAAATGAAGAGGTGTTGCTGGCGAGAATACAGTCAGGACTGACGACCTTCTCCAGTTCAGCAAACAGGCCTTTCTTGACCTCTAGGTTTTCGAAAATTGCCTCAACCACCAGATCAGCCTTAATCAGCTCAGACTGCTCGGTGGTGCAGTGCAGGCGACCAAGGATCTGGTCAAAGGCCTGCTGATCAATCAGCCCGCGCTGCAAGGCCTCACCCAGGGATTCACGCATATAGCCTACTCCCCGATCAAGAAACTCTTCCTTCTGGTCAACGAGGATGACAGACAGACCTTTCATGACAAAGTGTTGAGCAATCGCCGAACCCATGGTTCCGGCGCCGACAACGCCAACAGTTGTAATCGGTTTCATTCGCATATCCTCTACTTAAAGTGATGTTAAAAACCGTGAGAATTATGGATCATCCTGTAACACAAACTAGCGCTGTTAAAACGATTTACTCAAACAGCAACGAGCTCACTTCATGTTTCACGATGCGAAACACTCTTTCGTTTCCAGCAAATCCTAACCGACAACACACTGTTTGTAAATATTTTTCTTCAGAAAAAAGTTATTGGACATTCACACAGCACCTAACATCTTGTTTCAAAAGTGTTTGATGGTTTTTTTTAAATTAATATAATCCCTACATATATGTTTTATAAGCAAAAACATAAAGCACAGCCACATACATATAGTTTCGCAATGCGGTACGTGTTTTCGTAATAACATCGTTTTATAGCTTGACACTACATGCCCTTTTCTGTAGAGATTAAAAACAAAAGCAAATCTCAACTGCGAAAGCTGTAATACGAAAATCTCTTTAGCGCTAAGGTCAACCACGGTGACCGGTCAGGCAAGAGACTATGGACAAAAACACAGCATTGGAAAATAAAGAGAACAAGGCGAAGTTGATTGCGAAGGATGGGATCGACCCCCTCGAAGAAAACTGCAAGGATCGTCAATTTGTAACGGCACTGGCTCGTGGGCTTGAAGTCCTGCGCTGCTTCAGGCCCAGAGATCGGCATCTGGGAAACCAGGACATTGCTGAGCGTACCGGCCTGCCAAAACCGACCGTTTCCCGGTTGACTTACACACTGACCCGCATGGGTTATCTCTATCACGACGAAAAACTGGGTAAGTATCAACTCGGTACGGGGGTCCTCTCCCTCGGGTTCTCACTTCTCACTAACATGGATGTATTGAAGATCGCCCGACCCATGATGCAGGAGTTGGCTGACTATTCACATACTGTGGTTTCAGTCGGGACCCGAGATCGTCTCGGCATGATCTACCTTGATGGGCGGCACAGCACTGACGCCACTGTTTCCTTGCGCCGCGAACCGGGCACAATGGTTCCTATCGCCACAACCGCCATGGGTCGCGCACTCCTATGTGGCCTGCCTGAAAATGAGCGGGAACAACTGATGGACAACATTCACCAACGAGACCCAGACAATTGGCCAAAGCATAAAGCCGGCATCGAACAGGCATTGCGCGACTATCAAGAGCGCGGCTTTTGCTTATCTATCGGTGACTGGCGTAGCGACGTCAACGCTATTGGCGTACCGATGTTGCCGATCGCCGGGACCCGGCTATTGACATTTAACTGTGCAGCACCATCTTTTTTGCTGCGCCAGCATATGCTCGAGGACGATATCGGGCCGCGACTAGTCAACCTGGTCAGAACAATTGAAGCAGAAGCCGCCCGATATTAACGAGTGTAAGGCCACGGCATGCCGTGGCCACTAAACAGGAAACAAATATGGCACAGCCGGTCTATATCGGACTTGACATGGGAGCATCACGCACCAAGGTGGTGGTTATCGACCGGCACGGGGTGCTGCTCGGCCATGCGGTTAAAAAATCAGGGACCGATTTTGCCGCAACCGCCGCGTTTTGCCTGGACGCCTCACTGGTAATGGCTGATGCCAACCAAAGTGACATTGTTAACGCCGTTGCCACTGGCTACGGTCGCAACAACGTCTCCTTTGTGACCCAAAAAAGCAAAACCGAAATCGGCTGTCACGCCAAAGGCTGTCACTACAGTTTCCCTGAAGCAATCACTATCATTGACATTGGCGGTCAGGACAACAAGGTCATCAAGGTCGATGCCGCTGGGCTGCGCAACAGCTTTAAAATGAATCGCAAATGCGCTGCCGGAACCGGAGCCTTTCTCGAAGAAATGTCCAGCCGTCTTGACATCCCCCTTAACGAGATGAACAACCTGGCCCGACAGGCGACGGAAACAATCAAGCTCGGCAGCTACTGCACAGTCTTTTCGGCTACCGAGGTTTTAGAGAACATCCGTCACGGCAAACCGGTCGCCGACATCATCAAGGGAGTCTTCTATTCGATGATCCAGAGGGTTCTGGAAATGGACTCCTTGACCGAAAAAGTGGTCTTGAGTGGCGGAGTGGTGGCCCACAATCCCTACCTGGTGGAGATGACCGCGGAACTGATCGGCCGGCCGGTAATGCTTCCGGAGTTCCCCCAGTTCACCGGTGCCCATGGCGCGGCCCTCTACGCTATGGATGCAGCAGCCGAGAAAGCAGCAAACAAAAAGGAAGAATAGAACGACAAAACAAAAGAGCTTGGAGTGATCATGGCACAAGACAAGCAATCGCAGAGGAAGAAGATCAAGGCAACCGGACAGATGATGAAAATCATGTCCGACTACTTCTACGATCTGAATGACGCAGAAAAATCGACAGATCGAAAAGTCGCCTGGTGTACCAGTGTTGGCCCGGCGGAACTGCTAAGAGCGTTGGGCTTTGCCGTACACTTTCCGGAAAACCACGCTGCCATGCTCGGCGCGACGCGGATGGCCACCGAACTGATTCCTGAGGCCAACACCATCGGCTACTCACCCGATATCTGCTCTTACCTGACCGCCGACATCGGCGCTTACCTGAAAGGGGTCTCGCCCCTTGCCAAGGCCTACCCGGGCATTGAGGCCCCGCCCCGCCCCGACATCCTGGTCTACAACACCAACCAATGTCGTGACGTTCAGGACTGGTTTTCCTGGTACGCAAAAGAGCTGAATGTCCCCTGTATCGGCATCACTTCTCCGAAAAACTTTACTGATGTCACCGACATCCTGATCGACGACGTCACCAGACAGATAGAGGCACTGATCCCGACTCTGGAGGGGGTTGCCGGAGACAAACTTGACATGCAGCGTCTGCGAGAAACAGTTGCTCTCTCTCGTGAATGCACCGAACTCTGGCGGCAGGTTCTTGAGACTGCGACCGCCTCCCCTGCCCCCCTTACCTTCTTTGACGGCACCATCCACATGGGCCCGGCAGTGGTCTTACGCGGCACCCCTCAGGCTGTCGACTATTATCGGCAACTGCTCGGTGAGCTCAAGCAGCGAATGGCCGACAAAATAGGTGCGGTAGATAATGAGAAACACCGCATCTACTGGGAAGGAATGCCGGTATGGGGTCGACTGCGCCAACACTCCGAGCTGTTTACCGAATTGCAGTCGAGCGTTCTGGTTTCCACCTATTGCAGCAGCTGGATCTTCCCCGACTTCGACGCCAACGACCCGATCCGCAGCATGGCTAAGGCCTATCTCGGGCTCTTTATCGTCCGCTCCGATGCTTACAAGGAAGTGTACATTAAGGAGATGCTGAAGAAATTCCACATTGACGGCATCATCTATCATGATGCCAAAACTTGTCCCTGCAATTCCAACAGCCGCTACGGCATGCCCCAACGGTTGGAGAAGGAGACCGGCATTCCGAGTCTGGTGATCTCAGGCGATCTCAACGATCTTCGCTGCGTTTCCGACGAACAGACCCGCACCAACGTTGAAGCCTTTATCGAGCAACTTGAGGAGAGAGAATAAGATGTTAGACGCCTTATTTAAACCAAAAGCGGTTGCCCTGATTGGTGCCTCGACCAAAGAGCTCTCCATTGGCAACGTCATCATCAGAAACCTTCAGACCTACGGTTACAAGGGGGAGATATACCCCGTTAACGCAAATGCCGCAGAGGTATGCGGACTCAAATCCTACGCGACTATTGCGGACATACCCGGCGAGGTCGATCTGGCACATATCATTATTCCCAGTCAGTTTGTACCCCAGGCGATTGAGGCATGTGGCCAGAAAGGGGTTAAGGCGGTCATTATCAACTCGGCCGGTTTCAGTGAAATGGGTGAGGAAGGCGTCAGACTACAGGAAGAGTTTTTGGCGAACGCCCGCAAATACGGCATCCGTCTGTTCGGTCCCAACTGTCAGGGGATCATCAATTCCGACCCGGAACTGAATGCTTACTGCAACTTCACCTTTACCTTCCCCAAACCAGGCAGTATCTCGGTAGTGGCTTTAAGTGGCGGCGTCGGTGCGCTGATTATGCAGGTATTGGACGACCTTGATATTGGTCAGCGGCTCTACGCCTCCAACGGCAACGCCTGCGACGTTTCAATTCCGGAAATTATTCAATACTACGGCGAGGATGAGGGAACCAAAGCGATCATTCTCTATACAGAAGGTTTTGACAAGCCACGAGAATTCCTTGAAGTGACCCGCAAGGTGACAGCAAAAAAACCGGTTCTGGCCATGAAAGCTGGCCGTACAGAAGAAGGTGCCAAAGCTGCCTCCTCACACACCGGCTCACTAGCCGGGGTCGACATCGCTACCGAACTGATTTTTGAAAAGATTGGTGTCCTCCCCTTCAAAGACGAAGGAGAAATGGTTCGCGCCGCGATGGCTTTCTCCAGTCAGCCGATCCCGACTGGCAACCGGGTGGGCATTATCACGAACACAGGCGGACCGGCGGTTATCGCCACTGACGTGCTGATCGATTTCAATCTCGAGGTGCCGATGCTTTCCGAGGCATCGATCGCCCGTCTGCAGGAGACCCAGTTCCCGCAAGCGGCATTGGAAAACCCCATTGATGTGGTCGCCACAGCTGGTGGCCCCCAGTTCCGCGCCGCTCTTGACGTACTGCTGGACGATGAGCAGATTGATTGCATCTACATCAACTTTGTCACCGCGCCCTTCACCGACACCGACGCTGTCGCCCGTGAGATTGTCGAAGTCAGCCGTCAGCGACGCAAGCCGTTAGTCTGTAACTTCATGACCAATCTGAAGCTTGAACGCTATCAGAAGACCATGACAATCCTCAAAGAAGGCGCAGTGCCCTACTATGCCAACCCCGGCGATGCTGCTCGCGCTCTTGGTGCCCTGGTTCAGTACGGCCGTATTCAGCAAAGGGACATCGGACTGCCGCAAACCTTTAGCGGAGTCGACACTACTCAGGCCAGAACGATCATTGAGCAGGCCCGGCAAGCAGGTCGAGAAGTCCTTTCTGCCCTCGAGGTTTACAAGATTTTTGAAGCCTACGGTATCCCAGTCGCACCCTGGAATGTTGCAACTGATGCCGAGCAGGCCGTTGCCGCAGCTACGGAGATCGGCTATCCGGTTGTTGTCAAGGTTGACAGCGCCAAAATTGACCATAAAAGTGACATGGGCGGTGTCGCAGTCAACCTTAATGATGCAACGGAAGTACACGATACTGTTAATGAAATGCAAGGCCGCCTTGGTCACTTTGGCGAACTTGGTTTTCTGGTCCAGAAATACCTTCCCGGTGGCCGTGAGCTGATTATCGGTGCCAGTGCCGAACGGGAATTGGGCCATCTGGTCATGTTCGGCCTCGGCGGGATCTATGTCGAAGTTCTCAAGGATGTGATTTTCAAAGTCGCCCCGGTAACCCAGGTCGAGGCTGAAGAGATGCTCGCTGGAATCAAAACTTCTGCGCTGCTTGATGGTGTCCGTGGCGAATCGGGAATCGACAAGCAGGCAGTGATTGAACTGATTCAGAGAGTTTCACAACTTCTCGGCGACCTGCCAATGATCCAGGAGATGGATCTGAACCCGATCATGGCTTTTTCCGACAAAGCTCTTGCCGTTGACGGCAGAATCAGCATTCAGGTTGAAAGCGAATAGGAGTAGTCGATGTCTTTAGTAATGAGAGAATCTGAGACCAACTGGCAAGAGACTTGTCAGTCGCGCATCACAACTGCCGACGAGGCCGTCAAGATAATCAAGTCTGGAGATCGGGTTTTTTTAACCGGCAATGCCTCAGTGCCGCTACCGTTGCTTGATGCCCTGGTCAGACGTGCACCAGGATTGATGGATGTTGAAGTCTGTCATCCTTTGACCATCTGCCCGGCAGACTATGTCGCTCCGGAAATGGAAGGCCATCTACGCATCAACTCCATGTTTATCAGCGCCAACGTTCGCAATGCTGTCAATCAGGGACGGGCTGACTTCACCCCGGTGATGCTTTCTGAGTTCCCATTGCTCTTTAAAAACGGTCATCTGCCCCTCGATGTTGCCTTGATCCATGTTTCACCACCGGATGAAAACGGCTTCTGTTCCATGGGCGCAGAATCGGGGCTCACTATTTCGGCGGCAGAGGTCGCCAAGATCGTTATTGTGCAGGTAAACGAACAGATGCCGCGTACCCTGGGCGATACTGCCATGCATATCGATAAGATGCATTACATCGTGCCAAGCGACACACCCTTATTTGAGATGCCGATGGGGGATGATGCGGATCAGGAGGTGGTCGAAAAGATCGCCGCCCATATCGCCGAGTTGATCCCCGACGGGGCAACCATGCAGTTGGGCATCGGAGCTCTCCCCAATGCCGTCCTGAAATTCCTCTTTGCGAAAAAAGACCTCGGTATTCACTCTGAACTGATCTCGGACGGCGTGATCGACCTGGTCGAAGCTGGCGTTGTAAACGGCTCTCGCAAAAGCCTTCATCCGGGCAAAATCACCTGCGGTTTTCTGCTCGGGACCAAACGCCTCTATGACTGGGTGGACAACAACCCTCTGGTTGAACTGCACCGCACAGAATATGTGAATGACCCCTTTGTGGTAGCGCAGAACGATCGCATGGTCGCAATCAATTCAGCCATTGAAGTCGATTTCACAGGTCAGGTCTGCGCCGACAGTATCGGTACGAAGATGCATTCGGCGGTTGGCGGCCAGTTGGACTTCATCTATGGCGCTTCCCGTTCCAAAGGCGGTGTGCCGATTATTGCTCTGCCGAGCACTTCTACGCTACGCGACGGCAGCGTGGTCAGTAAAATCGTGCCGATGTTGAAACTCGGTGCTGGGGTAGTCACCAGCCGAAATCATGTTCACTACGTGGTCACCGAGTTCGGCGCGGCAGCACTCTACGGCAAAACCGTCCGTCAGCGGACCCAGGCGCTGATCAATGTTGCCCACCCGCAGTTCCGTGCAGAGATCACCGAAAAAGCAAAAGAACTGAATTACCTGTAAGAAACAAACAAGAACTCGCAAAGGATTTAAATTTCAATGGCAGGCGACAGATAAGGCAAGAGGTGAATCTATGCTTTGGAATAAAGAAGAGTCATGCAGCCGTAGCGAAATACAGGCCATTCAACTCGGTCGGCTGCAAAAAACTGTTAGTTACGTTTATGAGAATAACTCACACTACCGGAAGAAGCTTGACGAACTGGAAGTCCAACCGCGCGACATTCAGTCTCTAGACGACATCCGCAGACTCCCCTTCACCACCAAACAGGACATCCGCGACAATTACCCGTTCAAACTCTTTAC